>CAZBDC010000035.1:19520-35730 GCA_964490575.1 uncultured Anaerolineaceae bacterium | reverse complement strand
GCGGTTTCCAGCCATGTGATTCGAAGTATAGCCAGGCGATTGACAGCGCAACCAGCCCTCCTTGTGGACGGGTAACCAGCGCAAGCGCAGCACAGACGGCGGCCCAGGCCCAGCGACCGGTCAGCCCCATGAAAAATCCGGCGGCAGTCAGGAACAGGAACAGGCTCTCGGGATAAAAGGAAGAGAAGAAGAATGCGCTGGGAAAGGCGAACATCAAAACCACTGCCCGGCGGGCCTGGTCCGGATCAAAGCCCAGATGATGGGTAGCGATCTGGTGGAGGAGCACCGCGGCAGCCAGAAAGAACAGGTTTGAAAGTATTATGCCCCAAAGGAGCAGTACACTGTCTGGGAGCGGTATCCCTAACCAGCCGGTTGCCCGTGCCAGGTAAGGGTATAGTGGAAAAAAAGCCAGGTTGGAGAAGGATTCAGTAATCTCTGCGGGTGGTAAATAGCCATGCTTGGCGATGGAGAAATACCAGCGCCCATCCCAGTGAGACCAGATGTCGATCAAGAAAAAACGGGAAAGAAAATAACCTCGCTGTGCATACTCGGCATAAGTGGGATTAACCGGCAAGTTGCCCCGCGTAAAAAGGGCGATCAGCGCCCAGGCCAGGCGCGTGGTAATAAATGGGACGATGATGCTGGACCATTGCCATGTTTTTGATACCCGGAAATCCCAGGAGCGATACTTGAGCATGGTTGTTTGCATGAATAAAGATATTTTAGCACAAGCCGTTCTGTTGATTCCAGTTTGCAATTTTGTTATCAGGTATTTTATGCCAGGTAGTTGTATTTTAGTTATAACCTGGTATAATCGTAGATGACAAACCTTTGGATGTTCTTCCCCATCCCTAGATAAGTTTATAAGAACTCATCAAATTTTATTCCAATTCATCTTCATCTCAACCCTCCCTTTTTATGAACCCTCCCTTACCCGACAGGGAGGGTTCAGGGTTTAAATAAGTGCTAAGGGGAAGGCAGAAGTTCGCCGCCTGTCCCTTACCATGTCAAGATAATTGACAGGGAGGGTCCAGGGTTTAAGAGATGTCTGGGTTTGTATCGATGATTGAATTTGCTACCTGCCAGATACAGGGCAGCAGATCATGCACCTGTTGGCGGCGCTGTTGCAGGTCGGCGGGGGAATGGATCCCCAGATCTGCCAGCAAGGCCCGGTAACCGGGATCGTATAACTCGCTGCTTCCTGCCGGGCCATCCTGGAACAGCACTTTCTGGCAGCGCGAATAGGTCACTGCGATCCAGAACACCGCTTCTCGATGATCGCCACGTTCGATCAACTGGCGGCTGCCATCAATTGCAACCGGGCGGGCAAGCGGACTGATATCCGCCGCGAAGGGGAAGGGTGATCGGATGATCTCGAGCGCAGCATCAAACACAGCTTCCAGCCCGGTCAGGTGGTGTTCCACCCGCGCTCTGCTGATGTGGGTGGCGCCCAACAACTCCAACAGAATCGCGTAAAATTCACTTTGGCCGTATTCGGCTAATAGCTCACGCACCGCCAGGTAACGTTTGCGCACGGTGGGGTTCTTGAGGCCTGCCACCAAAAGAATGTGGGTTGTCACTCCAACACCAAAAAGCCAGGCGATGACTTGATCGTGGAAACAGACAACCCGATCCAGTGACTGCAGGTTTTGAAGCACCTTCTGCCTGGCGTGCTCACAGCGCCTGATGACCCAGGCCCGATTCGTATAGCCATTGGATACTCCGGCCTGGATCATGCTTAAATGCCCGGTAGGATCGGCGATGATGCTGTTTCCTCTCAGGCTTCCTGCCAGATGTGAAAGACCCAGCACTTGCTCGGCTGAGTGGATATGTTCGGCCGGCAGATAGGTGGCCTCAATGATTAAGCCTTGATAAAGGAGCTTCCCCGGCTTTTCGAATGGGGCGGGACCGTCCAGAACGATCATTACATCTACATCCGAAGCTGTTGGCAAAATTGCTTCGTCAGCAAGCCAGTTTATTGATCCATGGAAAAAAGCTCCATGGAATCCTGCTACCTGGCTGGCTTCTTCGATGACCCATTGTTTGGCGATATCCCTGGCTTGCCGGGCAATCATCTTGTGCGGTTCATTTGGTGGTGCCTTCCATGCCAGCGAAGCTGGCAGAAATGGCTATATTCCTCTTAATACCTCTGCGAGCCGTTCGACCTCTTCCAAAGTATTATAATGGACCGCCCCGGCGCGGATGAGACCCGCATCAGGGTGTTCCAGGCCGAGGCGTTCGGTGACGTTGATCGCATAAAAGTTACCATCCCAAACGTAGATCCCGTGTTCATCCAGTCTCCGCGCTACCTCTGCTGCTGAATGGTTCTCAATCGTAAATGAGAATGTCGGGACACGCTGATCCAGGTGACGGACGTCGGCCGGGCCATACAGGCGCAGGCCGGGCACAGTCTCCAGTTCTGACAGGAACTTTCGGCTGATCTCGTATTCGTAAGAACGGACAGCACTCATCGCCTGTTTGAAAACCAGGGGACGGCCGCTGTACTCTTCACGAAAGAGTTCGGTTTGCTCGCTTCCAAAGGTTTCGCCGACCCAGGCAAGGTATTCCAACGCGCCGAGCAGGCCGGCAATGCCTTCAAAGTTATTTGTGCCGGTTTCAAACTTGCCTGGAGCATCTGCCGGAGCCGGCCTGACGCGGTAGGCGCGCGTGCTTTCCAGCAGGTCGCGGCGACCATAGAGCGCGCCGACGTGGGGGCCAAAGAACTTGTAGGCTGAACAAACCAGGAAATCGCAGCCAAGCTTCTGCACATCGATTGGCCCGTGCGGTGCATACTGGACAGCGTCGATATAGACCAGGGCGCCCACCTGGTGCGCCATCTCAACGATCTGCTGTACAGGGTTGATCGTGCCAAGGGCATTCGAGGCATACCCAACAGCAACCAGGCGAGGGCCGGTTTCAAGAGCGGCTCGCATGCAATCCATGTCGAGCAGACCGGTCTCTACATCAAAATCAACCATGCGCACCTTGAGTTCGCGGTCTTCAGCCATGCGCATCCAGGGGCTAACGTTAGCGTCGTGATCCAGGCGAGTCACAACGATGGTTTCGCCTTTCTTGAATTCGGGTGCCAGGGCGCGGCTAAGGCGAAAGGTCAGGCTGGTCATATTGGGGCCAAGAACGATTTCTTCTGGCTGGCTGGCATTCAGGAATGCTGCCATTTCGCCCCTGGCTCGTTCGATGATCGCGTCTGAAGCCCGGCTGGTAGCGAACTGCCCACCGTGGTTGGCATTCGTGTCGCGCAAGTATTCGACAATCCGCTCCAGGCTCTGGCGGGCGATTTGTGTACCGCCCGGATTATCTAAGAAGATTGCCGGGCGGTTTAAGGCGGGGAATTGGTCACGAATCGATTGCAGGCTGAGTGTCATAAGGAATCGTTGTCAGTTTCCTCGTCGTCGCCAAAATCCAGTTCTTCTTCGACCTCTTCAGGTTTTCGGCGGCACCATAGCATGAGCATATGCCCTTCGGTGGTCTCGATTGAGCGAGCGGCCATGATCGGGGCTGTTTCTTCAAGGCCCATATCGTTGCGGTAATGTAAATTAATGATCGATTGGTTATTCCAGGCGCGGTGACACCGCTCAACCAGCGCCGGGCCGTTAAAAGTGCGCAGGCGTGTCAGAGCCAGATCGTAGAGATAAGGACCTTCGTTCAGGCCAAGCGCCCATCCATCATCGATTGGCTCAAATACCGGTGGCGGTCCCTCAATAATTGTAATTCTGTCGTCCATAGATTACCTCAAAAGCCGATTGGCTTTTCTATTATAAAACCTGCGCGGCAAGCCACGCATATCGAAAACAATAAGCTCGTGTATCTTACCATAAAAACCCAGGCCAACAGACACTATAAAATCCTGGGTTGATCAAATTATACTGAAATTATGGAAATTTCTGCCCCACGAATCTGTTAATCAGGGCATTTCCAATCCGTGGGCGGTGAGGAGGGGTTCATCAGCGAGAATTTGTGTCGTAGGGCCATCGGCAACAATCTGTCCATGGTCCATGATCACGGTGCGAGGCAGCAGTTCCCGTACCAGGGGCAGATCGTGTGTGGCGACGATCATTGTCTGGGGCAACTCTCGCAGCAGTTCAATCAGGGTGCGGCGGGCGCGCGGGTCAAGGCCGGCTGACGGCTCGTCCAAAACAAGCACTTCGGGCTTCATCGATAGAACGGTTGCAATGGCGATGCGCTTTTTCTCGCCAACACTGAGGTGGTGAGAAACCCGCCGAGCATAATCTTCCATGTGAACCATCTGCAGGGCTTCTTCCACTCGCTCGCGTACCTGCGCAGGTGTGAGACCCTGGTAGATGGGACCAAAGGCTACATCATCGAATACAGTTGGTGAAAATAGCTGATCATCTGGTGATTGAAAGACCAGCCCGACCATTGCCCGAACCCGGCCGACTGTTTTTGGGGTCAGTTCGGTCTGGCAAATTTGAATCGATCCACGCTGTTTCTCAAGGATACCGTTCAGGTGAACCAGTAAAGTCGATTTCCCGGCCCCGTTTGGACCGACCAGGGCTGCTTTCTCGCCCTGGCTCAATGAAAGGCTGACGCCATTCAGTGCCTGGTGTCCATCCGGGTAAGCAAATGAAAGGTCTTTGACCTGGATGGTTTGACTGGTTTGATCAGCCGGTTTATGGCCATTATCCTGAAGGGCAAACACATTGTTGTTCGCGATGGCTTTCGAGTCGCTGCGGTCCATGAGCGGGTTCATATGTTCCCTCATTTTTGATTACAAAAAATTACCAATAACTAATAGCAGGCCGAGCAAGGCCAGGCCAGCGGCCAAAGTTCCCCAACTGGCCGGGGAGATAGCCGGTTGGGGGAGCGCTCGTACCTCGCCATCGTAGCCACGAGACAACATGGCCATGTAAATGCGGTCCGAGCGCTCGAGCGAGCGAAGGAATAAATTTCCAGCCATTCCACCGGTTACACGCGCCCTCCAGGCAACACTACCGCCCGCCCGTGGACCGGCCAGTTCGCTTTCGCCAGAGCGAGACTGCCGGGCTCGGATTAAGCGGAGTGCTTCGTCAGCCATTACAAAGAGGTAGCGCCACATTAAACCTATGATCGCTACCAGTAGTCGTGGCAGCCGCAGGGCGCGCATGGCAGTCAGAATGTCAGGGAACCGCGTCGTGGAGGCCAGAAGGATAGCCATCTGGACGGAGATCCACGATTTGAGAGCTACACTGATAAACCGGTCTAACCCGGTTGAAGTCAGGGCAAGCCCGAAAGGAAGGTTAGCCAGTACCGGGCCTTCAAGCGTGACCAGGACCGGGAGTGCAGCCATGACGAATGGAACTGCCAGCAAAGCTCGTTTGAGGTAAAACCCTATTCCTAGCTCAGAGAGCAACTCGGCCGATACCGCCAGGGTCAGCAGAAGGATATAAACAGGCCAGACGCCGGTTGGAGTCAGGGCGGTGGTCAGGATAAATGCGATCACCAGCATGAGCTTAACTCGTGGATCGAGCCGGTGAACTGGGCTGGTGCCCTCTTTGTAGGGGTCGAGAAAGTGGATGTGCATGATTTTTCTGGGGCGCCAGGCCTCTTGCGGCGGCTTGCTGACGCCGCAAGAGGTCATTTGGCAGAGGTTTAATCCCCCGAGGCTTCGGGGGTATCCTGAATGGTGCGCCGGCGGCGGGTAATGACCATCAGAAGCGCTACACCCAGGACGATGATCGCGCCGACAACTCCCGCAAGGATTGTGGCGGTCGCTTCGTTCGAGATACCGGGCATCACGTAATCTGGAATAATCGTATAAGTAGGATCTTGGGCTATATCGATGAACCCGGTTTGCTCGGCTACCCACTCCAGGCCATCCGGGTAAGCGGAGGCCAGTGGCGATAGCACGGCCAGCAGAACAGTGATTACCAGGCCGCCGGCCCATACCCAACGGCTGCCGCCTGGTTGGGGTTTCCCAATTTTAAGCAGATCGCGCCGGGCAGCATAGATAAAGGTCAATGCGCCAAGAGTGATCAGCCCTTCGCCAAGCCCGATGACTGCATGAATGCCGCCCATGGCGGGGATTGCCACGTTAGCCGGCGAAATTCCGGAGAAAGCCAGCTGGAGCGCGACGGTCAAAGAAGCAATTACGATCGAGACCCAGGCGGCCACAAAACCGCCGGCAAAAATACCCCAGGTCGCCCCGCGCGCCAGCCGCAGCGCCACCCGGTAAACAAAATACGCAACAAATGAGCCAACGATGCCCATGTTGAATAAATTCGCGCCCAAGACCAGCAAGCCACCATCCTGGAAGACCAGCGCTTGAACGGAAACGACAGCGGTCATCACGAGGATAGCTGCCCAGGGGCCGAGCAAGATGGCTGCCAGAGCTGCCCCCATCAGGTGCCCTGAAGTTCCGCCTGCCACGGTGAAATTCAGCATTTGACCAGCAAAGATCGCGGCGGCCAAAACGCCCATTACCGGCACTTCGCGTTCACCAAGCTCTCGGTTGACGCGCCGCAGAGCAGTCAAAATGAATATGATGGACAGAACCCAGAATACTACCGAAACACCTGCGGATAGAAAACCGTCTGGGATATGCATTGCACTGGGTGGAAACATGACTCATCCTCCGTTTGATACATAATGATCCGGTGCGTATAATTCTGCGACCTCACGCATGATTCGTATCTACACAATTCGGGCACAACCCAAAGAAGGTCATATGGCAGCAGTCGATTATGTACCCGGTTTGTTCCAAAAAACGGTTGTTGAGATCCTCGAGCACATCAACCCCGATCTCGACCGTTGCGCCGCAAACCCGGCAGATCAGGTGGTGGTGTTTGCGGGCAGCCGACTCGTATACCAACCGGCCATCGCCGACGTGCGCGACCAATGAAAGACCATTTCGGGTCAGGAAATCCAGGGTCCGATAGACCGTCGCTTCGGTTAGCCCTGGCAGGTGCCGGCTGGCGCGATGATAAATTTCGAGCGCTGTAAGGTGCCCGCCATCATCTTCGATGATCTGGAGGATTGCCAGCCGCTGTGGGGTCAGCCGGTGTCCTTTTGCACGAAGGTTTTGAACAATCTCATTCTGATTTAGCATTGATTTTCCAGATCGATCCGTAGTTGGGTTGGGCATTGGTCGCACGCATAAGAATTATGCAGATTATTCTGCGAAGTTCTGGCAACCTCTTTTAATTGAAAGTAGTTGCAATAGACAGTATATTCTATTTAAATCCTTTCTTCAAGTTTATTTTGTTAACGTTAGTTAAACAAGTTTGTGTATAACGTATGTATGATGTGGCCGAGAGATGGCGCTGCTGGACCTGACCCTGATGATCACACTAGCTCTCTTCACCAGAGCGTCTGATAAAAATCATATAGATCGCATGTGTTTCTCTTACGTTGCGCTAAGGGATCTCCTATATAAGGGCGGTATAAATTAGACAATCGAGTAAATATTTGAGCCAACCGTTCAACAGGAGGAAACAATGGCTTTTTATGTAACTCCCCGTGGTCGTCTGGTGCGCAGCCGAAACTGGCCCCAGTCTTATCGTGAAGAGAATATGGCCGAAGTCGAGTGCGATGTGTATGTTCCGGTGAATGTGAGGGTAGAGGATGATGATTTCATCATCTCTGCTCTGATGCCGGGTGTGAAGGCCGAGGATCTGTCGATCCAGATTCTGAACGAAACCGTTACGATTCAGGGTGAATTAAAGGATCAATCCAAAGAAGGTGAGACTTATCTGGTGCGCGAGTGCCCTGCCGGACGGTTTTACCGGGTCATTCGGCTTCCCGAGCAGCTTGACTCCAACAAGGCTTCTGCGGACCTGTCAGATGGTCTGCTGACCCTGCGTGTGCCCAAGGTTGAAGAAGCCCGGCCAAAGACGATCCAGGTCAAGCGAGTCAAGTAAATACCATATACTGTTCGTAAATAATTGGGCTGCGCTGATTGAAATGGTAAGCGTAGCCCAATTGTTGTTTTGATACTGGAGTTACTGGTTAGGTCGCGTGTGGTTGCGCGGCGCCGTAATCACAAAGCGCGATCGGCGATGTTTGCCCCGGTTTTACGGCGTATGCATCAAAGACAGGATCTGATCTGCCCGTTTGCGGCAATCTGGAACATCGCGCATGCGGAGATGAGCCAATTCGCCGCCAGCCACAGTATCAATTGCGATATCGCCAATTGAAAGGACTTTCTGTGCCAATGATTGGCGGACTTCCACGCCAAAAATATCGCCTACCGGGATTTTTACCGGGCGCCCGCGGAACGGCAGGGTAAGCTGTTGATTGTCTAATTCATATTGCATGCGGTAGCGACGAACCACCACATAGAGCACAATCAATTCAAATACACTACCATAAACCAGGGTGAAAATGAAAATGGTGTTTTCGGACAGGCCTGGATTGCCTGATATGAGAAATCCAATGGCAATGGTGCCAAAAAAGAACAACCAGAAGGTTACCAGGGCCTGGACGAGCGATGGACGCGTCCGGAAAATTACCCGGACGATTGAATCTTCAGCTTCTTTCTTCCGGCGCTTCGCGGCAAGTATTGCGGCTGCCTGGGTTGCATCAATGGTTTGAGTATCCGCCGCAAGTGGGGCAGATGAGTTATCTGTCGATCCCGGCGCTGGCTCCGGGTCTGTTCGTTTTGATTCGCGTAGACCAGCACCGACTGCAGGGACTCCACCGTCTGTTTCGGCATTTTGCGCTCGTTCTGGCGCTGATTCAGCAGCCTGTGGATTGCGAGCAAGCACCTGGCTCAAACCGCGCGCTGCAGCCTCATTCCCAGGATCAATGTGCTGGACGTGGCGGAGAATGGCGACCCGTTCAGTGTCATTTTCCACGGCTCCCGAAAGCCATAACCAGGCGATTGTATCCTCTGGGTTCTGCTTTACTGCTGCCTGTAAAATTTTGCGAGCGGTTGCCCGCTCTCCGGCTTTGAGTGCAGCGATACCACGCTGGGTCAATTCATTCATAGAATAATCATATCACTGATTTTAAATCGTGCTAGTCATATGCCGGGCTGGATTGTTTGGTCGCGCTATCCCCATTCAGCCAATGATCACAACCCGGCAGGAGGGATAACGGGTGCAGCGGTACAGGTTGCGGCCCGGTCGCTGAGGGTGCGGCTCCAGCGGAGCACCGCAGGCCGGGCAGAGTCTCCGGGGGGAGGAAAGCCGGTCTTCCTGTCCGCCGGCTGTATTAAAACCTGGTCTGTCCGCGCGTACCCGGACGGGCTGTGTCTGAGAAGATGCATCCCGGTCGTTAAGAGTCGGGAATGCGGTGATGGGTTTCCCTGCAGAGGATACTTGCAATGCTGCGCCATCTGGCCGCGGCGCCGTGACACCTGAAAGCCCGGCGGGCCGGCGGGACGCCTGAAACAGGCTGGCCAACGCGCTGGTGAAACGGTCTAACAGGCTGCCTTCAGCCCGGCGGCGGGCGCGCTCTACCAGGCGAAGCAAGGCGGGGCCATCTACCAGATCGATTGGTTTTCCCTTTGCCCACGTTTCGGCAGGCAGGGTGATGTCGGCGCTTGTTACTAATACACCCCGTTCGGCGCCTTCGTTAATTAGAGTGCCGTACAGTTCGCGTACGGTGCTTTCACCGACGGAGTCGCGATACCGCTTGCATTGGATGATCCAGCGCTCGCCTTTGGGCGTGCGAACCTCAACATCGATGCCGTGGTCTCCGCTTTTACCGACCCGGTTAGCAGCGTATCCCAACGCCCGATAGGTTTCTGCAACCAGTTCCTCAAATTCGTCTGGGGCCAGGCTGCGGAAATAGGCAACCGCCTGAACTTCGTGCAGTTCGATGCGAGCGCGTATGCGCCTGGGAAGTGAACGAAGGCGGAGTAATTCCACACAGACCAATAATGCCAGGCCGCCGAAGAACAGAATGGAATTTGTGGGCTCTGGGAGCAGAGTAGGGGAAGGTGATTTAGCGAACAGCGTGACCAACCAAACTACAAACAAGGCCAGCCAGGTGTACAACAAATTGGCATGGATCTTATGCCCGAGTAAACGCAGCCACCCGCGTCTGCGGCTGAACTGGAACGAATATGCCAGGGCAGTGATGACGAAAAGCGGCCAGATGATGTAAGCAAACTGGCAAATAAACAGGATTTTTTCGGACACGTGTTCAATCATATCCGAAGACGAAGGAAAAATCAATTAATGTGCTATACTTCACAAACGCAAAAAATCACAGGCAACCATGCTCTAAAAGTGGATGGTTTTATGGAACGGAAAATTCGTGTGTTAGTCGCAAAACCCGGGTTGGATGGGCACGACCGGGGCGCCAAAGTGGTCGCTCGCGCGCTGCGTGACGCGGGTATGGAAGTGATCTATACCGGCTTACGCCAGACGCCCGAGATGATTGCTGAGGCTGCCCTGCAGGAAGATGTTGATGTCGTTGGACTTTCAATTTTATCCGGCGCACATCTCGCGCTTGTTCCGCGGGTGATCGACCTGCTGCGTGCGAATGGGCAGGACCAGGTACTGGTCTACCTGGGCGGAATTATCCCCGATGAAGATATCCCGGCGCTAAAGGCAGCTGGTGTAAAAGAGGTATACGGGCCGGGTTCGTCAACCGAGAAGATGGCGGCGGATATTGCCCAGGCTGTGCTGAATGAACCGGTTCGGTGAACAGGAACTGATCGAAGGTGTCTTAACTGGAGAGCGGCTGGCGCTGGCTCGCCTGCTGACATTGGTGGAAAACGACACGCCTAAAGGCCGGGCCGCCCTGGATGGCCTGTTCCCTTATACTGGAAAAGCTTATCTGGTAGGGGTGACCGGCTCGCCGGGTACTGGGAAATCCTCATTTGTGAACCAGGTGGCTAAGGCCTTCCGGACCAGAGGGATTGGAAAAGTCGCCGTAATTGCGGTCGACCCTTCGAGCCCTTTCAGCGGTGGGGCGCTGCTGGGTGATCGGGTTCGCATGCGCGACCTTTCGGGTGATCCAGGTGTATTTATCCGCTCAATGGCCTCGCGGGGTGCGCTGGGTGGCTTGTCTCGCGCCACCGCTTCAGTTGCTCAGGCGTTGGACGCGGGCGGTTTCGAGATCATTTTGATTGAAACCGTCGGCGCGGGCCAGTCTGAAGTGGATATCGCCAGGCT
Organism: uncultured Anaerolineaceae bacterium; assembly: GCA_964490575.1. Classification (GTDB taxonomy): domain Bacteria; phylum Chloroflexota; class Anaerolineae; order Anaerolineales; family Anaerolineaceae; genus DSYU01. Next base: position 24,649 of record CAZBDC010000035.1, on the reverse strand, counting down.
GGCGCACACAGTGGTGGTAGTCGAGGCGCCTGGCCTGGGCGACGATATCCAGGCGATAAAAGCCGGCATTCTGGAAATTGCCGATATTTTGGTGGTAAACAAGCGTGATCTTCCAGGCGCCGAGCAAACTGCACGTGTATTGAAGTCAGCATTGGAAATGGCTCATCCGGTTCGGTACGGTCCGGGGGGATTGCCTGAGCCGGCGGATTGGCTGCCCCCGGTGCTCCTGACCTCTTCGACAGGTATCCAGAATATGGATGAAGTTGTGGAGACGATTAATCGACACCGGCTGCACATCGAGCAAACTGGTGAGCGCCAGCGGCGCGAACGAGAACGCCTGCGCAACACGTTGGAGGCGATGCTCCGGGATACCCTGATGGAACGTTGGCGAGCCAGCCTTGAGTCTGGTGTATTTGAACGTATGCTGGAGGGCCTGGAAACACGGCGGGTCTCGCCTTTTGAGGCAGTAAGCCGTTTGCTGAATCGGGAGAAGCAGCCTGTCATTGACGAATAGCTACCGTCTGGATTAAAATAGAGTTTGGCAACGATCGCCTTTGGCAAGCGGGAGCCGAAATTTGACTATCAGAGCGCCCGGCCCGGTATCAATCCTGGGCCAGGGAAGCAGGGTGGAACCGCGGCAGCGGAACCGGGTATAACGCCCGGGCTGTCGTCCCTGCGGCACAATAAGTGCTGCGGGGAATTTTATTTAAACCGATCAACCGAACCTCCGCAGCCTGGTTTTGGAGGAGACAAAATGGTCCAAACACCGCCTGATGTAACCCTGGAAAAAGTAATTGCCCTGGCAAAGCGGAGGGGCTTTGTGTTTCCCACCTCGGAATTATATGGTGGGCTGGCCAGTTCTTACGATTACGGGCCGTTGGGCGCTGAACTGCTGCGCAACATCCGCATTCTTTGGTGGGATGAACTGGTGACGCGACGAAAAGATATGATTGGGATCGACACACAGATCCTCCTGCATCCGCAGACCTGGGTGGCATCAGGGCATGTCGGTGCGTTTAATGATCCCCTGGTTGAAGACAGGGTCACCCATAAGCGCTACCGGGCCGACCACCTGATCGCCGAATGGCTGGCCAGGCACCCCCCGGCCGAGGAAATTGTGGTTGAAGATCTATCCCTGGCCGAAATGGCCGGGATAATTGAGCGGTTAAATATCGTTAGCCCAGAAGGTAACCCGATCTTCCCACCCAGGGCATTCAACATCATGTTCGAGACCGCGATTGGCGTGGTTGAGGGAGAGAAACAGCCGGTTTTTCTGCGGGGAGAGACGGCTCAGGGCATTTTTACGAATTTTCACAATCTGCTCAATTCGTCCCGTTTGCAGCTCCCGTTTGGCGTTGGGCAGATTGGGAAGAGTTTCCGTAATGAGATTACAACCGGCCAATTTATTTTTCGCACCTTAGAATTTGAGCAGGCCGAAATCGAATATTTCTTCGACCCCGAGGCAAGCAGCTGGCAGCAGATCCTGGAGGATTGGCGCACGGCGATGTGGAACTTTGTCACCAGATCTATAAGTATCCGGGCTGAAAATCTGCGCTGGCGGCGCCACTCTGATAGGGAGCGCAGCCATTACAGCCGTGAAACCTATGATCTGGAATACAAGTTCCCCTTTGGTTTTAAGGAACTATGGGGCATTGCTTACCGGACCGATTTCGACCTTGGCCAGCACGCGCAACATTCAGGTCGCGATTTGCGCTATTCGGATCCGCGCAGCGGGCGGCAGTTCATCCCGCATGTAATTGAGCCGGCGGTAGGCCTCAACCGGCTGCTTCTGATGGCGTTATGCGATGCTTACCATGAGGATATGGCCAACCAGCGGTTGGTGCTGCAGTTAAAACCAGCCCTGGCGCCCTACAAAGCGGCAGTGTTCCCGCTGCTGAAGAATAAGCCAGAGTTGGTCGCCAAAGCGGGCGAGGTGTTTGATCAAGTCTCTCGCCGGTTTGCTGCCACCTGGGATGAGCGTGGTAACATCGGCAAGCGTTATTACGCCCAGGATGAGATTGGCACACCATTCTGCATCACGATCGACTTCCAAACGTTGGATGACGAAACGGTCACTGTTCGCGAGAGGGATACAATGATTCAAGAACGGGTCGCCATTGCTGACCTGGTGAGTTACCTCCGCTCGAAGATCGAAGAAGACTGACGCTATGAGATGGTGGGTTCTTAATGGATCAAATCAGAATAATTGAGCGGATGCGCAGGCTGTGTGAGAACGATGAGCGTGTTACTGCCGCAATGATGTATGGCTCTTTTGCGCGGGGAGAAGGCGACTGTTTCTCGGACGTGGAATTCGTCCTGTTTTTTGCAGATGAGCACCTACCCCGGCTCGATAGGCGCTCGTGGGCTGCCCAGGTGGCCCCATTGGCGCTGTTCTTTGCGGATGATTCAGGGCATTACACGGCGATTTATGACAACCTGGTGCGGGGCGAGTTTCACTTTTACCCGGCTTCGCAAATTGCAATCGTGAGTACCTGGAAAGATATCGACAGATTCCTAACGTTGGATGGGCCTCTATTGCTCGACCGAACGGGTGAACTGACCCTCTGCCTGGAAGAACTGGTTGGGCCGCCTTTGGAACGCGATACACCTGAGATCGTTGGTTTTTTGACGAACAATTTTATCAATTGGATGCTATTTGGTGGGAATGTCTTGGCCCGCGGAGAAATGGCGCGCGCTCTTGAACTGCTCAATATTGCCCAGCGAACATTACTAAAGCTGGTGCGTCTGGATGAGGGTAGAACAGCGCACTGGCTAACCCCATCGAAAGGCCTGGAAGTGGATCTTTCCCCACAGAACTACCGTCGATTCCAGGGCTGCACCGCATGTTTAACTAAAGAGGATTTGCGGAGGGCATACAGGCGAACCTGGGACTGGGGTGGTGATCTGATGCAGAAATTGAACGCCCGGCACGGGTTATCTTTTCCGGCCGGGCTGGTTGAGCGAATTACAGAAGCTTTTTTTCAATAGTGACTGGAACGAAGTAGAAAAAATCGTGCCTTGGCTGGCGGATGCTAGTCTTTGGGCAGTTCGACCCGCACGTGCAGCTCATTTAGCTGCTTTTCGGAAGCTTCGGAGGGCGCGTCAGCCATCAGGTCGCGGGCAGCCTGGTTTTTGGGAAAGGCGATCACCTCGCGGATGTTGGGCTCGTCCGCCAGCAGCATGACCAGCCGGTCGATGCCAGGCGCCATGCCGCCGTGGGGCGGCGCGCCATATTCGAAGGCTTCGAGCATGTGGCTGAACTTTTGCTGGATTTCTGCTTCTTTAAGCCCCAAGAGTTGAAAGATCTTGAGCTGAATATCGCGGCGGTGGATCCGGATTGAGCCAGATGCCATCTCGTAACCATTGCAAACCATATCGTAGGCGTCGGAGAGGATTGAGCCTGGATCGGTATCGAATTTTTCCAGGTCGGACAGCTGCGGCATGGTAAAAGGATGGTGGGCAGCGTCCCATTTGGCATCTTCTTCGTTCCATTCGAACATGGGGAAATCGACAACCCATGCGAACGCAAGCAGATCTTTATCCACCAGCTGAAGCCGGTCCCTGAACAGAAGGCGCAGCGCGCCGAGTGTCTTATTAACGACAGCTTTATGGTCGGCGACAAAGAGGATCAGATCTCCCTCTTTGGCTCCGGTGCGTTCCTGCAGGGCCGTTACTTCCGCCGGGGTGATGAATTTTTGAGCGGTGCCCTTGACGCCTTCCGCGGTCAATGCCAGGGTTGCCAGGCCCTTCGCACCCTGCTCTTTGGCAAAGGTAGTCAGGTCGTCGACTTCTTTCCGGGTGTACTGGGCGCAGCCAGATACGACGATGCACTTTATCACTCCACCGGCTTTGAGCGTGTTCTGGAAGACCATGAAACTACTGGTAACGAAGATATCGGAGGCCTGGTAAAGCCGCAAATCAAAACGCAGATCGGGTTTGTCGGTGCCGTAACGGTCGACTGCCTCCGTGTAGGTCAGTCTGGGCCAGGGGGAGGAAAGCAGGCGTTTGTTCGGGGCGACTTCTGGGATCATGGCAGTGAAGAGATTCTCAACCATCGCGAGAACATCGTCGCGGTGGACGTAAGACATCTCCAAATCGAGTTGGGTGAACTCGGGCTGCCGGTCGCCGCGCAAGTCTTCGTCACGGAAGCAACGGGCAATCTGGAAATACCGCTCCACCCCAGCTACCATGAGGAGTTGTTTGAGTTGTTGGGGCGATTGGGGCAGGGCATAAAAGTGACCTGGATGAACGCGCGATGGAACCAGGTAGTCGCGTGCGCCTTCGGGGGTTGTCTTGAAAAGCATGGGCGTTTCAACCTCGATGAACCCCTGGCGATCAAGATAATCACGCATGAACTTAACCACTTTGTGCCGCAGAAGCAGGTTACGCTGCATTCGCTCGCGGCGCAAGTCGAGATACCGGTAGCGAAGGCGGACGTTTTCGTCCACGTCTTCATCCTTATTCACCACAAAGGGCAGTGGTTTAGCCGGGTTGAGAACTTCCACGGATTGGACGTCGACCTCAATCTCGCCGGTTGGGAGGTTTGGGTTTTCGGCTCCTTCAGGGCGGTGGCGGACCAGGCCGGTGACCTGTAAGACCCATTCAGAGCGGGCATTCGCCAGCGGATGTGCGCCGGGGTTGTTGTCAGGATTGCCAACGATTTGCACGATTCCAAAGCGGTCGCGCAGGTCGATAAATGTCACACCGCCGTGATCGCGTTGTCGGTGGACCCACCCGGCCAGGGTTACCTTCTGACCAACGTGCGCTTCGCGCAGTTCACCACAGGTGTGGGTTTTATACATAATTGCCTCTCTTTTAAGGATCTTTGGGTTATGCCGATGTTGCAGCCGCAAGTGGCACTACCACTCACGGCTGCAACATCGGCTAATCTGTAAAAGTTTCTTTTCCCGAATAATTGCGGAAGGTATTTTAACATAGAGTAAAGCAGACTGCTATAGGGATTCTTGCTATGTTATCGGCAAGGATGATCTATACCATTAGAAATAGGGTATGATCGTTAGGGATATCGATCGATTAAATATATCTATCGAAGGAGGTTTTTATGTTGTACGATCCCAAAAGGACGAGTGGAATTGTCGATCGCATGGTGTTGCTGGGTAATAACCTAC
>CAZBDC010000035.1:6214-19510 GCA_964490575.1 uncultured Anaerolineaceae bacterium | reverse complement strand
TTGGGTGTGTACTGGTGGATATTTGCGCTGGTGGGCATCGTTGTTGGGTTGGGTGTCGGTTACTTCCTGGCAGGTGCCCTGTCGTTGCTGCTGGAATGGATGGCGCAGCTTTTAATCAGCATAGAGAATAAAAATAAAACGAATCCTTGACACCATTCCGCATGTTTGCTATAGTACTGCTATCAAGGAAAAAGGTCATGCCTGTTTTGTGGGCCGGTAATTCGAACGCTAATCTGATCCCAACGCCGCGTAAGCGTCGCCGGGGTGTTCTGGGTTAAAGGCAAAACAGGACAACTGGATGGACGAAGGCGCGGCGTAAGCTGCGCCTTTTTTGACTCTAATTTTCGGAGGGAAGCATAGATGGAACGCACATTGATTCGAGATTTATGCAGGGCGACAGGACAAACTGTCATGATTCATGGCTGGCTGCAAACCCTGCGCGACCAGAAGAAGATGCAGTTCTTGATCGTCCGCGATACAACCGGTTCTGTTCAGGTTGTGCTTGAAAAATCCGCCAATCCTGATCTGGCAGGGCAAATCGCAAGGCTACCGGTCGAAACCGCCCTGACAATTGTTGGGAAGGTCGTCGATAACCCTTCTGTTCGTCTGGGGGGCCTGGAAATTCAACTGGAATGTTGCAAAATTGAAGCGCTGGCCGAGGCACAGCTTCCGCTGGATCCGTTTGCAGAAACTTTACCGGCGATCGATACCCGGATGGATTGGCGCTACCTGGATCTGCGGCGTCCGGAAAACCTGCTGCTGTTCAAGGTACAGACAACTGCCCTGGCAGCCATGCGTGAGTATTGGTTGAAGAACCGTTTTATTGAAATTTTTACTCCCAAGCTGATGGGGTCGCCTTCTGAAAGTGGGGCGGAGCTGTTTGAACTGCCCTATTTTGAAACAAAAGCATACCTGGCTCAATCGCCCCAGTTTTACAAGCAGATGGCGATGGCAGCCGGATTCGAGCGTGTGTTTGAGATCGCCCCAGTCTTTCGGGCCGACCCATCTTTTACATCAAGGCATATGACTGAATTTACGTCAATTGATGGGGAATTGTCATGGATTACCACGCACGAGGATGTGATGGTCTCTGTTGAAAACTGGCTGCAGCATGTTTTCCGGCGGGTCGCTGAAGCTCACGGGCAAGAAATTCAAGCCCGCCTGGGCGTGGAGGTAATCCCACCCGCAACGCCATTTCCGCGTGTCACGATGAAAGAAGCCATGGGTGTATTGAAAGCTCATCAATACCAGCTTCCGCCCGAGCGTAAGGGAGATATCGACCCGGCCGGCGAACGGCTGCTGGGGAATTGGGTTAAAGAAAAGTATGATCATGATATCTTTTTCCTGACTGATTGGCCTGTCAGTGCCCGCCCGTTTTATCATATGCGCCATCCCGATGCACCAGGGTTGACCCGCTCCTTTGATGTGATTGCAAAGGGGCTTGAGATCATCACTGGTGCACAGCGCGAACACCGATTTGAAGTGCTCAAGCAGCAGGCCTTAGAAAAGGGGCTTCGGCCGGAGCCGATCCAGTTCTACCTGGATTTCTTTCGTTATGGCTGCCCACCGCATGGTGGCTTTGCACTTGGCCTGGCGCGTTTTCTGATGATCCTCTTAGGCATCCAGAATATCCGCGAGACGGTTTTCCTTTTCCGAGGGCCAACCCGTCTGCACCCATAATGGTTTTCGTTCGTTTGTAAAGGAGTTCGCATTCGCTATCGAAAGTCTGGCAATTTAACGTATAATTTGGTGGGCTGGCAGTTGCCTGCCGGCTGAACTGGCTTGCAGTTCCCATCCTGCTTTTATCATCGACGAATTGCCTGGAGCGAGAAGGGTTTCTCAAGGAGAAGCAAATGATTTACGGTGAGCGCCTGCGCCTGCGGGCAGTTGAGCGAGAGGATCTGCCGCGGTTTGTGACGTGGCTGAATGATCCAGAAGTGCGCCAGTTCCTTCTTATCCATCTCCCACTTTCCATGGCGCAAGAAGAACGCTGGTTCGAGGCAATGACGAAAGCCCCACCAGCTGAGCACGTGCTGGTTATCGAAGTCCACGAAGGTGATGGTTGGAAGCCGGTGGGAAATACATCTCTCATGGATATCGATTGGACCAACCGACTGGCGGAGGTGGGTATCTTTATTGGTGAGAAGGCTTATTGGAGCCAGGGGTATGGCCGTGAAGCGATGAGGCTGATGCTCAAACACGGTTTTGAAACGCTCAATCTCAATCGAATCTGGCTGCGCGTATATGAGCATAACCGGCGTGGTATTCGCGCTTACGAGCATGCCGGTTTCAAGCACGAAGGGCGGCTGCGCCAGGGGATCTACAAGGATGGCCGCTACTATGATGTGTTATTGATGTCGGTGCTGCGCAGTGAGTGGATGGAGACCGGGTAGTGTTCTATTTTGAAACTTGTATCGTTTTAGGTGAGAGGCTATGGTGCCTACCCATAACGAATGAAGTTCGAAAAATTTATTGGTAGGTAAGTCAGGCACGAGGAGAAGTTCCTAATGCACCATTTGCGACATGAGAAGATGTACGGCGACATTAAGTTGTACGCCGGGACCGCTTCGTTGGATCTGGCCGGTCAGGTTGCTGAGTACCTGGGGGTAAACCTGTGCGGGAGGGAAGTGGTCACCTTTCCAAATGACAACCTGTTTGTTAAACTGCACAGCTCAGTTCGTGGGCAGGATTGTTATGTGATCCAGACAACTTCGGTGCCAGTCCATAGCAACCTGATGGAATTATTGATCATGATCCAGACCCTGCGACTTGATTCGGCTGCGCGCATCACCGCTGTGGTGCCATATCTTTGCTATGCTCGGTCTGACAAAAAGGATCAGCCGCGCGTGCCGATCACAGCCCGGCTGGTGGCAGATATGATCGAGGTGGCCGGCGCTGACCGATACATCACACTTGACCTGCATGCCGGGCAAATCCAGGGATTTTTCACCATTCCTGGCGATGTGTTGACCGCATTCCATATCGAGGTTGATTACTTAAACTCCATCCGGCATCAGATGCATCAGCCAGTGGTTGTAACGGCTGACCTTGGTTTTGCTAAGAAAGGGCGAAATTTTGCGGCAGGCATGCGTGCCCCGATGGCGTTTATCGAGAAACGCCGGACAGGCAATGATGCCCAGGCCGAAGCATTAACGGTGATCGGTGATGTTTATGACCGCGATGTACTGTTGGTAGATGACGAGATCGACACTGGCGGAACGGTTGTCCAGGCGGTAGACTTGTTGAAAGAACATGGCGCCCGGGATGTCTATGTGGTTTTTGTCCACCCTGTCCTCTCGGCGAAGGCGGCCCCGCGCCTGGCTGCGCTTCCGGTGAAACAGTTCATAACCACCGACAGTATCCCGATTCCATCCGAAAAACGAGCGCTGTTTGGCGATCGCCTGGTCACGCTTTCGGTAGCTCCACTGTTAGGTGAAGTGATCCTGCGGGCAAACCAGGGTCGCAGCGTTGGTGAAATGTTCAATGAGTAACTGCGCGAAATGCCTGAATTGCCCGAAGTCGAAACAATCGCTCGAGCGCTGAGAGAGGGTGGCCGAAACGGTGCTCCCATCCTGGGTGCAATAGTCAGCCGGGTGCACCTTTTGTGGGCGCGGACGCTGGCTGAACCGGATCCGGCTCACTTTCTGGCTCGCCTGCCCGGGCAGGAAATTCGAGCTGTAAACCGGCGGGGAAAGTTCCTGGTGCTGGCGCTCAGCCTGGATTATTTGCTGATTCATCTTCGCATGAGCGGTGACCTGCGGGTCGAGCCACCTGGCGGACCCGGGGGTGATCTATTGCCTTACCAACGCCATGATCGGATGGTTATTGACCTGGTCAATGCTGGACGGGATTTTCGCCTGGCGTTTAACGATCCACGTAAGTTTGGCCGGGTTTGGATGGCGACACATCCCGATCGCATCCTGGCAGGGCTTGGCCCAGAGCCGCTTGCCTCGAACTTCAGCCCGCGCGATCTGTATCAACGTTTGGCCCACTTCAGGCGCCAGATTAAGCCGCTTTTACTCGACCAGTCCTTTCTGGCCGGACTGGGGAATATTTACACAGACGAAGCTTTGCATCTGGCGCATATTCATCCGCTGCGGATTTCTTCCAGTCTCAGCTTTGAGGAGGCTGACCGGTTGTGGTCAGCCATCCGAACGGTGTTGACTGAGGGTATCCGGCGGAACGGCGCCAGCATCGATTGGGTCTATCGGGGTGGGGATTTTCAGAACGAATTTCAAGTTTATCAGCGCACCGGCCAACCATGTCTGCGATGCGGCGCCCCCGTGGTAAAGATTTTAGTAGGTCAGCGTGGTACACACTTCTGCCCGGTTTGCCAGCCAGAGCCAAAATGATCGAAATTGGCTGCGTTTCTTGCGCCCGGGTGAACTTAAATAATCTGCAAAGTTTTTTCCTGGGTATTGTTATACAATAAAAGAAACGTAGATTTGAATGTATTCCTGGTGAGGTATGCGATGGATATTACACCGGTGACCTTAATCCTTGTGGGCGTGATCAGCGTTGTTCTTGGTTTCCTGGCCAGCAATTTGCTAAATACCCTGCAGGATGGAGAGACAGAGCCTGTTGAAGATCCCAATCGGGCCCCTCCTGGGGGGCGCAAGGGACGCTATGTACCGATTGCCCGGCTGTGGCGCGAAAAAGGCACAGATGGCCTGGTGGTAGAGATCGACGGCAAATCGCTGGTCAACGCATCACCGTTGAGCGCGGCTCAATTTGGGCGCCTGGAAGCGGCGGCCCGAGATTTACGCGCGTTCCTGGGAATGGGTCTCGCGTCGGCTGGTCAGGCGTCAGCCCAACCGGCGACCGGATCCTCGCCGCTGGAACCTTCTGGCGAAGCAGCCAACCCTTCGTCTGGCACTGCGTCCGTCTGGGCAACCGGTGGAGGAGAATTGCAGGCGGATTTGCGCCGCGCATTAGGACAGGAAGAATCATTCCAGCCCCTCCGGAAAGTGGCGCCGGCGGCACCAATGCCGGCGGCAGGAATTCCGGCGGCCAAACCACCGGTTGAAAAATCATTGGGGGAGCCAAAGAGCCCACCGGTCAGCGCAAAGAGCATTGTCTTGCAGATTGAAGATATTCTGCAGGATATGCTAGAAGGCCATCCCTTAAAGAAGCGTGAGATCCATCTGTCGGAGGACCCGGTGCGTGGTGTAATTGTGCAGGTTGGTGAATACAATTACGAGGGGATTGAAGCGGTGCCAGACCCGGATGTGAAGGCGATCATCCGGGCCGCTGTGGAGGCCTGGGAGCAGGCGCAGTAAGTAAATGCCCGAAAACGTGTCGTCATTATCCATCTTGTGGGCCGGCATATTGTTAGCAATTGCGCTTTGGATGCTTTCGGTGCTGGTTGTGCGGTGGGATGCGCATCGGCGCGGGTTGGGTGAGTCTGAGCGTAAAGTCTGGCTCGTCTTATCGTTCTTGCTCCCGTTATTCGGGGCTGCGCTGTACCTGGCGCTGCGTGTCTTGTGGGGGCGGCTTTCACCACCGGCGAGCGAGCGATTGGACATGGAAGATGCCCGAATGACGGAGGTAAAATCTCCCGCGCAACCTGGTTCGGCACACCCGCCGGTTTGGAATTGGCCACCAGATGTACCTGAGCCAGCCTGGGGTCAAGTGCCTCCCAGGCGATCGAATGGCAAACAGTCACAAAATACCCCATCTACACTCGTGGCAGTAGGCCAGCGACCGCTGCGAGTTGGGTATGATCTTGTGGCGCTCAGAGGTCCACACCAGGGACAGCAATTCGTGCTTGACCAGTTGCCTGTTCGCATTGGGCGGAGCCCCGATGTGACCATTCCATTGGATGCGGATCTAAATGTTTCGCGCAATCACGCTGAAATTTACGAATGGAATGGTCGCTTACGCATCCGTGACCTCCAAAGCTCGCATGGAACTTTCATCAATGATCATGTGGTTGCTGACCAGGTCATCAGTCCCGGTGACCGGATCGTCGTTGGGAAGACCGTGCTTTTGGTACGGGAACTGTAGCGGGGAGGAGCGTGGCAGAACGATCTTCGGAAGGGAAATGGCGGGTTCGCATTGTTCGGCCAGGTTTGATTGGCCTGAACAGGCTTCCTGAACTGCTCGGTTTGCCCGAACTGGCCCGGCTTCCTGGGATGGGCCAGCTGGTACGTCCCGCTGATGTTGGTGAAGGCCTGCGGGCGGCTATGCTGGATCGTGAAAATATGCTGGAGGATGTCAATTACCAGAAGGTTATCCCCAATCGTTTTATTGTCGAAGTCGGCGCCGAGGTTTACTGGCGTCAGTTCCAGCCGATTGAGCGCCAGGTGATTGGGCAGTGGCGCGAGCAGTTGTTGGATGACCTGATTACGGCAAACAGCCGCCAGGGAAGAAAGGAATTTCGCCTGAGCGGCCGCTTGCGAATTGAAGTTCGACCTTCGCCCAGTTTGAAGGACAGTGAGGCACGCATCCTTTGCCGGATCGAAACGGACCAGTTGTTACAGACCCCGCCGATATCTCCGCTGCCGTCCGTATATTCGCCGGACCAGAAAGCCGGGGCAGCCAGCGAAGGAGAAATGCAGGCCAGTCCTCCGGCGATTGGTCAGAGCGTATTTCTGGAACTGATTCCGACCGGACAGCGCTGGGCGCTATATCCTGGGATCAACACGATTGGGCGAAAAGAGTCGAACCAGGTGTATCTGGATCTGCCAGAAGTTCATCGGAGGCGCCTGGTCAGCGGGCAGCATGCTTATATCCTGATGGACCAGGGTGAATGTTTCCTTTACGATGGCGCACCAGATGGGAAGCCATCTGCAAATGGAACCTATGTTAACCTCCAGCGAATTTCTGGGCAGGGATATCGACTGAGAGATGGCGATACGATTATCCTGGCGGCGCTCGATCCGCTTCACCCGCGTTCAGATACACCTGGGGTGATTACATTCCAGTTTGCGGTAAACAAGAAAGAATAATCATGGATTGGAGCCTGATTCTGTTCGTGATGAAATGGGTCTTTCTTGGCCTGGTTTACCTGTTCTTGACTCTGCTGCTGGTTGGTGTGACACGTGAGATGCGCACCCGCCTGCCTATGGAAGCTACCCCTCCTTTGATCGCTTATGGACGGCTCAGGGTGATCCGGTCGGGCAGTGATCCTGATCTTCGCCCCGGAACCATCTTGATCCTTTACCCGGACACTCGCCTGGGGGCACGCGGCAGTAATACGATTGTTCTCCGTGATCGCTTTATTTCAGGCCAACATGCGCGGCTGCGCTGGGATGGCGTGTCCTGGTGGGTAGAAGATCTGAACAGTACGAATGGGACATTTATCAACCAGCGCAGACTGCCGGCCGGGGCAACTGAACTGCTGCCAATCGGGGCTATCCTCTCACTCGGTGAAATGTCATTTGAGATGTTGGAATGAGCAAGTTATCATGGCGTTTTCACGAAGCGTCTTTGCTGCTGGTCGTCTTTTTGATTGCGGGGATTGGCTTTTTCTCCGTTGCCCTGGCTGGCCAGGTCCGGCGGGGCTTGAACCCTACCCTGGAGTTATCGTCGATTGGACCGGTCCTGGCGGTGGTTGTCCTGGTTTTTACCACTCTACATGTGATCCTTTCTTTACGCAAGGTGAAAATCGAGCAAACGATCTTGCCGGTTACCGCCTTACTGGTGATCATTGGGCTGGTGATGATCTGGCGGCTGCGCGGCGAGGATGGCATTTATCAGCAGTTGCTGCGAGGGCTGCTGCCTGGCATGGTTCTGGCGGCAGCGCTATTATTGTGGCCGCGGTCTATCGAGCGACTTCGGCGTTGGTCTGTTTATATTGGGCTGGGTGGTCTTTTCCTGTTACTGCTGACTGGTGTATTTGGCATTCAGGATGAAACAGGAGCCCGTTTGGCGTTGAAACTTGGCCCGTTGCCTTCCGTGCAAACGACTGAGTTGATCAAGCTGGCGCTAATTATTTTTCTGGCGTGGTATATCGAACGTGAGGGGCGGGCTGCTGAAGGCCGCGCGCACACCCTGCTCTGGTTCCGCCTGCCGGGGCTGCACTACCTTGCGCCTGCGGCGGCATTTGTAGGCGCAGCAACGCTTGCGCTGGTGGCGATGTCGGATTATGGCGCCGTGATGATCCTGGGTATCCTGTTCATCGCGATGCTCTATATTGGGTTCGAGACGCGGATCTTTGCAACGATAACTGCTTCAGGATTGGGCCTGGCGCTGCTGGTGGGGTTGGTGCTCAGCCAAACATGGCATATTCCTGATACGATCCTGTACCGGTTCCTGGCCTTCCGCAACCCGTGGAGCGTGCAACTCATGCCAAATGGCCTGACGATCGCTGAAGGGCCCGGTTACCAGATCCAACAGGCAATCTACGCGATCATTGCGGGTGGGGTGACAGGGACAGGACTCGGGCTCGGTTCCCCTACATTCATTCCCCTGTCTCATTCAGATTTCATCCTCGCGGCGATTGTTGAGGAGATGGGTCTTGCAGTTGGGGTGGCGGTGTTGGCGTTGTACGTGGTCTTAATACTGCGGATTTTTCGGTTAATTTTGCAATTGCCCCGTGCACAGGTTTTTGAGCGGCTGCTGCTTTCTGGTATCGGGGTGCATTTCTTTGCCCAGGCATTGATCATGGCAGGGGGAACCTTCAATGTGTTTCCGATGACCGGTGTGACTTTACCTTTTCTAAGCCAGGGGGGTATGGCGCTGCTGGTAAACCTGTTTGAAGTTGGGATCGTATTGGCGCTGGTACAGCGAGTGCAGAACCTGGGTAGGGTCGACCTGCGAGAAGGGGCGTGAATCATGACGCTCGAACGAAGGACCTGGATTATTGCGCGAGTTCTGGCGGTTTTGCTGGGTTTGGTTTCACTTTGGGGCGCATACTGGCAGTTGTGGCGCGGGAGAGCGCTGCAACCGGTTGCGCTTGACCCAGTCCTTGCGGCGCAGGAGTATGCGCGCCTGCGGGGCGAGGCAGCTGTGGACCCGCAAGGCGAGCAGGTACCTGGATTGGCGGATCTGCCGCAACCTGTAATCCAGCGTACGGTCCAGATGCTGTCTGGCATACAACGGGGGGCTATTTACGACCGGACTGGAACCCTACTGGCAGAGGATCAGGGCGTACCTGGTAGCTACGAGCGGATCTATTATGATCCATCGCTGGCGCACGTAATCGGCTATACTTCTGCACTACGCACAGGAATAAACGGCCTGGAAGCTGCCTATAATGAAAGTCTGCTGGGGCTCGATCGCTTCGACACCGAGATTGATCGAATGCTGCACCGGCCTTCCCGGGGCAGCAGCCTGGTCCTGACAATCGACAACCGGATCCAGAAGGCCGCTGCGCAGGCCCTGGCAGGGCGGCCGGGGGCCGTGATTGTTCTGGACGGGCATACTGGAGCAGTTCTGGCAATGACCAGTGCACCGACCTACGATCCAAACATGATATCTACCCCGGGATACATCGCATCACTGCAAAAGGGAGCGCTGATTAATCGGGCAACCCAGGGGTTGTTTACCCCAGGGTCGACATACAAGACGGTCACGTTGATCACGGCCCTCGAGACCGGCCAGGTGCAGCCTGAGACGATTATTGACTTTGGTCAGCCGCGGAAGACGGCTGAGGGACATGTTTACTATGTCTATGAAGTGGACGGCGGGCAAATTATAGACCCTAACCATGAACAGTCGCGCCTGGATATCACCCAGTCTTTTGTGTATTCCGCTAATATTGCCTTTGCAAAGATTGGGAATGAAATGGATCCGGAGGTGATGATTGATTATGCTGCCCGGATGGGGTTTAGCGACGAAAATTATGCCCGTCATTTCCCGTTCGATTTAACGCTCAGCATACCGCAGCTTGCTAACGACCCGAACAGTATCCGCACCAACAATCTGTTGCGGGCTCACACTGCCTATGGCCAGGGGGAACTGCTAACTACGCCGCTGAATATGGCGATGATTGTCCAGGCGGTGGTAAACGAAGGTGCTGTGCCGCTGCCGTTTCTGGTGGAGAGTGTCCACAGCCCAGGAGGGGACCGTTTTGGCTATTCGCCTGGCAGGCATACCGTGCGGGAGATGATGAGCGCCGAAACGGCTCGAAAAGTAAAGGCGATGATGGTCTCAGGGATTCAGCTCGCCTATGGAATCGATGGAATGGTCGGGCCGGGTATCCTGGCGGGAGGAAAAACCGGGACAGCGCAGCTGGGCGGCGACCTCGAGCCGCATTCCTGGTTCATCGGTTTCGCAGAACAGGGTGATTGGAATGTGGTTATTGTCGTCTTGCTCGAGAACGGGGGTCCAGCTCGCAATGCGGTTGCGGCCTGGCAGGAGGTGGCTAAGGCTGCGGCCGAAGCACGAGAGCCATAAACAGCCGTAAATTGATAATCGGGTTCCCGGGAAAAATTGCCAGGCATGGACAGGCGAGTGACTGTGCTATACTTTAAGAAAACTGGCCGGATCCAGATAAATTGACTGAGTCAGAAGGGAATCCGACCCAAAGCTGGGAATTTTTTGCATAGAACTGTAACGGGGCATTGATGAAAAAACGAAGTTTGCCACGCATCTGGCGCCCGTCAATGTTGTGGCTGTTCATCGGAGATATATTGGCCATCCTGGTTGTGAGCCTGGTTGGTTTTATTACCCATTATGGTGAAATCAGCGGCTGGCGTTGGTTGACCACGTTTTTTCCCGTCCTGGCGGGATGGCTGGCAATAGCACCCTGGCTGGGAGTCTACCGTCCGGAACATGCCCGCCGTACTTCACAGGTCTGGCGGGCGGCCCTGGCAGCCTTTTTGTCTGCACCGTTGGCAGCCTGGCTGCGGGGAGCATGGCTAAACAGCGCAATTTTGCCACTATTTGTGCTGGTGTTGGGCTTGACGGACGCATCAGGCCTGCTGATCTGGCGGGTGATTGGAACCTGGATCTTAAGGTGGGGCAGGCATCATGGATGAGATTGCGCTGGTCGAAATGGCCCGCGGTGGGAACCTGGATGCTTTTAACCGCCTGGTCCTTACGTATCAGGATATGGCCTTTAACCTTGCTGCGCGGATGTTAAATGATGAGGACGCCGCCGCCGATGTCACTCAGATTGCTTTCCTTTCAGCTTACCGCAGCCTTGACAGCTTCCGCGGTGGTTCCTTCCGCGCCTGGGTAATGCGGATGGTGACCAATGCCTGCTACGATGAACTGCGCAGGCGAAAACGTCGCCCAACCGTGTCGCTTGAACCGGTAAACGATGATGACGAAGAGATCGAATCGCCGGCCTGGTTGGCGGACGATTCGGCCGCTCCTGAGGAGGAATTGATCCGTACGGAGCTTAATCATGCGCTGCAGAACTGCTTGCATGGTTTGCCAGATGACTTCCGCTCGGTGGTGATGATGGTTGACGTGGAAGGGCTCGATTACCAGGAGGTCTCATTGGCAATAGGGAAACCTCTGGGGACTGTAAAAAGCCGCCTGGCCCGGGCGCGATTAAAAATGCGTGACTGTTTGCAGGGATATCGGGAACTTTTACCCCCCGTGTTTCGTTTAGGTGATGAGGTAGAGTCATGAGGGCGCGAATACGCATGAGAGATTATGAGCAGTTATCTGCCTACATTGATGGGCAGCTTACTCCCAATGAAAGACGAAAAATGGAGGAGCGCTTACGCGCGCGCCCTGACTTACAGGTGGTTTTAGAAGAAATTAACCGCACTCGTACGCTGATCCGCGCAGTTCCACGCCGGCGCGCCCCGCGTAATTTCACCCTGACTCCCGCGATGGTCGAAGATCTTCGGGCGGGGCGCAAACCTGGCTCCATTTTCAACCTGTTTCCCGCATTAAGCTTTGCTTCTGCCCTGGCGACTCTGGCGTTGGTCGCCACACTGGTCTTGGATCTGGTTCCTGGGCTGATGCCATCTGGCACGCCCTACAGCCAGCCAGCCGCCGTGGCGTTAGAGGCGCCGATCGAGGAACAGGCGGGTGAGATAGAAGAGATTCCGGTGCAGAAGCAGGCGGCGCCACAGGAAGAGGCGGCGCCACCGATGGGTGCCCCTGCAGCGGGCCTGGAAACCTCATCGCCAGAGACCCTTCAGACAGAGCAGGTTGAACGGGCAGTTTTAGAATCGCCATCCCCGGCCAGTGATCTTCTGCCCGAACCGCCGGTGATCACCTGGAGCGATCCAAATGCTCCCCAGGGAGAAGTCACCGGAATTGTGGGGATGGGGGGAGGGGACTACGCGCCTTTTCCGAACGCTTATGGCAAAGGCGGCGGTGGGGATGGTATATCACCAGGATCTGTTGGGGTCGAAGGAGGGCTGCCAAGCGGCGGATTAATTCTGCCTCTGGAAGCCGCCGAATCGATCGGTCCAATCGAGATAGCGCCCGAGGAACAGTCCGTGCTTGCTCCTCCTGGCGGAGGGCCGGTTCTCGGTTTACCGTCGACCGAAGAGGCGGGGCAGATCGAGATCGCCTCGGCTTTTGGCGAGCCGCTTTCATCTGCTGATGCAGGAACTGGCCTGGCAGTTGAACCGCCAATGGGGCCTGTTGAACGGCAGGTTGAGGAGACCGGGTTGCCTGGATCTGAGGCCCAACAGCCAAAGTTGCGTTTGGTTCAGGTTCTCCTGGCTTTGGTGGCGGTGATCACCGGAGCAGCAGCTTTTCTTGTGCGAAGTAATCGGGCGCGGTTTTGAGCGAGACAGACCAGGCCCGATTCTGCATCCAGTGCGGAGCGCCGCTGCACCGCAAGCTGATTTATGGCGAGGAGCGGCCAATTTGCCTGGCTTGCGGATGGATTTTCTTTGCTGATCCCAAAGTAGCGGCTGGTGTATTGGTCGAGCAGGATGGAAAAGTGTTGCTGGTCCGGCGGGTCAATCAGCCTGGGCAAGGAATGTGGTCATTTCCAGCCGGTTTTGTAAATGCTCATGAAGATCCTGCACGGGCGGCTGAGCGGGAATGCCTGGAGGAGACTGGCTTGGAGGTTAAAGTCACCGGGCTGTTAGACATCATTATCGGGCGAGAGCATGAGCGTGGAGCAGATATTGTGATTGTCTATTATTCGGATGTGATTGGAGGCCGGTTATCGGCCGGTGATGACGCCGACCAGGTTGGGTTCTTCTCGCGAGAGGCGCTGCCGCCGCTGGCTTTCCGGGCCACACGGATTGTGTTGGGTTTTATCGATTGAGAAGGTTTATCCTCAGGACGCAATTTTCCGGCGAAGCGTTTCCAGGGCAGCGCGGTATTCAGCGACATTCGGTGGGTTTAGCGATACGATCATCTCTAGAATGCGGACCGCTTCCGGTGGGTTGTTTGCGCTGAGTTCGGCGTCGGCCAGAGAATCTAAAT
>CAZBDC010000035.1:0-6204 GCA_964490575.1 uncultured Anaerolineaceae bacterium | reverse complement strand
ATCTAAATCCTCGATCGCTTCAGCAATCTGATGGTTGCGGATATAAAGATCAGCACGCCGGCGGCGCAGGTTCAGGTTGTTTTCGTTGTCTAGCAGCAGGTCGTTAATAATATCGATTGCCTGGTGATTATGCCCTGTGCTTTCCAGTAGATGCAGAAAATCGTCCAGTTCCTTTAACGCGGCAGTTTCCTGCCCAAGCCGGAGATTAATGCTAACAATCTGAGAACGCGCTGCCCGGTTGTCGGGTTGAATCGTACGAATTTGCTCATAGATGCGCAGTGCCTGGCGCAAATTCAACCGCTGCATATCGATATCGGCGACTTTCAGAAGCAAATTCGCTCCCCAGGTACGGTTGTCGGCGGACTTTTGCGCAACTTTAAGAGCGTCCAGATAGGTCTGGCGAGCCTTGTCAAGGTCAGCCAGGTTATAGTACTGGGTAGCGAGTTGATTGTACTCAACCAGGGCATCTTCAATCTTATCCTGGGCTACCAGCAGTTCGATGAGGCGCTGACGAAGTTGGAGATCCGTCGGTTGGATTTGGATCACGCGCCTGAGCAGCCGCACTGCACGGGTGATTTCGCCGCGGATCATATACAGGTTAATCACGACCATGAACTTTCGGACAGCTTCGTTGGTATGCTGCTCCTGGAGGAGAAGCTCGCCTACCAGAATGTGCAGCGGCAGGTAGTTTGGGGCGTATTGGAGGGCGTAAAGTGCTTCCTCAAGCGCCGAACGGACTTTACCGCCGGCGGCTAATTGCCTGGCATGCGCCAGCGTTTCCACCACCTGGCCCCCACGCGTTTCCAGGATCATCTCAGCCACCGGGATGGGTGACATTCCATCCGCCATTGGGGGCAATTGTTGGCGAGCTCTGGCCAGATAGGCTCGCCACCCGGGCTGTAAAAGCTGGCCCGTCACTGTGCGGCAGGTAGCTTGCAAAGTTTGTGGGTCGTCCATAACAACCTGGCTGTCGATGATGGCATCATACTGGGCTGCCAGTTCTTCGGCATACTCAGCCGGGACGACCTGTGTATCGGCCAGGGCCAGGGCCTGCAGATAGGCTGTGGCGGCATCTTTCCACCGCTGGCCTTTTTCATAGATCTGGGCGATTAGAATGTACGATCCCAGGTTGAATTCGGGGTGCCTGACTGACTGCTGAAGATATTTGTGGGCCTTTTCAGGCTCTGGGCTTGCAAGCAACTGACCGAGGATATAATAGGCGGCCGGATCACGCAGGCCGAGGTTCAACGCGTGTTCGAGCTCGACCGTTGCTTGTTGATTATCTCCCTGCGTGAGAGAATCAATAGCCTGGCTGACATGGAGGGTAATGCGGTTTCTTTCACCGCTTTCTCCGGTCAAGTCGATTTTGCCTCGCGCCAGGGCGGCAAGCCCCCTTCCCCGTGGGGTGGAGGAGCCGGTGGAACTTCCTTCGGCCTGCTCGAACAGCAGGTTGGCAAGTTGAACCATCGCTTTCTGGCGGGCTTCAGCAAGTGGGTCTGGTTGACCTGCCTGGGCGTTTTCGGCTTGCCCTTCCATTTCACGGATGTGTGCCATTCGGACGGGGCCGGTCCCACCACGCGGTCGGTTTGGGCGGGGAAGCGGCTGGTTGTTGCGCACCATATTCAGGGCTAACCGAATCTCCTGGTTTTCGGGCATGATCCGGGCAGCCGTCTCGATCATCTGAATGGCGCGATCTACTTTGTTGCCGCGCTGGAATATGCTGGCGGTTGACATATATTCTTCCACTGCTTCTTCACGCCGGCCCAGCCGTTCATAGACGGCTGCCAGGCGGATGCGGACGTTGGTGTTTTCGGGCTGAATGCTTAAGACCATCAGCCAGTTGTCAATTGCTTTTTCTACCGAGCGGGCTTTTAAGAACAACTCTGCCGCCTGGAGCGAGGCGGGAATGGCTTCGTTCAGCCGGCCCATTCGTTCGTAGATGCGGGCAATTTTATCCTGCGGGATAGGGTCAGTCGGCGAAATCGCAGCGGCTTTTTTGTAACAGGCCAGCGAAGCGGGGAGGTTCTGCAAGTTAAAGAGAGCCAGGCCAAGGCTGGTAAGGGCCAATGGGTGCGTTGGAAACTCTTTTAAGGCAGCACTGTACGCGCTGGCGGCTTTTTCCCAGTCCTGATCCCAGGTTGCCGTGTGGCCCTGGTTCATTGCTTTTTGAAACGCTTCTTTATTGCCAGCCATAGATGTTTATAGTGTATATGAAAACTACTCTTCCAGCTAAAGGAAATGATTAACAAATCTGTAGGGCAGGATTTTACTTCGCGCTTTGGAAAGCGTTGATTAATTATATCTGTAAAGGCTCCATCGTTCCCCAATTTTCGCCAAACCGGGCCTCGGTTGCTAATGGAATTGACAACTCCAGGGCGTTTTCCATAATGGTCTTAACCAGTTTGGCCGTGGCGACGAGATTATCGCGCGGCGTTTCGAGCACCAATTCATCGTGAACCTGGAGCAACAGGCGGGCCGGGCAGCCTTCTCGGGCCAGTGCTGGCGGCACGCGCAGCATGGCGAGCTTCATAATGTCAGCCGCCGTGCCCTGTATGGGGGCATTAATGGCCTCGCGCTCTTCTCGATTACGAACATTGACATTGATGTTGGAGGGATTGGCGAGGTTTGGAAAATAGCGCCGTCGGCCGAGCAGCGTCTCGACATAACCCTGGCGGGCGGCAAGCCGGCGGATACTGTCCAGGTAGCGCTTGACCCCTGGGAACTGTTGAAAATACGCCTTGATAAAGTTCTCTGCTTCAGCCAGAGTGAGGCCGGTAGTACGCGAAAGGCCAAATGCGCTTTGACCATAAACCAGGCCAAAGTTAATCCCTTTACCGGTCCTGCGCATGTCTTTGTTCACCTGGTCGAGTGGCTTGTCAAAAATGGCAGCGGCTGTGGCAGCATGGATATCATGCCCGGCCCGAAAGGCTTGCAGCATGGCTTCATCCTGCGCCATGTGAGCGAGGATCCGCAGCTCGATCTGCGAGTAGTCCACCGAAACCAGGACGTTTCCGGGTGAGGCGATGAACCCTTTACGAACCAGCCGGCCTAACTCACTGCGCGTGGGGATGTTTTGCAGGTTGGGTTCAGAGGAGGCCAGTCTTCCGGTCACTGAGCCGGTCTGGTTGAATGAGGTGTGTACCCGACCGGTAACCGGGTTAATCGATTGGGGTAGCGCTTCGGTGTAGGTCGAGCGCAGCTTGGCCAGCTCGCGGTACTCAAGAACAAGGTCAACCACCTTGTGCTGGCCGCGCAATTCCTCGAGAACGTCTGCCGAGGTGGAATAATGGCCTGAAGCAGTCTTCTTGCGGCGGTCAGGGGGTTCGAGCCTGAGCGTTTCGAACAAGACTTTGGAGAGCTGCTGGGTGGAATTGATATTGAAGGTATATCCACAGGCCTGATAGATATCCTGCTCGATGGTGGCCATGCGCCTGGCTAAATCGGTGGACATGCTGTTGAGAAAATTCACGTCCAGGGCAATACCTTCGCGTTCCATCCCAGCCAGAACCTCGATAAGCGGCATCTCCAGTTCGTTGAAGAGATGCGAGGCGCCGCGTTCGTCCATTTTGTGAGAAAGAATTGGCATCAAGCGCAGGACGACCTCCGCGTCAGCGGCAGCGTAAGGCGCGGCAAGCGGCACTGGCACCTCAGCCATGCTGCGCTGAGATTTCCCCCGGCCAATCAACTCCTCGATGTGTGTCATGGAAACGTTCAAATAACTGGCTGCCATGTCCTTCAGTCCCAGGTTGCGAGAACCGGGGTCGCATAGCCATTCGGCCAGGAGGGTATCAAAAGCCAACGGTGTGGGCCTGAGGCCAACGCGTTCGAGGATCAGTAGATCATATTTGAGGTTTTGGCCGACCTTGGCGGCGCCCGGGCGGGTCAGGAATGGCTGAAGGGCCGAAATCACCTGCGACAGTGGAAGCTGAGGCTCACCGGTGGTATGACCAAGCGGAATGTAGTAGGCTGCGCCTGGCTGGACAGCCAGCGAAATACCGACCAATTCAGCTCGCAAGGGATCGGTAGAGGTAGTCTCGGTGTCCAGGCTGATGGTCTCGGCCCTTTCGAGGGCAAGCACCAGTTCGTTGAGCCTGGAGGAGCCATCTACCACAATTGTCTCCAACTCATACCCTGGCGCGGATCCAATCCTGGTTATCTCCTCGCCAAAAAGCGAGAGCTGGCCGGCAGGCGGGTTGGGGTGACTGGTAAGAGCGGCAAGTTCAGCGGGCGATACGACCAGATTTCGCAGGCGGGAGTGCAGCGAGCGAAACTCCAATTCGCGGAAGAGGCTGTCCACCGCGCTGTAATGCTCCTGAACTTTTACGCGGGCCGCTTCCAAATCCAGGCTAACCTTCAAGTCGGTTAAGATTGTAGCCAGACGAAAGCTGAGGTAAGCGTTGGTTTTATTGGCTTCCAATTTTGCCCGCACGCCTTTGGTTAACTCATCCAGGTGCTTGTAGATTTCGTCCAGGGTGCCATATTTTTCCAGGAGGGCTGTGGCAGTTTTCTCGCCCACGCCTGTTACACCAGGAATGTTGTCAGACTTGTCGCCTACCAGCGCCTTGTAGTCGACTACCTGGTCGGGGCGCACGCCCAGGTGAGCCAGGACATCTTTGGCTGTATAATCCTTTGCTTCGGACAGTTTGGCACCGGAGAGATTGACGATTATCCGGTCATCAACCAGTTGGAGCAGGTCGCGGTCGCCTGTAATGATTTTGACACCAAATCCTTTTTCGACAGCCTGGTGAGCCAGTGATCCAAGCAGGTCGTCTGCCTCATACCCTTCCATCTCGATGCGCGGGAAGCCAAAGGTGTCCACAAGCTGGCGAATTCGTGCCATCTGTGGGCGGAGATCTTCAGGCATTTTTGCCCGCGTGGCCTTGTATTCGCTGTAGATCTGGTCGCGGAAAGAATGGCCGCCGTCAAAGGTGACCGCCAGGTATTCTGGCTTTTCCTGCTCGAGCAGGCGCAAGATCACACTGGCGAATCCGAGCACCCCCGCGGTGGGTTCGCCGGACTGGGTTGTTAGCCGCTCGCCGCCCGCGGTCAGGGCGAAGTAGGTGCGGTAGGCCAATGCATGACCGTCAAGGAGATAAAGAATCGGTGGCATACACTCTTTCTTCTTGGAAATGTTTTCTATGATTGTACTAGAAATTTCCTTCGAATAGACGAGTTATAGATACCGGCGCAGGCGAAAAATTGAAACCAGGAAGATTAGAGTGATTATGATTGCCGAAGTGACACAGTAGGGGCAGATGGCTTTGATTACGGCGATTTCGATGTAGGTCAGGTAAGCCGAATAAAGTGTGCCCGCGAGCGCTATGCCAAATACTACCAGCGGCCCCCATTCCCGAAGGAGGCTGGAGCGCGTTTCGAAAAGCAGGACGCCCAGTACCAATGCGAATGCTGCAGCGCCGTACGCTGCAACCGGCAGGCCCATAAGCTCAGAGTAGATACTGGCGTTTACGGAAGCGCAGCCTCCTACGCCTGTGCACAAGGAAGAGGCAGGGTTGAATTTGATATAAACCAGGTAAGAAGCGACGATAAGCCCCAGAATGGCTAAAACCAGCGAATACCAGCGCAGGCGCGCGTCTGTGAACATGTATAGATTCTCCATTAAAAACAGACAGCCAGAGCTTGCTTAGGCGGTTCTCTGGCTGTCCGAGGTCCGACGGTCTATTGGGATGATTGGTTGAGCGCAGCTTCTATTGCAGACTGGATCGAGGAGAAATCGAATGGATTCTCGATCTTTTGGTCGTTTACATATAGGGATGGCGTTCCGCGCACACCCAGTTTCTGTCCCAGGGCCTGGTCAATGTTGACCTGATCGCGATATTCGCGTGAATTAAAGCAAGCATCGAATTCGGCCTGGTCCAGGCCAATTTGCCCGGCAAAAGCTTTCAACCGTTCGTCGCGAAATGAGCCGACACCTTCACCGAGGATATTGGCAAACAGCATTTCCTGATAATCCCAGAAGCGGCCCTGTTCAGCAGCACATTCGCTGGCCTCAGCCGCCCGGCGCGATTCGGTGCCACCCACGTTATTATCGATCACGATATAGTGGTGATACTCAAAGCGCACTTTTCCAGTCTCAACATACTGGAGGATAATTTGATCTTTGACTGTGTTGTTGAACTGCCGGCAGTATGGAGGGGTCGACCTGGACAAACCCCAGGTTACGAATAATTGTAACCTGAGCGGAAC
>CAZBDC010000034.1:0-36137 GCA_964490575.1 uncultured Anaerolineaceae bacterium | reverse complement strand
GTTATCCTATTTGATTTGAGGGTTGGGTTCTGTTTGTTGGTGTGGCTCTCCCCCCGCCAATCCACCACTTCGACACGGATAAAGCGCGCGCTCTGTTGGTATATCTGGCGGTCGAAAACCGCTCCCCCCACCCTCGCGCGCGCCTGGCCGGGCTGCTTTGGTCTGACCAGCCCGAAGAACAGGCCCTGCACAGCCTGCGCCAGACCCTCTCCAGCCTGAGGCGGACCGTCGGCGATCCTGGCGCGCAAAGCCCATTCCTGCTGGCCGAGCGCGAAACGGTCGGATTGAACCCGGAAAACCTTGTGTGGGTGGACGTACATGCCTTCATTTCCAGGCTGACGGCAGCTTACCGCCATTACCAACGCCGCGACCAGGGCGGCTGGGTCAACCTCCGTCGCCTGTCCGCCGCCCTCGCGCTGCGCCAGGGGCCCTTCCTGACCCACCTGCGCCTCCGCGGCGCGCCGCTATTCGACGAGTGGCAGGCTATCACTCGCGAAGACCTGGACCGGCGTGCCTTACAGGGGCTGGCATTGTTGGCTGAGGTATACGAAAGGCGTGGCGAATACGCCCTGTCACGCCAGACTGCCCAGCGTATCCTCGACATCGCCCCCTGGGACGAGCAGGCTCACCAACAGCTAATACGGTTATTCGCACTGGACGGGCAACGCAGTGCTGCTCAGAACCAGTACCGCGCTCTGCGGCGCATGCTGCGTGAGCAGTTAGATATGGAACCCTCCGCCGAAACCGCCGCCCTGCTCGAGCAGATCCGCGCTGCCGGCCCCGGCCCCTCCCCGGCCCTGTTGCGCTTCCCTGCCGCCCCGGCCGGCCTGCCCGCTTTTCCTACCCCCTTTATCGGCCGCGAGCAGGAACTGGACGAGATCGCCGACCTGCTGGCAGACCCGGCCTGCCGCCTCCTGACCCTGCATGGCCCGGGGGGAATCGGCAAGACACGCCTGGCACTCGAAGCGGCCCGCCAGCAAGTGGGGTTGCTGACCGACGGGATCTTCTTTGTCCCACTGGCAGGCGCGTCCACCGCCGCGCAGATTACCAGCGCAGTCGCCGACGCGCTTGGGCTGCCCCTGACCGGCCAGGACGACTTACACGCACGCCTGCTTGACTATCTGCGCGCGAAGCGTGTGCTGCTGGTGGTGGATAACTGCGAGCAGTTCCTCGGTGACGGGCAAAACATCGCCCCGCTGGTCGATATCCTGGCCTGCTCGCCGGGCAGCAAGCTGCTGGCCACTTCGCGCGAGCGGCTGATGCTGGAGGAAGAGTGGGTCTACCCGCTAGGCGGGCTGCACTACCCACTCAGTCATCCACCGGCCGAGAGCCATGCCGCACCAGAGTGGATTGAGCAGTACGATGCGCTTCGCCTGTTTTACCAGCGCGCCCGCCAGGCCAGGATCGGCTTCTCGCCCGACACCGCCTCACTGCCATACGCCATCCAGGTCTGCCAGATGCTCGAGGGCCTGCCCCTGGGCGTGGAGCTGGCCGCCGCCGCGCTGTGGAACCGCCCCTGCCGCGAGATCGCCGAGGAAATCGCCCGCGGGATGAGCACGCTCAACGCGACGGCGCACAACGCCACTCCGCGCCACCGCAGCCTATGGGCCGCCTTCGAGGTCTCCTGGCATCTCCTCAGCCCAGAAGAACAGGCCCTCTTCTGCCGGCTGGGAGTCTTCCAGGGCGGCTTCAGCCTGGATGCCGCCCAAAAGGTGGCCGGCGCTGCGCCCGAGGACCTGGCGCGGCTGGCCGGGCGCTCACTCATCCGCCTGGAACCCGGCGACCACCACTCCCGTGGGGACCGACACTCCCGTGGCGCCCGGTACAGCCTGCACGAGGCCGTGCGTCAGTTTGCCGCCGAAAAGCTGTCCGGGTCCGGTTGCGCCGGCGAGACTCGCCCCGCCCACGCCCGCTATTACAGCACCTTCCTCGCAGCCCGTCAGCCCGAGTTGTTGGATCACCACCAGAAAGAAGCCCTGGACGCCATCCACACCGAGATCGGCAACGCCACGGCCGCCTGGGATTGGCTGCTGGAAAGCCGCGGTTTCGCGGCCCTGGCCGCCTGCGTCGACCCGCTCTACCAGTACTTCAACACCCGCAGCCGCTTCGCCGACGGCATCGCCCTCTTTGAAAAGGTTGTCTCCGTGCTGGAATCGGCGGCCGAAGCGGTCGACGCTGAAGCGGTCGAAGCCGAAGCACTTTTGGGGACGCTCCTGGCGCGCATCGGGTCGCTGGCCCACTACGCCCGCCAGAATGAGCTGGCCTTCAGCGCCCTGCTGCGGGCAGAGCAGATCTTCACCCACCTCGACCTGCCCGCCGAGCTGGCCTTCTGCCGGGCAGCGCTGGGCGGGGCCTACCTGCGCGCCAAGGATTTCCAGCGCGCGCTGGAGTGCGGGCAGCAAAACCTGGCCTATTCCCGCCTGGCCGGGGATGGGCAGGGCGAAAACCGGGCCCTGTACCTGCTCGGCCTGGTGCTGAACCGCCTGGGCAGGTTCCAGGAGTCAAAGGACTACTTCCTGGGCGCAGTCGAGGCCGGGCGGCAGGGCGGCGACCGCCGCCGGCTGATCGCGCCGTTAAATATGCTGGGCGACATCGCCTGCTCCGAAGGCGACTACGCCAAAGCCGAGGCCCTGTTCACACAAAGCCTGGAGATCGCCCGCGACCTGCACGACGTCTATTACCAGGCCATCCTGCTCAACAACCTGGCGGGCGTCTTCCACTACGACCGCCGCTTCGCCGAAGCCCGCCAGGCCTACGCCGCCAGCCTGGCCATCTGCCGCGAGATCGGCGACCGCGACGGCGAGGCGATGGCGCTCAACAACCTGGGCGAGCTGGCCGTGGCCGAGGGCGATTACGCCCAGGCCCTGGCGCTCTCGACCCAGGCACTCGAGATCGCCCGCCAGGTCGGCGAGGAGTGGACGCTGATCGCCTGCCTCAACAACCTGGGCGAGGCCAGCAACGGCCTGGGGCAGCCCGCCCAGGCTCTGCGGCCGCTGAAAGAAGCCCTCCGCACCGCGCTAGAAATCGAGGCGCTTGACTCGGCCGCCCGCTTCGCCGTCAATGCCGGGCGCAGCTTCCACCTGCTGGGGCGCCGGGCGGAGGCGGCGGCGCTGTACCGCGCTACCCTGGCCCACCCCGCCGCCGAGCACGACGCGCGCGCCCGGGCCGCCGCCGGACTGGCCGAGCTGGGGCTGGATGCCCAGATCAACCCGGACGAGACCCTGCTGGTCGAGACGGTCGCCTGCCTGGTGCTGGGCGGGGAATAACCCCTACGGCCCCGCCCGCACCGCGTCCCCGCTGAACAGCCGCTTCCAGGTCTTCGGGCCGACTACGCCATCGACCGCCAGGTTGTTGCGGGCCTGGAAGTTGCGCACCGCCGCGTTGGTCATGCGTCCAAAGCTCCCATCCCGCGCGCCGACCTCGGTGTAGCCGAGCTCGTACAGGCGCTGCTGCAGCTTGAGCACGTCGTCGCCCTGCATGGGCGGGTCGCTCAGGTACAGGTCACGCGTCAGCACAGGCACAGCCGGGGTAGGCGTGACCGAGGGCGTCGGCGTGGGCAGCGCCAGTGGGGTCGGGTACAGCGCGCCCTCCGGCAGGCAGGCCGGGACGGGCTGCACGTTCGTCTCCCGCGCCGAATATTTGACCTCTTTCAACGCCGTCCCCTGGCTGGCCAAAACCTCATCGACCAGCGTCGCGGGGCGAGATCCAAGCGTCGTACCGACGGTCAGGCGGCCGGGCTGCAGGACGAGCAACCCGAGCGGCCGCCCCGCGTCTGGGATACGCGCCAGCCAGGCAGAAAAATTAGGCGCCAGGCGATCCCCATACTGGTTGGTCGCCCCACCCAGAAGGATTTGCCGGTCCGTCAGCCCCAGGATGGCCAGCACCTCGCCACCCACCTCGCCGGGGATTTCATACCCAATGGTCTTCTCCCAGGTCACGCGGCCCCTGACATCCAGCTTCGCCAGCCAGTACACGGCAGTTTTCTCCCAGGTCTGCCCGGCCAGCAGCAGGCCCCCGTCGACCGCGTCGGCGGCAGTGGTAATTTCAACCGGGGCACGGCTGGACGTGATCGCTTTCTGCCAGACCAGGCCGCCGTTCGGGTTCAGCCGCACCAGGTGGCGAACGTCAGTCGCAGGCGTGATCAGGTCAATCAGGTAGCCGGTCTTCAGGAAGTGGATATTCTGCAGCACCTCAGAATTGGGGGCCAGCCGAAGGGTTGTCTGCCAGGCCAGCCCACCACTCGCGTTCACTTTCGCCAGCCAGACATCTGTGTCCAGACCGAGTTGTTCGTAGTAATGCGTCCCGGCCAGCAGCGCACCGCCATCGCCGGTGCTTTCCAAATACTCTAGAGACTCATCCCCGACCAGCCGGCCGAACACGCGCTGGACGACCTGCCCATCCGGCCGAACCTTGATCACCTTGATGTCGGTGTAGATCGGGGCGTAATAGACCGACTTGTCAGCGTAAGCGCCCGCGTAGGCGAACAGCGCGCCGCCGTCACTGGTGGTCGTGCTCAGCCCACCAAAATCCTTGACTTCCACCCGCCACAGCGGCGTCTGCAGGTCTGTGTAGCGGGCAGCCACCGCGCTGTTGACGATGGAAAAGCTCTCATCGCTGTTGGGCTGCAGCCACACGACGCCCAGCGCACGCTCCACCTTGCCATCCAGGCCGACCTGCAGGCTGGCCGCGCCAAACTGCAAGACCATGCTGTCGCTGCCTCCCATGTAGAAGCCGCTCATCCGCGAGCCGTACAGGTTCTGCCAGAGCAGTTTCCCATCCGCGTCCATCCTGGCCAGCCAGGCGCCGCTGTTGTTGTCCAGCCCGCCCCGCAGCAGGAAGCTGCCGTTCGCTAGGGGCAGGATCTCGCTGATGTACGAATAATCCGGCAGGTACACCTGCGAGAGCGGGCTGCCTGCAAGGCAGGCCGCGGCCGTCGGGGTGAGCGTGGGGGTGGCGGTGACGGTGGGGGTGGCCGTTGGCAGCGCTGTGCGCGTGGCGGTAGCGGCGGCAAGCGAGGCCGCATCTGCGCCAGCGGGCGCATGTGACAGGACCAGGACTGCCAGGATCAGAAAGACCGGGTACAAACCAGTACGACTGCCGATCATGGGACCTCCAGGAGGAGAGCAGTCAGGGTCGCGGATTCAGCATACCCATCCACGATGAAGACAAAGCGCCCATCCGGGCTGACGGAAATTGCGCGCGGGTCGAGAAATACCCCGGGGGCATGCTCCTCCGCGCCGCTGGCCAGCCTGCCAAAGCGCTGCGCCAGGTTTCCCTGCGGGTCGAGCCGGTGGACGGCCACCTGGCCGGCGTTCAGGCTGAAGAGGATGCAGAAATTACCCCCCGCATCGATCGCCAGGTCGCGAGTGACGATCTCCACCTGCTCGGTGCGCTCGAGCGGGGTGGCGTCGATCTCCTCGCCGGTCAGCGGGTCGAGCTCCAGCAGGACGCCGGACCAGTCGTAATCGCGCAGGGTGAACAGCCGCCCGCGCGGGTCGAAGGCCAGGCCGAGATAGCTGCGGGCCCCGTCGAGCGGCAGCGAGCGGATGGGGCTGGCCGCGCCGGGGGCATATACATCGATGGCGCCGCCCTTCCACATGTAGATATTTCCGTCCAGCGGGCTGACCGCCGCGCGATAGTAGGCATCTCCACCGCCCGCAGCGAGCTGCTCGCCTTCCGGCGAAAGGACGATATACCAGTTGTAAACCGCGTCAGTCACCACCAGGTTCCCGGCCGGGTCGACCTCAACGCTGGTCAGGCGCGACACGGACGGCACGGAGAACTGGTGCGCCAGGCGGCCCTGCTCATCAAAGGCGTACAGGCCGTTCGGCTCGACGGCGACGTAGACCCGCCCATCCCGCCCGGCGGCGACATCCACCGGCACGCCGGGCAGCGCCACGCTCCAGGCAACCGGCGCGTCGGCGAACAGATCCAGGCTGCCCAGCAACTCCACCGCCCCCACCTGCGCAGCGGCGGCCGGGCTGTCGAAGGTGATGAATACCGTATCGACCTCGAAATCCGCCTCCACCGGCAGCACCAGCCGTTCGGCGCAGGCCCCCTCCGCCAGCGGATCGCGCCGGACGGGCGCACCGGTCTCATAGGCCAGCCGGCCCAACCCGGACAGCGAGCTGAGCAGCTCGACCCGCCGGATGCCGTCCGGCGGGCCGGCGGTGTAGATCTCGAGCTGCGCTGGCAGCAGAGGCGTCGCGTAGGTCAGCGTGAGCACGATCTCGCCGCCCTCATCGGGAAGGTTAGCCAGGTACCCGTTACCACACGCGGTGAAATCCGCCCGGTAGCTGCCCGCGGCCACGTCGTCGATCCAGTACGGGTCGAGGCGGCTGAAAGCCGCCCCCTGGCGGATCAGGCCGCCGGCGGCAGCTGCCGCAGAGGGGTCATCCGCACCGCCGATCGACTGCGCACGCGCATCCGCGGCCAGCGTCTCCGCCAGCCCTGGTTGCTCGTTCAGGCAGCAGGCGTCTGTCTCGACCGGTGTGGGCATCCCCACCTGCCCTGCGTCGGGATCGCAGGCAAAACCGGCCAACAGCAGCACAAGAGCCTGGATCAGGGTGATATATTTTCGCATGATGGAACTCCGTTTCACTCCCCCTCCGGACGTCTTTCTCCCTTTATACCAGAATTCCGTCAGAAAAGTGTCAAAACGAGGAGAGAAGTCGAGCCGGGACTGCTTCGCCTGAACTGGAGTAGAATAAACCTGTAAAGGAGATCATCGCTATGGCAATCAAGGTTGAAAAATGGGACTTCTTTGAGCTTACGATATCTGATTCATCCGTGGGAAACCCATTTCAGGATGTCACCCTGACGGCGGTTTTTTCACAACCGGGGCTGCGGGTGCAGGTAAGCGGCTTTTATGACGGCGAGGACGTATACAAAGTGCGCTTCATGCCCGATCAAGAGGGCCGCTGGAGCTACATCACCCACAGCAGCGTGCCGGGACTGGATGGCCTGGCAGGAGAATTCCTCTGCACTGCACCTTCCGCGGGCAACCACGGCCCGGTGCGGGTTGCCAACCTGGGTTTCGCCTACGCGGATGGCACACCTTACATCCCGGTGGGCACAACCTGCTACGTGTGGAACCTGCAGGGCGATGCGCTGGAAGAACAGACGCTGAAGACGCTCGAAAGCGCGCCGTTCAACAAGATGCGCATGTGCGTCTTCCCCAAGCGCTATTCCTTCAACTATAACGAACCGCCCAACTATCCCTTCCCAGGCGAATATACCCCTGACCCGGACGTGAAGACCCGCCCGGCCTTTCAGCCCGCCGAGCCACCAACGTGTTGGGACTTCAACCGCTTCAACCCGGCCTATTTCCGCCGCCTGGAGAAGCGCATCCTGGACCTTCGCGAGCGGGGCATCGAAGCCGACCTGATCGTCTTCCACCCCTACGACATGGGCGCCTGGGGCTTCGACCGCCTACCGGCGGAGGTCAACGACCGCTACCTGCATTACCTGGTGGCGCGCCTGTCAGCCTTCCGCAACCTGTGGTGGTCATTCGCCAACGAATACGACCTGTTCCCCGAGCGTTCGATGGAGGACTGGGATCACTACATGCAGCTCGTCCAGCGCGCGGACCCGTACGACCACCTGCGCTCAATTCATAACTGCGGTTCGT
The DNA here is from genome assembly GCA_964490575.1 of uncultured Anaerolineaceae bacterium. Classification (GTDB taxonomy): domain Bacteria; phylum Chloroflexota; class Anaerolineae; order Anaerolineales; family Anaerolineaceae; genus DSYU01. Next base: position 28,507 of record CAZBDC010000034.1, on the reverse strand, counting down.
TTTACGACCACACCAAACCCTGGGTCACTCACTGCAGCGTCCAGAACGGCGTCATCCAGCGCGTCCCCGCCTGGCGGAAGATGTATAACAAGCCCGTGGTGATCGACGAATGCGGCTACGAAGGCAACATCTACATGAGTTGGGGCGATCTATCCCCCGAAGAAATGGTCACCCGCTTCTGGCTCGGGTTTACCCTGGGCGGGTATGTCGGGCACGGCGAAACTTATCTGAACCCGGAAGAAGTCCTATGGTGGTCGAAGGGCGGGCAGTTGCGTGGGGAAAGCCCGGCCCGCATTGCCTTCTTGCGCCAGGTCTTCGAAGCTGCTCCCGCGCTGACCCCGGTCGAGCGGCCCGATATGGAGACCGTCGATCTCATGGATGGGAAATTCCGGCGCCTTTTTGCCGATTTCGGAAAGACCGGCGACCAGATCGTCGCCAGAGCCGGCATGGGCAGCGAGGCCTGCGGCTACAACACCGAGAAGGGCTACTACCTATTTTACTACGGCACGCACCAGCCCGCCGTCCAAAATTTCAACCTGCTGGACGGCGATTTCAAGGTCGACGTCATCGACACCTGGAACATGACCGTCGAAACGGCGTTTGAACACGCCAGCGGGCAGACCGCTGTCCCACTGCCGGGGCGCAAGTACATGGCGGTGCGGGTGCAGAAGATCGCATGAGCATTTCGCCCCTTCCAGCGCAGCAAAAATATCTTGGCGCAAAAGGCCTGATTGCGCTGATCACGTTGTTGAGCGCGTTTGTGCCGCTTTCCACCGACCTCTACCTGCCGGCGCTGCCCGGGATGGGGGACTACTTCGGCGCTCCAATCGAGCAGATCAACCTGACCCTGACCGTCTTCTTTATCTTCTACAGCGTCGGGTCGCTGGTCTGGGGGCCGCTCTGCGACCGCTATGGGCGCAAACCGGTGCTGCTGGTCGGGCTGACGGTTTACAGTGCCGCCAGCGCGATGTGCGCGCTGGCCTGGAGCGCCGGTGTGTTGATCATCTTCCGCGCCCTCCAGGCTGCCGGCGGAAGCGCAGCCGGCGCGGTGGCCACGGCCATTGTCAAAGACGTGTACAGCGGGCGAAAGCGCGAGTCGGTCCTGGCCCTCGTGCAGTCGATGGGCATGATCGCCCCAATGGTCGCCCCGATGATCGGCGCCATGCTGCTGACCCTGGTCTCCTGGCGCGGGGTATTCTTCGCGCTGACCGCAATTGGCGTGGTCGCATTGCTGGCTGCGCTGACGATGGAAGAGACCATCCAGGCCCGCAGCACGGGCATGTTACTGGCCTCTTTCGCCCGCCTGGGCAAGGTACTGCAGAACCGCGCTTTCACGATGTTGATGCTGTTGTTTTCCCTGGGCAGCATCTCCGGCATGGCCTATGTCGCCTCATCAACCTATATCTTCCAGGACGGTTTCGGGCTGAGCAGCCAGGCTTACAGCTTTTACTTTGCCATGAATGCGATTGGGCTGGTGTCTGGCCCGATGCTCTACATGCGCATCTCACGCCGCATCCACCCCGAATCGATTATCCGCACCTGTTTCATGGTCTCCATGACCAGCGGGATCTTGCTGATCCTGGTCGGGCGCTTCCAGCCCTGGATCTTCTTCCTGTGCCTGCTGCCTTCCTCAATTGCGGGGAGTTGCATGCGCCCGCCGGCGACCAACTTGATGCTTGAGCAGCACAAGAGCGACACCGGCTCCATGGCTTCGGTAATGAGCTGCACCGGAATGCTGTTCGGCAGCCTGGGCATGACCCTGATTTCGCTCCCCTGGGGCAGCCCGGTGATTGCGCTGGGCGCGTTGACGCTGCTCACCGCATCCCTCAGCCTGTTCTCCTGGCCATTCGTGATCAAACGCGCGCAGCGCCCGCCCAACATGCGCCGGCTGGAACCGCTGGAAGCGGCAAAATAGGCAAGATCAACCCTTCCGACAGGTTTTGATTGGCAATATGGATAAATTAGCAAAGCGATAAGTTTTGTTACTAATTCCACAAACAATTTGCTATAATATATTGGTCCTCATATCTAAATTGAGCCAAATATTCGAGGTTAGTGGTGTTAAGCACACTGATCGAAACAAAGTGTCATAATCCAAACCCTGTTGGGCATTTAACCCCGCGCCTAAACGATGTTTTGGATGAGAGTATAAAGCGCGGCTGTCAGCTCGTCATGATTACCAAACCAGACGGTTATGGAATCTCGACCCTGGTGAGTGAGTGGCTGAGCAAACGGGGAGTTCGTTTTGTCTGGTTTTCACTCGATTCAGGGGATAATGAGATCAGCTCATGGCCTATCAGGTCTTAACCACCAAGCTTTATAATCCGTCAATTAGAGCAGATCTCGTGCAGCGCCCCAGGCTGGTCGGGCGCCTCGAAAGCGGCTACCAGGCAGGGAAAAGTGTCACGCTGGTGTCCGCTCCCGCAGGCTTTGGGAAAACGACTCTCATCAATCAATGGATTTCTGGAAGCCAACCACGCAAAGCTTTCGGTTGGATTTCGCTCGATGATGGAGATAACAACCCAACCCGTTTCCTCACCTATCTCATCGCCGCCTTACAAAAAGTGAACCCCGAAATTGGGCGGGCTATTCTGGCCTTATTACAGTCTTCGCAGATATCAAATCTGAACGATGCTCTCGAAGCGTTAATAAACGAAATCTCGGTTGAGTCAAACCCGTTACTAATTGTTCTGGACGATTATCACCTGATCAAGAATCCTGAAGTTCATGCATTGATGCAATTCATTTTGAAACGGCAGCCAAATATCCTCCACCTGGTCATTATGACCCGTGAGGATCCTCCGTTGCCACTGCCAAGAATGCGCGTACAGGGATTGGTCACCGAGATCCGGGAGCATGACTTACGTTTTAGCCTGCCGGAAGCACAGGCCTTCCTGGCGGAAGTTATGCAGATCGATCTCTCGAAGGAAGAGATTAGTAAATTGACCGACCGGACTGAGGGCTGGGCCGCTGGTATACAGTTGGCTGCTCTGGCCCTGGATGAGCTTCTCGATAAAGAGGAACGGAAAAACTTCATCGAAGCCTTTACCGGGAGTAACCGGCTCATCGTTGATTATCTGATCAGCGAAGTGCTGCAGCGCCTGTCGGAACAGACCCGGCAATTTTTGTTATCCACCTCCATCCTGGAGCGGTTCTGCGCCGACCTGAGCGATTACGTGGTCTTTGGAGAGAAAAATACCGCCCGAAGCCAGCAGATTCTGCAGGACCTGGAACAGGGCAATATGTTCATGGTACCCCTGGACAATCGGCGCCATTGGTACCGGTATCATCACCTTTTCAGCGAGATGTTATTTCACTCCCTTCGCCGGTCTTCCCCAGGTCAAATCCCTGTGCTGCATCACAGGGCAAGCGAATGGTTTGAGGAACATGGGTTCATTTCAGAAGCAGTTCGGCACGCGATAGCTTACGCAGTCTGCAACAATGATTGGGACCTGGCGAGATCCCTGCTCGACCGGCTGTGCATGAGTGTATTGTTCCGGGGCCAGAGCAGTATCGTAAGCGAATGGTGCCGGGAATTCCCAAAAGCTTACCTGGAAACAGCGCCGGAATTGTGCATTTATTACGCCTGGTCGCTGGTACTCACCTTTCGTACTGATTACCTCGAAGCAGTAGAGGAAAAACTCAGGCTTGCTGAACGGGCACTCGAAGCGGATGACCTTCCAGCCCTGGCAACTGTAGGAGAGAATGGGGCCTGCGTGCCCCTTAGAGATTGGGTGACAGGGCAAATTTTTGTGATCCGAAGCCAGGTTTTGCTGGGAGGTTTCCGGACCGTTGTCGATCCTCAGGAGGAGATTGCGCTGAGTCTGAAAGGATTAGAGTTGCTTCCCGCGGGAGAACAGGTAACTCGCGCCATCTGCAAAATCAATCTTGCCCATGCACAGACCATGCAGAACAACCCGCTAGAATCAGAGCAGGCTTTTTGGGACGGTCTACCTTCGATGTTAGAGTCTCAAAATTACCTCAGCGCCGTGACAGCCATTTTTTACCTGGCCCGGCTGGCCTATTATCAGGGCCGGCTTGACGATGCTGAAAGTTTATGCCAGCAATGGAAAATCAAGTTCGCTGAAATAGCCGGTATTGCGCCAGCAGATATCTGGAATATCCCTGCCACCCGTGGGTTGGATATTGTATTAAGCTTGCTGCTGAGTGAGCGAAACCTGCTGGAACAAGCGGAACAACGCCTTATCAGGGCACTAAGCCTGCTCGGTTGGGCTTCATGGATGGAGCTGCATGGCTTCATCATCCTGGTCCACCTGCTTCACCGGCGCGGCAATACAGCAGGCGCCGAAGAGGTCCTCAAGCGCATGTCAGGGCGGGGGCCCCAACATTCAGCTTGTAGCGAAGCGTTGCAGGTATTATTTGCATTGCGTGAAAACCCGGATGACCCCCACACCATCGCCCGGGCTGAAAGCTGGTTGGAGAAGTATGCTCCACATCTGGATGGCCAGCTGGCTCTGGGAATAGGCCCTTACCACAGCGATGCAGAATATTTCTGCAACCTGGCCTGGAGCCGGGTGCAAATAACCTTGGAAAATTACCGGGCTGCCGCTTCTTTTATCGGCCCAGCGTTGGAAAGCGCAAATGAGCATCGTTTGCCATTCCGCATCGTCGAGCTTTCGATCGAAAAAGCCTTGATTGAACAGGGTTTCGGGAACGTACCGGATGCCCTGGGACACCTGGATGCTGCTCTGGGGATCGCTGAGAAGGCCGGGTATGTGCGCGCATTCGATCACAGTCCACAACTCGACCGGCTCCTCCAGCAGGCTGCCTATCACACCCGGCATGCTGGCTATGCCAGGTGGTTATTATCAACGTTCAATCGCCTTGATCTTCAGGTACCCGCTCCTACCGGTACATCCCAAAAGCGCCAACAGCTATTTGACCTTGTGGAGCCATTGAGCGACCGAGAAATTGAGATCCTGCAACATCTGGCCAGGGGATTAAGCCCTGCCGAAGTGGCCAAACGCCTGTATCTTTCCCCCAACACGCTCAAAGCGCATGTTCATAACATTTACTCCAAGCTGGACGTTCACAGCCGGATTGAGGCGGTTAACAAAGCGCGTGAGTTAGGAATCCTCTGATACAGCGAGCGAGGGATGGGAGATCGTGTCCCGCCTGCGTCAAAGGCGGGACACGATTTTTTAATCCTTCTCCGGCAAAGAATTAATGCTCTTTATTAATGCAATCACCTGATGTACCTGCTGCAGCTGATCATTAAACTGTGACATAAGACCATAAGAAGATCAGAAAAACAGAGGAGGGATGATGTTCATTCAACCGTTAGTTTCACAAAAGGGTTCACCCAACGGTAAATCGTTGATCGAGCTACGCATGGTGGAAAAAGTATACCGGAACACCGCTGGCGGATACCAGGCCCTCAAAGGCGTAGACCTGACGATCGGGCGAGGCGAATTCGTCGGCATCATTGGCCGGTCAGGCAGCGGAAAATCCACCCTGATCAACATGATCACTGGAATCGACCGCCCTTCCTCCGGAGAAGTCTGGGTGGGCAGCACCGCCGTCCACCAGTTGAACGAAAACCAGATGGCACGCTGGCGCGGTCGCAACCTGGGGATTGTCTTCCAATTCTTCCATCTGCTGCCCAACCTCTCGGTGCTGGATAACGTCCGCCTGCCGATGGATCTCTGCAGGAGTTTCCCGGCTCGCGAGCGCCGTCCACGGGCTATGCATTTACTGGAGATGGTGGGCATGAATGAGCATGCCCAGAAACTGCCTTCCGCCCTATCCGGCGGGCAGCAGCAACGCGTAGCAATAGCCCGCGCCCTGGCAAATGATCCGCCAATCCTGATCGCGGATGAACCTACCGGCAACCTCGATACCAAGACTGCCGACACGGTATTCCATCTTTTCGAGCGCCTGACCTCTGAAGGCAAGACCATCGTAATGGTCACCCACGACAGCAGCCTGGCCCGGCGCGTTGCCCGCACTGTCTTAATCGCGGATGGCGAAGTGGTCAATGAGTATGTTGCCCGCGCTCTGCCAGCGCTCTCCCCGTCACTCATGCTGGAAGTTAGCCGTAAAGCCAGCCTGGTTCAATTCGCCCCTGGCGAAACGATCATTCACAAAGATATGCCCGGTAAAGGGTTTTACATCGTCACCGAAGGCATAGCGCAGGTAACCCTGCGGCGCCCGGACGGCACCGACGTGGTGGTTGAGCAGATCGGCCCGGGACAATACTTTGGTGAGATTTCGCTGTTCACCAGCAAACGCACGACCGCTATGGTAAGCGCCACACCGGACATCGCCGTCCAGGCGCTCGCCATTGATCCGGCGCTATTTCAGCGGCTGCTGGATGAATCAGGCGATTTCCATGCGGCCATGCAGGCCGTGGTCGCTTCTCGATCGGAAAGTAACCGCCTGATCACGGAAGGGAAGGCGTGAGATGATCCCATCAACATGGAAGAAAATCCTGGCTGATCTGTGGGCAAACAAAGCCCGTTCGATTCTGGTAGCGATTTCTATCGCCATCGGCGCCTTTGCCGTTGGGATTATCGTTGCCAGCATGATCATCGTCCGGCGCGACCTGCTGGCCGACTACATGGCAGTCAACCCGCATACCGCCCGAATATACACGCAAGACTTCGACGCCTCGCTGTTAGAAAAGCTGCGCGGATTACCCGAAGTCGAAACGGTAGATGCCAGCTATAACCTGTGGGTGAAGATCAACTCCACCGGCGGGAAGTTCTACCGCATCAACCTGAACACCATCTCTTCGCTGGACGCTATTGTGGTCGATCGTCTCACCCTGGACAGCGGTTCACCCACCCTGGCAGATGGAGAAATCTACCTGGACCGCCAGGGTGCCGCCGGGCTGGGTTGGAAACCGGGCGATTCGGTGACCATGTCCTTGAACGATGGTTCAACCATCGAGCTAAAAGTGGCGGGTACGGTCCACGATGTGCAGGGCAACCCGTTCAAATTCAACAGCCTGACCAGCGGATTTGTCACGCCGGCCACCATGGAAAAATTGGGGGGATCCCGGCTGAACAACTTCGTCAACCTGGTGACGACCGGCTCGCACACCGACGCTGCCTACGTTCAGAACATGGCCGACCGGATCGCTGAGGTAATCACAGCCAATGGAATCCCGGTTGGCAACGTGAATGTCCTCCGGCCCGGACAGCCACCGGCCCAGTCCACCCTGGACACAGTCATGGCATTGATGGGTACCCTGAGTATATTGGTGGTTTTCCTGAGCACATTCCTGGTCACCAATACCATCGCTGCCCTGATGGGACAGCAGGTCCGCTATATTGGGGTGATGAAAGCCCTGGGCGCAACGTTCTTCCAGGTAACCGGCATCTACCTGGGCCTGGTGCTGGCTTTTGGAATTCTGGCGTTGTTGGCCGCTATCCCACTCGGGGCGCTTGGTTCGTACGGGTTGAGCCGCTGGCTGATCGGGATGCTCAACGCAAACCCCTCGCCATCTTATTACCCGCGAGAAGCAATTTTCGTGCAGGTATTCATCGGCTTGATCGTTCCGGTACTGGGCGCACTGATCCCGGTTATTGGGGGGGCGCGCCGCACGATCCGTCAAGCCATCACCAGCTACGGCGTGGATGCCAGTATCCGGGCAAACCTGTTCGACCGCGTGCTGGATGCCATTCCCGGACTGCCGCGCCCGCTGCTCCTCTCGCTGCGCAACACGTTCCGGCGCAAGGCCCGCCTGGCTTTGACCCTGGCCACCCTGATCCTGGGAGGCGCCATCTTCATCGCCATCCTGGGTGTGCGAGACTCCATGAATACCGAGGTGATCCAGTCCTTTGCCTACTACCAAAGCGATGTGAACGCTGTCCTTGCCAAAAGTTACCCGGCTGTGGACCTGATGACCGATGTGGCCGATATCCCAGGCGTGACTGCTTTGGAGAGTTGGAGTTCATTCAATGCCAACGTGGTGCGCCCGGACGGCAAAACCACCGATCTGGTGGCTTTATTCGTCCCACCAGATGACAGCCAGCTGCTCCAGCCGGTGATGATCGAAGGGCGCTGGCTCCAAACCGGCGAAACCGGCGTCATCGTAGTCTCGAATCACTTTACGAAGCTCCGTTCAGAGGTGCAAATCGGCGATACGATCACGCTGCGCTGGTCGGAAAATGATACGCCGCTGCGGGTAGTCGGTATTTTCCGCATGGCAGGCAACTTCCCTGCCCCGTTCGTTTACATCACCCCGTCCGGCCTGGCCGACCTCGGCGGTGACCCTGCCCTGGCAAACCAACTCAAGCTCATAACCGACCTGCACACCCAGGCCCGCCAGGAAGAAGTCCTTAAGGCTGTGGAAGCTCGTTTCAAATCCCGGGGGGTAGAAGCCACCCTCCAGACCGGCAATGAGTACATTGCCCAACAGCAGTCCGTGGTGAGCATTCTCATCAAGCTGCTGGTGGCGATGGGCCTGCTGATCGCTGTGGTAGGAGGGCTGGGCCTGATGGGCACAATGGGCATGAACGTGCTCGAGCGGACGCGCGAAATCGGCGTGCTGCGCTCGATTGGCGCACAAAATGGGGTGGTCTTCCAGATCGTAGTGGTCGAAGGGATGCTGATTGGGCTGATCAGTTGGGCATTGAGCGCCCTGGTAGCAGTCCCGATCACCCATCTCCTGGATCGCAGCCTCGGCCAGGCACTGATGACCGTCCCGCTGATCTATACATACTCTAACCAGGGCTTGTTGGTCTGGCTGGCCGTGATACTGGTGCTCTCGGCCCTGGCCAGCCTGATCCCGGCGCGCAGTGCAGTACGCCTGACCGTGCGCGACGTGCTGGCCTATGAATAGAATCGCATTGAAATTATCCCTTTCTCAAACCAGAACAAAACGAAAGGATGGATGAAATGAACAACAATTTTTCCACGAACCAAATCTCAGATCGCCGCGAAACGAGGCGCCAGCGCCGGATCACACGGCACGGTCACGAATGGGTGGGCGGCATCGTCCTGATTTTAATCGCCGTCTTTCTCCTCATGCGCAACCTGAACATAGTCACCCTCACGAACTGGTGGGCATTCTTCATTCTGATACCGGCGTTTGGTTCCCTCGAAACTGCCCGCCAGATGTACCAGCAGGACGGCGGAAGGTTCACTACCCGGTCGCGTGGAACCGCTCTCGCCGGCCTCATGCTGCTCCTGGTGACCGTCACGTTTCTATTGAACCTCAACTGGGTGATCGTGGGACCCGCGCTGCTCCTCCTGGGAGGTGCGGGCCTGGTCATCAACTCTCTGCTGCCTGATTAATTAACGGGCGAAAACCACGATTTGTTGTTCAATGGCAACAACAGCTGGAAAAATATCAGTTCATTCCTGGCTGGGATTAATTGACCAAAGGATCGGAGGAAAAGTCGATGAAACGAAGCCGCTTTCCAATTGACGACACGGCCCTCTTACTTGTGCTGGCCGTCTGCGGTGCCCTGCTTCACATCCTGCTCAATGGGCAATATGGCTTCCACCGCGACGAGCTGGATATCCTCATGAATGCCCGCCAGTTGGATTGGGGCTACATCAATTATCCACCGCTGACACCCTTCGTTGCTCGTCTTGGACTGGAAGTTTTTGGTAATTCACTACGTGGTCTGCGCCTGTTCTCTGCTCTGGCGCAGGGGACCGTCCTGCTGCTGGCCGGGTTGATGGCGCGTGATATGGGCGGGCAACGCAGCGCCCAGGTGATCGCCGCTATCGCCACATATATCGCCCCGGTTGCCTTGATGGCAGGTACGCTGATCCAGTATATGGCCTTCGACTTCCTCTGCTGGGTATTGGTTGCCTTTTTCTTCGTGCGCCTGCTTGCCACAGAAGATCCGCGCTACTGGATTGGGATCGGCGCGGCGATTGGGTTGGGGATGATGACCAAATTTACGGTTGCCTTTTGGGCGGCAGGCCTGATCGTTGCCGTGCTGCTCAGCCCACGGCGCAAAGATCTGCTCTCAAAGTGGCTGTGGCTGGGGGTGGCAGTCGCGCTGGTCATCTACCTGCCAAATCTACTCTGGCAGATCCAGCACAGATTCATTTCATTGGATTTCCTGAAAGCCATTCATGCGCGCGATTTACTGTGGGGACGTGGCAGTAATTTCCTGCCCGAACAGATCACTTCGTCAACCAACCCGTTTGCTCTGCCGCTGTGGGTTGCCGGTCTACTGGGTTGCCTGTTCGTCCCCGCGCTGAAGCGCTTCCGGCCACTGGCCTGGATGTTCCTGACAACCTTCCTGATCTTCCTGGTCGCCCGGGGTCGCTCATACTACGTCGCTCCGGCATATGTTATGCTGATCGCCGCTGGCAGCGCCTGGTGGGTAAACTGGCTGAACGCCCTGCCGGCTGTGAGCCAGCGGGTCAGCAAGGGCATACTCTATGGGCTGGTAGCCCTGGGAGGTCTTGCGGCAATCATCGTGGTCAAGCCGGTCGCGCCGGTAAATTCAGATCTGTGGAGGGTCACCTCGCGCTTTAACCCAGAAGTGGTGGAGATGGTTGGCTGGGAAGACCTGGTTTCGCAGGTAGCTGCCGTCAGCCAAAAAATCCCAGGCGATGAGAAAGCTCGCGCGGCCATTCTTGCTGGCAATTATGGCGAAGCCGGCGCTCTCGATCTATATGGTCGTCACCGGAACCTACCCCCCATCATCAGTGGGTCAAATAATTACTGGTATCGTGGCTATGGCAAACCTGAACCCCAGACGGTGATTGTGGTCGGTTTTGAAGCCGGTTATGCCCTCCAATTCTTCCAATCCTGCACCTACGAGGGAACGATCAAAAACAGCCTGGGTGTAATGAATGAAGAATCCACTCGCCATACCGGGCTGTATCTCTGCCGTGAACCACATCGGCCCTGGAACCAGATGTGGCCGGAGATGCTCTGGTTTCAATAAAGGAAAACGGCCATGATCCAAACCGAAATTCACATCAAGGGGAAACTTGATCCGCACTGGTCGGATTGGTTTGATGAGATGAAATTGCAGGAAGGCCCTTCAGGGGACACAATGCTCTGCGGAAAGCTTGCAGACAAATCCGCAGTCTATGGAGTCATCTCCCGGTTGAGTAGCCTGGGCATTATGTTAATTTCTGTGACCTGCCAGGAAGAGAAGAATATTGGGCCGCCATCTTGATGCGTTTCCCCAGGGCGGGATGGGAGTATAAAATAAACTCCACCCACGGCTCGGGGTCCACGTCGGCCAGGTTCTGGTTTGCAATGCGAGTCATCGCGCTGGCAAAGGCCGGGCCGTAGCCGGTGCTCTCCAGCGCATAGCGGTCGGCGAGCACCTCCCGCCAGCGGGAGAATCCGTTGCCCAGCGGCATGGTCACCATCCCGTACAGCCCCGCCGCCAACATGAACAGCGGCAGCCCTGCAATATCGCCCACGCCGTTGAAGCCGAAGACGCCCGCGCCCCACCGCAGCGCCAGCGAAGCCAGCCACAGCCCCAGCACGGTCGTGGCCGACTCGACCAGCATGCCCAGCGGGATGTCGCGGTTGACATGGTGGCCCAGTTCATGTGCCAGGACGGTCTCGATCTCGTCGGTGGTGAAATCGCTCAGCAGCGTGTCGCCCAAGACGATGCGGCGGGTGTTGCCCAGCCCGACCAGGGCCGCGTTGGCCGACTTGGTCCGGCGGCTCATATCGAACTGGTACACGCCGCGCACGTGCGTTCCGGCTCTCTCGCTCAGCCGCACCAGCCGCTCGGACAGCTCGCGGTGCTCCTCTCCCAGCGGGACGAACTTGTAGAAGAGCGGCATCAGCAGGACCGGGGCCAGGTTAGCCAGCAGCACGTTCAGCCCCAGCAGGATGGCCGCCGCCCACAGCCACCACGTCTCAGGCGCGGCGCGCAGCACTGCGTAAATGATCTGCAGCACTGCCATCGCCAGCAGCCCGCCCACCAGCAGGCTCTTCACCTGGTCGGCAATCCAGCCCTTCAGCGTCTGGTTCGACTGCCCGAAGCGGTGCGGCAGGACAAAGCCCGAGTAGTACGACAGCGGCAGGTCGAGCAGGTAGAAGCCCCCACCAAAGACCGCCGCGAACAGCGCCACCAGCAGCCACGGGCTGCCCGTGAGCCCACCCAGCCAGGCGCGTAAATCCGCCGACCACCCGGTCAGCAGCCAGGCCAGCGCGTACAGCCCGCTCAGGGCCAGGTCGACCAGCAGCAGCCTCCGCGCGATGCGGGCATACTGTTTGGCCTGTTTCTGCCGTTCGGGGTCAAGCTGGACCGTATCCATAAAGAGAATTATACCTGCAACCCGGGCCCAATACCCGGCGATGATTGGGTACAATAATAGATGCGCCCTGGCGGAAACAATGTTAAACGAAAGACAATTTCCGAACCTCCATAAGGGAAACTGACATGACCGTTTCTCCTCCGAACATCATCTTCTGCACTTGCGACCAGCTGCGCGCATTTGAGACAGGCTGTTACGGGAACCCGGTGATCCGCACGCCGCACATTGACCGCCTGGCGGCGGGAGGCGTGCGGTTTGAACACGGCGTTACTTCCTACCCGGTGTGCATGGCGGCGCGTTCCGTGATGCTTTCCGGGCAGTACAACCGCACCTGCACCGGCGGCGTTGGCAACGTCGCCACACCCTATCCGGACGGGCGCATCTACTTTCCCCAGTATCCTTTCGAAGGACGTCCCCACCTGAAAGACCAGACCCTGCCCGAAGCGTTGAAAATGGCTGGGTATGAGACAGCGGTGATTGGTAAATGGCATATCCACTCCTGGCCCCAGGATATCGGATTCGATCACTACATCATCCCGCGCATGAACCACGCTCACACGGGGCAGAGTTTCATCGAAGACGGCGGCCCAGAGTTCGTACCGCCGGGATTCAGCGTGGATTACGAATGCGAGCGGGTCGAAACATACCTGACTGCGCGCAAGACAACCCGCCAGCCCTTCTTCCTTTATTACAACATCTCGCCCCCGCACTGCCCGCTGAGCGACGCGCCAGAAAAATACCTGACCATGTACCCCCCTGAAGATGTACCCATCCGCGGGAATGTCGACCTGCAACAACGCCTGCCCGGCCAGGATCACTGGTTCAAGATATACCGCTGGGATTACCGCTACTATAATTTCCACCTCCCCTACACCGAAGATCTCCCCGCGGACTACACCCTGCGCAGGGTGATCGCCGAGTATTACGGCCTGACCACCTGGGTGGACGATGCCGTCGGGCGCATGCTGGCGGCCCTGGAGAGCAGCGGGCTGGCGGAAAACACCATCGTGGTCTTTGCCAGCGACCACGGCGACTACCTGGGCAGCCACAACCGCGTGCAAAAGGGCGACCTGCACGAGGAATCGGTGCGCATCCCCTACATTCTCCACTGGAATAGCGGCCTGGGCGCGAGGGTGGTCTCCGACCAGGTGGCAGGGCTGGTGGACCTGGCGCCGACCCTGCTCAGCCTGGCGGGCCTGGAGATCCCCGGGCACATGCACGGCAAGGATCTCTCCCCCGTCTTGCGCGGGGATGCGCCGCGCCTGGAAGAAGCGTTCGCCTTCATAGAGACCGCGCGCGGGGTGGGCATCCGCACACCCTCCCACCTGTACGGGCTGCCCTTCCAGGCCAATAACCGCGACCTGGCAGCCGCGCCGCACTATTTCTTCGACCTGGCCCACGACCCGGTCGAGTTGCGCAATCTGGCGGGCAGCGACGAACAGGCTGACCTGGCAGCTCGCCTCGATTCAGCCCTGCGCGCCTGGGACCGGCGCACGCCGTGGCTGGGGTAAGAAGGTCTTGGTAGAACTTCAACCGCGCTTCTTCGCGACTGCCATGAGCTATAGGAACCATTAGAATGCCCCTTCCCCCTTCCCTCCAACTTCTATGGATCGCCCACACTGACACGACCCCCGCCCAGGTCGATGAATACGACCAACTCGACTACGCCGCCTTCGCCGACCAGGATGCGAACCCCGACCCCGGCGGCCCGCCCGAGGAGTGGGACTCGGTCGAACTGCACTGCTTTGGCCTGCTGGACAAGCGCATGGTGAGCCACGCCGGGCTGGTCGAGCGCGAAATCCTCATCGCCGGTCAGCCCTTCACTGCTGCCGGGGTAGGCGGAGTGTGCACCCATCCCGATTTTCAACGGCGCGGGTATGCCCACCGGATCATGGAAGAAATCCGCCGCGCCATCCTCGCAGACCCGCGCGCGCACCTGGGGCTGCTGTTCTGCGACCCGGAGATGGTTCCCTACTACACTTCCTGCGGCTGGGAGCAGCGAACCGACCCGCTCTACGCCGTGCAGTTCGGCCGCCGGGTGCTGTTCCACGCCCGGTACATGCTCCTGTTCAAGCCCGGCATCGCCATCCCGCGCGGCGAGACCGATATCCAGGCGCTGCCCTGGTAGTAGAAAGGGCGCATAAATAGGTCAACCAGGAACAAGAAAGTGGAACGCAGAAGTACGGTGAAAAGTGAAGAAACGATTTTTCCTTCTCCGCGTCCTCCGCGCTATTCCACGTCCTATTTCCTCCTAAGTGTTTCCTTCCGGCAGCCAGACCGTCATCTCGGCCTCGCCGCGGTTGCCCCAGGCGAAGTAAGGCACGAAGGTGAGCTCGATCTCCTTCATCTTTTTGGGCCGCGCCGGGCGGTAGAGTTGCCCACCCCAGTCGCCGGGTGACTCGTCCAGCAGGCCCACCCCATGCAGGACACGGATGCCCGGCAGCAGCCGCTCGAGGGCAGGGTCGCTCCCAATGGAGAACTCCATGCCAGGCGGCAGGTAGACATCCAGGATGCTTGCGCCCTCCGGCAGGTCGCCTCCCTCCAGGCAGTAGACCAGCGGACCGCGCCGCACCGCCGCCAGCCCACGCAGTTCCTCAACCAATGGGTGGGCCTCGACCAGCTCGGGCGCCATATCCAGCACCAGGTCGATGCGGTCGCCGGGCGCCCAGAGCCGCTCGACTCGCCGGTACGTCCCAGGCTTCAGGCTTCCGGGCTGCGGCTCTCCGTTGACCCACAGGCTTGCACCGGCGGCCCAGCCCGGGATGCGCAGGTAGACAGCGAACGGCTGCCCGGCCACTGCTTCGACTGTGATGGCAATCGCGCCGCCAAACGGGTAGTCTGTCTCCTGGCGCAACCGCACCCGCTCCCCACCTGACAGTTCCAGGTCAGCTTCGCTGCTGCCGTAGAGATGCACCCAGGCGCCCTCTACCGAGACGCCGTATGCATACCCGCCCACCTGGGCGATGGTGCGCACAACGTTGGGCGGGCAGCAGAAGCACGAGATATATTCCTCGCGCGTGCGCGACCAGCGCAACTCGAAGGGCAACCCGTTTACCTTGCGCAGCGGGTTGGTATAAAAGAAGCGCCTGCCGTCCAGGCTGATCCCACTCAGCACGCTGTTGTAGAGCGCCAGCTCCATCATATCGGCGTAGCGGGCCTCGCCACTCAGGTTGAGCATCCGCCACGACCACAGCAGGTTGCCAATATTGGCGCAGGTCTCGTTGTGGGCGGTCGCGTTGGGGAGCTGGTAAGCCCGACCGTAGGCCTGGTGGACGCGGGTAATCTGCTCCTGCTCGGTTGACCCGTCCGGCGAGGCGCCGTCGTAGAGCGCGCCGCACCCGCCGGTGAGGTAGACCTTGTGAGCAGCCAGGTCGTTCCACAGCTTCTCCAGCGGGGCCAGCAGGGTCGCGTCGCCCGTCTCGGCGTACACGTCGGCCACCCCGGCATAAAGGTAATTGGCCCGCACCGCGTGACCCACCACGTGTTCTTGGGCGCGAAAGGGCAGGCGGTCCTGGTTATCGTCGCCGCCCTGCACCAGGCTGCGGATCTCAACCAGCGCTTTGGCCAGATCCAGGTAGCGCGGCTCGCCGGTGGCGCGGTACAGGTCGATCACGCCCATGTAGTGCGAGGGGCAGATGGCGTTGCGGGCCAGCTCAGGCGCGGCCCGCCGGTAGTAATCCGCGAGGAAATCGGCCGCCTTACGAGCGACATCCAACAGGCTGGTCTTGCCGGTGATGGCGTGGTGCGCGCAGGCGGCGGTCATCAGGTGGCCCATGTTGTAGGTCTCGAAGTGCAGCCGCTCGTGAAATTCTCTGTGCGCCGCGCCTGGAGGCACCGAGGCTTCCGCCGCCCGGGATGCGATGAGGACCGGGGTATGGATATAGCCATCTTCGCGCTGGACCTGGGCGATGACGGTGATGATCTCATCCAGCAGGCGGTCGAGTTCGGGATCATGCGTTGCCCCGTAGACGTGGCAGGCTGCCTCCAGCCATTTGTAAAAGTCGCCATCATGCCATTTGGGGCCCTGGTGCGCGCCTTCTTGCAGCCCTGCGGCGATGCGGAAGTTGGCATAGGCATGGCTGATCCGGTCGTCTTGCAGCAACCGCCACATGTTGGGAACCATCACCTCGCAGCAAACCCGCGACCACTCAGCCCAAAACCCTGTTGTCCAACGGATCTGAGAATTAGGCACCGGTTGTAGTCTTGCGTAAGGGCGGAAAGTGGGGGGCATCGCCTGAAGGTTGTGCACAATCTGGATGGAGCGATCCTGGCGGATCGACTGAGAATGCGCGCTAGCGCATAATTTCAAGGAAGTACATTTTTCCACTCGATTCGCTGGCCACAATTGTCCGGCCATTGTGCGCAATGGCGCAGGCCCAGATAGCGCTCTCACCGCGGAACTCAGCCAGGCAGGCGCCGTTTTCCAGGTCCCATACTTTCAATGTTCCGTCATCTGCCCCAGATACCGCGCAGAGCCCGTCCGAGGTCATAGAAACTGCGGTGATTCCACCGGCATGCCCGGGCAGGCTGAGCAGTTCGCGACCACCGGGCAAATCCCAGACTTTGAGCGTGTGATCGCGAGAACCTGAAATGGCGCGTTGCCCGTCAGCCGAGATAGCCAGGGCAACGATGCCGCTGGAATGGCCGCTGAGTGTGGTGATTTCTTTCCCATTGGTCAAATCCCACAGTTTCAATGTCCCATCCCAGGACCCGGATAGGCTCAGCCGGCCATCGGGCAAATTTTCCAGGGCGTAGACCGGCGCGCTATGCCCGGCCGGTGTCTTGACCGTTCGAGCAGCTACCAGGTCCCATACGCGCACCGTACTGTCGTCCCCGGCAGTGATCGCAAAGCGCCCTTCCTGGGACAGGATAATTGTATTGATCCCACTTGTGTGACCCAATAAGATTTTATGAGGTGGAAGCTGCGAGGGGCGTGAAGTCGGGCCGGCTTCGATTGCGCCGTCGCGGTCAGATACCTCGTCTAATTCAGCAGCGATCGCCTCGTCTGCCAGGCGAGATTCTTCAGCCAGCGGCTCAGGCATGGATCCTTGATACTCCCCAGGCTGGAATTTAAGCAGGTGCAGCGAGCCATCCCCAGTTCCTGCCAGCAATTCCTGGCCATCTGGCAGAACGACAATCGTCAAAATCGGGGCGCTGAAGCCACTAATCATCCCAGCCGTTTCACCGGTCCACAGGTCCCAGATTCGCAGGGTTCGATCCCAGCCGCCAGAAAGGGCGTAAGAGCCATCCGGGCTAATCGCTACTGCCGGTACCCAACCATCGTGACCGGTGAGAAAATGCATCTGCTTGCCTGTCTCCAGGTCCCAGATCCGGACGGTCGCGTCCCACGAACTGGAGATTAACGTGCGCCCGTCAGGTGAAACAACCAGAGAACGCACCAGGTCGCCATGCCCGACCAGTTCCATAAGCTGAACGCCGGTTACCCGATCCCAAACCCGAATCAAACGGTCATCCGCGCCAGTGATGACGCGCTGCCCGTCCGGGGTGATGGTCAACGCACCAATCGATTCGTTGTGCGCTTTTATCTGCAAAATCTCCTCGCTGCTACCCAGGTCCCACACCCTCAGCCATCCGTCCCAACTGGTGAGAACTGCCTGGCGTCCATCCGGAGTAAGCACCATGGCGCTGATGCCGTCTGGATGAGCCCTCAGGTTCAAGGTCGTTTGACCACTTGCCAGATCCCACACGCGCAGCGTGCCGTCCAGCGAGCTAGAAGCGGCATGCTGTCCATCCGGAAGCATTGCCAGGCTCGTGACCCAATCACTGTGTCCGGTCAGCACACGCACTTCATCGCTGCCGGGCTGCGAAAAACAAACCGATAGCGGGCGCAGCCAGGGTTCATCGGACCATGCCTTGGCCTGCTCCAACATAGCTTTGATCTCTGGCTCATCAAATCCCAGCAGCCGTCCCAGTAACTGGGTAGAAAGCTGCCCCGAATCGCGGGCCAGGAGGGGTGCCGCCAAACTCAAAGCGTCTTGAACGAGCCGGAGTTCGGCCGACTGCTGGTCAAGCGCAGTTGAAAGAGCCAGCTCATAATCGATCAACAGCGAATACAGGTCACCTCGCCGGCCTGATAACAAATTGACACAGTGTAGATAGTTGAAAAGCCAGCGAAACTGGAACAACAGCGCTTGCAGTTCAGCCTGCCGCCCAGCCGATGCCAGGTGCCAGGCAAGGTGCTGGAAGAAGTAGCCATCATTTGGGCCAGTAGACCATGCCGCCAGGTTGTGCTTACCCGGTCTCTCCTGACAGCGAGAAGCATACCCTTCAATAATGCGGGTATGCAGGTCCACCAGCACCCCGGCCCGCAGGTGCTCGATAATATAATTATGTATGACAGGGTGAAGGTGGATCATGCCGGCCGCAGGAGTATAGCTAACCAGAGCCCGTTCAGCCAACAGTTCACAGGTCGCGCGTGTAGCGACCTCATCCTTCCCCCACAGGACCGCCACTGCCTGGAGTGGAATCTCTTCAAAACGGGGGAAGACCGCCAGTTCAAACAGGCACTCCCTCACTGCATCAGCCAGGGGTTCCAGGCAGGCAGTGATCACGGCATTTTGAGCTCTTTCGCGCGCAGAAGCGTCGGTAACCAGCCAGAACTCCTCCAGGCCGCTACGGTCGAGCAAGCCTCCGATAACCCGGACTGCATCCAATAAGCTTTCGCAGTTCAGCGGATCGCCGGGCTTTAAGCAACCGCGCAGCAGACCATTGACCAGCGCCAGGAGCAGCGGCCACTCATTCAGGCGCCCGGCCAGGTCGACCAGCGAATCGGCAGCATCCACCGAGATTCCGACACTTGCTGCCCACTGCCGGTTTTCGGCCTGTTTAAGCCTGGCCAGCGCCTCCGCGTCCGCCAGGATGGTCGGCTCATTGCTTCGGTTTAAGGATCCATCAACAACCAGACCCGCCAGCAGAGGGTCGATATCCTGTTCATTCGGCTGTGGTAGAAATATCTTTTGGCGTTGCGGTGAAGCTTCGGGCGTCTCAGTGGGCGGCATAGCGGATCCCGGGCGATTCTCGTCTCCCAGGCCAGCGCTCAACAGCGCCACGGCCTCTTCCGTGACCATAATGTCAACCGGAGTCATCCGGGCGCCAAAAGGCAGGTTGTCATTGGCATAAGCGATTATTAACACGCCCCCGCCCGGACCGGTATGCAAAAATGGGCGAACAAGTTCAGCATTATTCGCCTCATCAAGCACCAGAAGCACTTTTCGTGGGTGAACCAGGCCATGCAGGTGCTCTTCCGCCGCTCGCAAATCGATAAGACCGCGCTGTTCGCCGGTCAGATCATAAACCAGCCGCTCCATTCTGCTGAGCAGTTCCAAGGGTGAAAGACTCTCTCCCAGGGTTACCCAGAAGATCCCGTCTGGGAACGCCTCGACCACTCGTGGGTCGCCACAAATAGCCCGGGCAAGGCGGGTTTTCCCCATCCCGCGCGCGCCCCGTAGAGAAGTGGTAATCGCAACCGGCCCAAAGAAACGCCGGTCAACCAGGTCGGCCACCAGGCGTTCATATTCATTTGGTCGAGCAACCCATGGAACAAACGGGCTTCGTGTAGACTGCATCAGTAAATGACAGCCCCCTTCCTAAAACTTAAGGAGTTCCCTGTTAATAATACCCGAAAAATAAAAAAGTTATATTTTAATTGCGTTAAAACCATGAACAGTTACACCTCCAGCATCTGCTGCACAGAAAGATTACGGACAAGACGCAGCTTGGTAAGCTTTCCACACCCAGGCGTGAAAATCGCCCAGATTGTATCAAGAATCCGTTCCGAACTCCTTGCTTTCGGTTACTATTTGCGGGTAAGATTCAGGAATGGTAACCAACGAGTTCGTCTCCGATTGCATTTCGGGGAATGAAGAGTCGATCCACCTCCTGGTGCGCACCCACCAGAGAGCAGTTTTCCGCCTTGCGCTGTCCATTCTCGACCGCTCTGATGCGTCGCCGGAAGAGATAGCGGAACAGGCTGAGATTGCCACACTGCGGACGTTCATTGTGGCCCTGGACCGGATAGGACGCTACCGGCAAGATACGCCCTTTCCTATATGGCTGAGCCGAATCGCCATCGAAGTCAGCCAGAAGCGCTTTCGCGATTGGCAGCGCAAGCGGCACGCCTGGGCTGCCTGGGCCTGGCTGCGCGGTTCGGGCTGGCGCTCCACTGCGGCTGAGCGGCCCCCATCTCCTGCTGACCAATCCGCATCCAGGCTTTTGCCAAATGATGTAGCCCTATGGCAGGCTGTTTGCCAGCTCGATGAAAAACTTCGCTTACCGCTTGTGCTTCGGTATTATCACGACATGCAGATCAACGAAATTGCCAGCGTCCTGCGCCTTAAAGAAGGGGTGATTTATGCCCGGCTGGACCAGGCGCGGGAGAAAATTGCCCAATTATGATTGAGATCACACACCAACAAGCCCAGCGACTGATCCGGCAGGGAATTGATTCATCTTCTGGCGGGCGCCGACTCCCTGAGGAACAGTGGGCGGCGCTCCAGGCTCACCTTGAAAATTGTTCAGAATGCCGCGCTTATGCCCGCCATCGGGAAAACAACCAACGTGAGCTGGCGCGCGCACTGCACCTGCGTTGGAACCCATTCGATAACCCACATCCAGGCCTCACCACCCAGGTGATTAAGCATCGCCAGCAAGTCCTCCGGCGCCGCCAACGCAACAAGAAAATTTTTACCTGGCTGGGAGTAATCCTGGCCTTGGCTGCCTTGCTGGCGGCGCGCGCGCTCTTTTTCTCTCCCTCGCAGCAGGTAGCAGTTCCCTCCCCAACTATCGAAGCTACCGAGCCTGTTCCTACGCCAACCACACCGGCCACTTTCCGCGGCGTATTTGCCTTCGAATCCACGGACTCTGGGAACACGGATGTTTTCCTGCTCAATTCAGGGCCAAACGGCATCGAACAGACCAACCTGACCCAACATCCTGCAGAAGACACCTCACCGGCCTGGTCTCCAGATGGCGAGTGGATTGCTTTCCTTTCTGATCGCGATACGCTTCCTGGGGAAGAGCCACGCTCCGAGGTGTATGTTATGCACGTAGCCGGATCCCGCCTGACCCGGCTTACTGCTGATCCGCGCCTGGCCTGGATTGGACCAATTTCCTGGTCACACGACGGTCGCTGGCTCGCAGCCCGGGCTGCCCGCATGGATCAAGATGGCGATACTTATATCTACCTGGTTCCTTTGGACGGGAATAACCCAAAGACACGCGGCATGCGCAGCGTTGCTTTCTCACGGAATTCGAGTGAGCCGCGCATGTCGCCCAACCTCAACTTTCTGGCTTTCCAAAGTCGCCAACCGGAAGGCCGCCTGGTTGGCTATAGCCTGGACAGCGGCTGGTACGCCACCGTAAATGAAGAAGAACGGTCCGCCAATGGGCTGCGCGCCAGCGGTCCGTTTGACTGGTCCCCAGGAGGGCAACGACTGGTCTACGTGGCAGAAGGGCCTTACAACCAGGATCTCCCGCCCCAGTTCCTGGCGGAAAGCCGCACTGAGATCCGTGTTTCGCCACCGATAGTGGAGGGCCAGAGTGGAACCTTTAACAGCCGCGGAGCCTATGGCATCGACAACCGGCCTGGGCTGGAAAGCATACGGTCAGTTAGTTGGGTGCCTGAAACCTTATTGGTTTCGATGGTTCAGGACGGTGACGGCGACGGCTGTTGGACGATCCAGTTAAAACCAAACAACTGGCTCGATCTTCGTACACGTGAGCTAAGCGGACTGTGCATCGAAGGAAGACTTACCAGCGAGAACTGGCTCTCCCTTTCTTCGCCTGGTCAAAACGAGCGCTGGCTGGTCGTACACGCCCGGCAGCCGCAGGAAAGCACACCCGGATTGTACGCCGTCCAGTTCGACTCGAACCTGGATAACCCCGACACTCCCCTGTACGAGCGCATTTCGATCCCTGGCATTGACGGTCCAGATATTCTCGGCGAGCCTAATATGCGCCCTTCCGGCTATCGCCTGGCCATCAATCCTCGCCCCGTTTTGCCAACCCCTGGGTCGCTCCCGCCCCTGCCTTCTGAACCGCTTCAGGCAACCGACTTGATTGCCAGCGTCGGCCAGAATGGCAACCAATCCCTTCTCCGCCTGGTTGCCGACAGCGGCTGGACGACCATCCTGGCCGGCAGGGAAATTACCTGCCCGACCTTTTCGCCGGATGGCAAACAGATCGCGTTCCTCTCCCACGACACCGAGACAGGCAACCAGATTAACGACATCTTCGTCATCGACCCCGACCGCCGACAACCACCCCGCAAGGTGACCACGTCCAATCTCTCTGCTGATGGGACAAGCTTTACCGGAGCGACTCTCCGCTATGGCTGCCCGGTCTGGTCACCAGACAGCAAACGCCTGGCGTCTGTCCTTATTACCCCTCACCAGACTTACCTGGCTATACTGCCATCCAACGGCGGCAGCAGGCCTGGTTATCTTGCGATCGAAGCCGTTCCCCTTTCTACTCCCCCGGTGTGGATTAATGGCGAGTCAGGGGAGCGAATCCATCTGTTTTATCCAGAAACAAGAGTAGATTATGCCAGGCTGGTGGCGCTTGATCCCGCTTCGGAAACAAACCTTAACGCGCTGGCCAATTTCGGCCAGGCCGAAGTTGACTCACTGGTGGTTCTCCCCGATTATAAATGGGCAACTGCGACGTCCCTTTCCCCGGATGGAACACAATTTGCCATGGTCCTGGCGAACCGCATGTCAGGCGAAAACTTGCGGTTCCAGCAATTTGATTTTGTTATCGGCAGCATCGGCGGCGAATTGAACCGCGTCCCACTGCCATTCTACGATCAAGACCAGGCTCAGCCGCACAGCCTGACCTGGCTGCCAGATGGGAGAGTCGGGGTGCTTCATTACAAGACCCTTAACCAGCCTGATAAGGCGACCCTTTACATTTACAATCCTGCCAATAATGAACTGGCGCCATTAATCAGCTTGAGTGACCGGCTTAACAGCGCCGCCTGGACAGCAGATGGACGCTGGGTATTCTATTCTGGTGAAAGTGGGCTTTGGGGCCTCTCGATCCCAGGAGCACTGGCGGGTGAAAGCGCACCGGCCCGCCTGCTGCCCGACCTTTCTTTCGGGCTGGATCTGCGTTAGGAAACTTCAATAATTGATCAATATTATTATGCCATCTGTCAGTTTTGTGTCAGTCTCATCTGGTATGCTTAGTTCAGAAAATAAAAGTAGCTTACCGGTAGAAAGAAAATGAAATCTTCCTAAAGTGCGTATTCAGGGGAACGCACTTGTGCAACAAAGTCCGTCAGACAGGCGGACTTTGTTATTTAATCGCTGGTCATCTGGTGCCTGCCTTCCCACCACCAGGTTAACGCCTGCATTTCTTGTTCTCTAACGAAGTCATTTTTCCCCGAAATATAACCATCCATGTCCTCTGGAAACTGGTAAGCTAACTGCTCCTTCAAACGGCTGTACTGCCGGGCGGACATTGGGTGGGAGCGCATATAGTCGCGGAATGCGATGTGGCGCAAAATATGGGGGTTGTCATACTGGTAAATATGCAGATGGTGAGAACGAAGATCTTCGCTACCTTTGTAAAAGAATCGCCGTCCAGAAATACCATACTCTCCCACCGCGTGGTACCCCATCGCGGACAATTGAGGAGATAACTCGTCCGCCGCTTCAATCTGCCGCAAGGTGATCATAATATCGATGATCGGTTTCGCACTCGTCCCAGGGATCGCCGTGCTGCCAAAGTGATAAATACTGACAAGCTGGTCCTTAAAAAGCCGGCGGAGGTCCTCTGCCTCTTTTTTAAACTGCTCGGGCCAATCTTCTCGATAAGGAACGACATCCACATGCCGGGTCATGGTAAATGAATATCCTTTGACATCAAGACAAGCTCGGGGCGCTCGTACCAGCCGGCGACCTCCCAAAAAGCGCGCCCGGATTGATTCCTGGTGTAAACAAACAGGTGGCACTTATCGATTCCTTCTGCAGCCAGCCCCGCCAGGCAGCGTTCAACCAGCGCCCGACCCAACCCCTGCCCGCGAAAAGAAGGAGCCACCGCCAGGTGATGCAGCAGCCCGCGCCGGCCGTCATGCCCGCACAGCACTGCTCCGGCCAGTTCTCCCTGCGAAGAAAGCGCCACCAGGCTCAAACCCGGATTGCGGGACAGGTAGCGGGCCATGGCTTCGCGCGAGTCGGCCTGGCTGAGACCCATTCCCTCTGTCGCCTGCCACATCACCAGCACCGGTTCGTAATCGTCCAGGGTCATCGGTCGAATCTGAAATCCGCTGAAGTCACCCTGCTCTGCCACCTTCCACCTCCTCAATCGCGTCGACCGGATCGACCCCGGCATAGATTACGCGCATCAGGCCGGGAAAATAGCGATCCATCGTCAGGACATTGGCATAGATTAAGTGCCGGACCAGTGGCTCAACGATCTCAACATCCTCGACATCAAGGCTGGTTTTATAACGAATTTCACCGTCCTCATAATCCAGCTCAAAATTGCCAATGACCATGCCGGAATTGGCCCGTGTGATAAATTCAGCCACCTCATCCAGGCAATTCTCCGGTGAGCAAACCGGAAAGATCGAGTAAAAGACAAACTGCTCTTGCTCAGTACGCTCATGGGCATAACAGGCAAACTGGCCATTTTTGCCTTCAAAGGCGGTTCTGTATGCCGAACGGGCCTCAACCAGGCTTAAGGGCCAATCATCCTCTTCCAGGAAGCGCCCGACCATCTCCAAAATTCTGCCCATTTCTTTTCCTCAATCTTCCAGAACTGGCCCCCATGCTGCCTCGATCTTCTAGGACATTATCATACCCATATTTTACCGAATTTTTAAAAAGAATACACAGGTGGTACAGCCTTTCCGTTCGGCTACTCCAGCTTCGCCAGCCCGGTCCGCAGCGCATACAGTACAGCCTGAGTACGGTTATCAATGTGAAGCTTGCTGAGGATATTAGAGACGTGAAAGCGCACTGTTCCCTCGCCTACCATAAGAATTTGAGCGATGTCCTGGTTGGATAATCCCCTGGCGACCAGTCGAAGCACCTCAATTTCCCGCTCCGTGAGTGTCTCCACCGGCGCCTGCTGACGATAGATTGGCCTGGTATCCGCCACGCTGGCGCTCCTGGCCTGGTGGGCAAAAATTGCCTGGCCAACCAGAAGTTTTCGCGCAACTGAGGGCGTCAGCGAAGGCCGGCCGTGGTAAACACTGTGAATGGCCTCCACCAGCTCGGCTGGCGATGAATCCTTTAATAAATATCCCAGCGCACCACTTTGAATTGCAGTAAAAATCTGACCATCTTCGGCAAAACTGGTCAAGACCAGAATGCGTGCATCTGGTTGAAATTTCTTAATTTCTACAATCGCCGCGATTCCATCCATGATTGGCATCACCAGGTCCATCAGAATGACATCTGGGATCAATTCTCCGGCCAGTTGGACCGCCACCTGACCGTTATCTGCTTCTCCTACTACACACAAATCCGGTTTTCCGTCAAGCAGCGCACGCAACCCTTCTCGCACGATTGCATGATCATCCACAACCAATATTCGGATGCAGCCCGAGGTGCCTGCATGACTGATTTCGTTCAATGTTTTTCCTCCTGCTGAATTGAAACAAGCACTCGAGCTCCCCGCCCTGCTTCGGAGTAAATGCTCACAGTGCCGCCTAACGACCTCGCCCGTTCGCGCATGCTGGCCAACCCAATTCCCCGGTCGAGGTTCTCTTCATTGGAGAACCCCTGACCATTATCGATGATTTCCAATTCCACACCCTTTAACCCAGCCGAGAGACGCACGACGACTTGTGTGGCCCGGGCATGCTTCAGGACATTGTTCAACGCTTCCTGGGCAATAACATACAGCCCAGCCTCAATCCGATCTGGCAGGGGGATAAGCCCTTCGACCTCCAGGCGTGTCTCAATTCCGGCCCGTTGTTCGACTGTCTCCAGGCGTTGGTTCAGGGCGCCGACCAGGCCCGCATGCTGCAGCGCCAGCGGGCGCAGCTCATAGATTAACAACCGCATTTCTTTCAACGCCTGCTGCGCAGCATCACGCAGGCGGATCAGGTGATTTCCAACCCGCTCGAGATTATTCGATGCCAGTGCATCTTTACCCGCCTCAGCAAACAGAACCAGGCTGTACAGGGTCTGGGTTACAGTGTCGTGCAGGTCACGGGCCAGCCTTTGCCGTTCTTCCGCAACCGCCGCCTGTTCAGCAACGCGACGAAGCCGCTCTCGCTCAACTGCCCCGCCCAGGTGGTCGGCGATGACTGCCAACAGTTCGACATCTTCTGCCATAAGATATTCAATCGATTCATCCAGGACGCTCAACACACCCTGCACCCGTCCCTTGGCATGAACCGGCACACAAATACAGGCTGCCAGGGAAGTTTCGCCGGCCCTGATCGAAAAAGGCATCCGCGGCTGGATCACGACCCGCTCCTTGGTTAGGACTTGCTGCCAGGGCGTCCCAGCATCAGCGGAAGAAGAAAGTAAAACTGCCTGGTCAGGTGTCAACCCGGTAAAAGACACCAGGAAAAGGGTCCTACCTGAGGAGATATTCCCGTCGCCCGTCTCAGGCATGTCAATGATCGCACGTCGGACCGGGATGGCAGGTCTCTCGGCGGTGAAAAAGGCATAATTCACCTCGTCCAAATGCAAGAACGCTACCCGCAGGTGAAATACATTGGTAACAGCAGTCAGCACATTTTTGAGAAGCTCGGGCAGGTCAAAAATCAGGTTCGTGGCAGCCGTCACCTCATACAAGGCAGTCAAATTCCTCGTGCGGGCCCGAACCACTGCCTCCAGATCGGCAGTCTGTCGATCCGCCACACTGCACAGCGGCGGTTTGAGAACTTCGCGGGCAAAAACCAGGGCGGACAACCCAAAGGCAATTGGCGAATAATCCCGGGCCAGTCCCGGGATCAGATCAAACAGGTAAAACGCACTGACCAGCAGGGGCAGCAGAAAAATAACCGCCGCCTAGCCCGTCTGGAAAGCACGGTCGCGCCTGCCGGCATCATTGGCCCTGGCAATCAGCACGGCGGCAGTAGCTAACATCCCAATTGAATAAATCCATTGCAGCCAGAACCAGCTTCCATACACAGCCCGAACCACCAAGAAACCGCCTTCGCGTTCAACCTGAAAGGACGACCATACCTGACCGTGCTGTGGGTTGGTGACGGTCAATACAAGCGTCAGCATCGGTATAATCGTAAAAATCCAGAAACGGCCTGGCGCCGACCAACGAGTATGTCCGGCATACTGCAGCGCGAAAGCCACCCAGGCAATCGGCTGGCCTGCAATAAACAGATTCTTGAGCTGGCCCCAGAAAAGCGTCCAGGCATTATCTGCTGCGACCAGTTCAAACAGGCCAGTTATAAGGGATAGGCTTGCCAGTCCCAGGCAAACCACCAGGGGTATAACGCCAGGATCACCTCGCCGGCTGGCATAGAGCGAAACCAACAGGGTAGCCAGTGCGGCAGCCAGGGCCAAAAAGGCGAAAATCAGGTGCTGCATGGGCTGGAAACGCTAAAACTCGTCCATCCCGCTCAACAAACCACCGACCGCCAATCCAAGGTGCGAGCGCGCCTCAGAAACGCGATACCAACCTGAAACCGATAGATACTGCGAATACTCCATGATCGCCTGGTGGCTGGGAAAACGTTCAATTCCGAAAGAATCCCAGGTTTCGTTATTCCAGCGCGTATAGGCTGCCAGGATCTGGACGCCGCCTACCCGGCTCAAAGCATCCAGCCCCATAGACCACACTGTGCTTAACTGCTTATTGTCCAATTCCTGGCCATGTATCGTCAGGCGCGAAAGATAAACCCGGTAAATTGAATGCTCCCCGGCCGGCGGCGGTACGGGGGGGGTCAGGTCATTAGCCGTCCCATCCAGCGGTAAGCCTAGAAAAGACTCCCCCTCAACATAACCATACCACCCGGCTGTCTCCAGGCTGTAGCAGTATTCCTGCTGCGCTTCCAGGCTGGGATACTGTTCGACGCCAAAATATTCGTACTGGTCGGTTGACCAGCGCATGTGAGTTAATAGAAGCTGGCGGATGCCCAACCGCCTGCGCAGATCCTTAAGCTGGCTCATACCCGCTTGCAGCTTTTCGATCGGCAGGTCAAGCGCCCGCGGCGTGCGGCTGAAGAAGAAGAGCTTGTAAATGGGCAGATCCATAACACCCTCCAGCTGAATTGTTAGAAATATAATTTCATTCTACCAGAAAATTTGATAATCCTATCCTGCCAGCGCCTGGATCAAGTAGCGCT
>CAZBDC010000033.1:0-36144 GCA_964490575.1 uncultured Anaerolineaceae bacterium | reverse complement strand
ATTGGCCAAGCATCCCGGCAAGTTCCTGCTGCTCAGTTTCCAGCCCGGTCAGGTTCTGCCGCGCCGCCGATTCCGCCGCCTCGGCACTGACCAGTTCATTGGCCTCAGTCTGGCGCAATTTTTCAACGACACTTTCATAAGACCGCTGCGCGCCCGCCAGTTCTTCCTCCAGGGTCTGCTTGTCCTGGGCATATTTCACCTGGAGACTTTCGGCCTGCTCAGCCGGCAGTTGGGAAGGCTGGCTGTTTCGCAGCTCATTTTCCAGCGACTCGCGCCACCGGATCAGGCTCAAAGCTTTCGATTCGCCAAAACCGGGGATCGCCCGGATTGCATCTCCGGTAACATCGAGGGCCGTGATAATACCGGCCTGCCGCAATTTTTCAGCCAGCACATCCCCGATTCCTGGCACATGGATTGGATCGACCTCAACAGCTCTTAATCCTGCATCAAGGTGTTCCTTCTGCAGCGCGGCCAGGGTTTGCGCCAATTCTTGTTCTTGGGCCAGTTGGGTCTCCTCGAGCCGGCGCCGAACAGCCTCCGTGAGATTGGCATACTGTTTTTTCTCCAGTGCTCTTTGGTCTTCATAAGTCTCTTCGATCGTTTTCTTTTTCTGCAAAGCATCAGCCAGGTCGGTTCTGGCCGCATCAATATGACTGGCATTTTGGTCAGCCCGGGCAGCCAGGCGGCGTTTTTCTTTAACTTCTGGTTTCCTGATAAAGGAAGATAGCAAGAAAGCCAGCATCAGCAAGAAAATTACGACAGCGATGCTGCCAAGGACCTCAACCAGGAGGAACCACGGGCGGCCTCCCCAAAATAGCATCAGGCCGCTCGCCAGGCCAAATATCAGCAACAACAGCGTGGACCAATACATCACCCGCCTGCTTTTGGGCATATCTGCGTCAAAGGTTGACATCTGCATTTTGATTCTCCTCCGAACCGTTTTCTAACGAATGCCCGGCCTCAAGAATATTCTTATCAGTTCGCTTTGCGCAGGTTAGCCTGCCACTTGTAGATCTCCAAAACAATCGTCATGGCGATTCCAACGGCCGCGAAACCCAGCCAATACTGGGTAGGAAGTGATTCGGTGCGCAGCAGCAACTGCAAGAAAGGAACTTCAGTCGCCAGAACATGAATGGCAAACGCCAGGACCATCCCCAGCATCAGGACCGGGTTATTCTTGAGTGGGATGCGAAAAGCCGAGGTGGTTTCCGAACGGCAGTTGAGAACATGATAAAACTGCATCAACACCAGTAAGGTCAGCAGGCCATTGCGCGCAGTTGTTACTTTCCACCCGGAATTGATCAGCCAGGCCCAGGCAGCAAAACAAATCAGCGCCATCGTCAGGCCGCTCAATAGGACCTGCTCAATCATCTTACGGTTGAACATTCCCTCTTTCGGCGAGCGCGGAGGCACTTTCATCACGCCTTTCTCTCCGGCCTCAAACGCCAGGGCCACATCCTGGATCCCATTCGTAACCAGGTTCAGCCACAAGATTTGCACCGCCAGCAAAGGAACTGGCAACCCGGCCGCAATGGACAGCCCAATCAGAACAAGTTCTGCCAGCCCGGTTGAGATCAGGAGCAGGGTCACCTTGCGAACGTTGGCATAAGCATGCCGTCCCTCTTCAATCCCGGCTACGATTGAAGCAAAATTATCATCGGTCACAATGATCGATGCTGTATCTTTAGCAATGTCAGTGCCTGAACCCATCGCCACGCCAATATTCGCTTTTTGCAGCGCGGGTGCGTCATTTACGCCATCGCCGGTGACTGCCACAAAATTGCCCAGGCCCATCAATGCATCAACAATGTGTAGCTTTTGATGCGGTGAGACGCGCGCAAACACATTCGATCTTTTTACTCGCTCGTAAAATTCAGGAACATGAACGTCGCCAATATCGGCCAGTTCTTGCCCGGTTACAACCTGATTCTGGGCTGAAGCAATTCCCAGGTCGCGAGCGATCGCGAAGGCGGTCGCCGGATGGTCGCCTGTAACCATTGCCACATGCACCCCAGCCGATTGAGCAATCTTGACGGCTTCTAATGCTTCTGGGCGAAGCGGATCAATGAACCCAACCAGGGCATGGAGAGTCATGCCAGCAAGCACGCCTTCTTCCAGGGTCGCAGGGCTCGCACCAGTTGGGATCTTGCGCGATGCAAAAGCCAGCACGCGAAAACCTTCAGCAGCCAGGTCCAGCGCCTGACGGTTGATGGTTTCAGCATTCAGGGATTTTTCCCCGGTAGATGTCTCTACCTGGCTGCAGAAAGACAGGACGGTTTCCACCGCTCCTTTGACAACCAGCACGCCTTCATTTTCCAATTCGTGCAGCGTGGCAGCATACCGCTTTTCCGATTCAAACGGGATCTCTGCCCTTTTAGGGTATTGTTTGCGCAGGCTGTTTGGGTTCAATCCAAGCTTATACCCGAACGCCAGGAGCGCCACATCCATCGCATCGCCGCTGTGCGACCATACGCCCTCATTCTTATCTAGCACAGCCTCATTACAGAAAATTGCATCGCGCGCCAGGTTCTGCAGCCGATTTCTTGTTTCGCCATCTGGCTCACCACCGCTCTCATTGATAATTTTTCCTTCATCGTTGTATCCCTGGCCTTGAACCTGTATCCGCCTGCCACCGGGGAATACAATCGCCCGCACCGTTTGCTGATTGACCGTCAGGGTTCCAGTTTTATCGCTGGCAATAACCGTGCAGCTTCCCAGGCTTTCTACCGCAGTGAGCTTCCGCACAATTACATTCCGTTTTGCCATGCGCCCGGTCGAAAGGGATAGAGCCACTGTCATCGCCACCGGCAGACCTTCGGGGATGGCCGAAACCGCCATGGCAATCACCAGGAACAGCACCTCGTTGAAAGGCATTCCTCGTCCAAATGAGACGATTCCCAAAATTGAGGCAAATCCAAGCACAATGAAACTGATTTGCTTGGAAAATTTCTCCATCCGCAGCACCAGGGGCGGCTTGGCCCCTTCTTCTTCTGCCACTGTCCGGGCAATTTTCCCCACCTCGGTATATTTGCCCGTAGCAGTCACCAGCCCTACCCCCCGCCCTGAAATCACAGTTGAGCCGGCATAGGCCATATTCGCGCGGTCGCTGACCGGCGCTTCACGCTCCAAGATGATTAATTTCTTCTCGGCAGCCAGAGACTCGCCAGTCAGGAACGATTCATCGATCGCCAGATTATTGACCTGCACCAACCGCAGATCTGCTGAGACCTTATCACCCGACTCAAGCAGGATCACATCCCCCGGAACAAGATCCTCCGCGTCGACCAGGATTTGCTGCCCATCTCTCCGTACCCGCGCCTGCGCTTTGATTAGCTGCTGCAGAGCATGAGCGCTCTGCTCCGCACGCCATTCCTGAACCGTACCAATGGTCGCGTTAAGGACAATCACCGCCAGGATAAACACCGCATCTTTGATATCCCCGGTTAGCAGGGCAATTGCGGCGGCAACCAGAAGGATATAGATCAACGGGCTCTTAAACTGGTGGAGGATAATCTCAAACAAGGTAGGAGGAACCCTGGCCGGGAGTGTATTGCGCCCAAATTCCTGCTGACGTTCCACAACTTCTGACCGCTTAATTCCATCGACCGTTGTCTGGAGTTTCTGGTACGCCAGTTCTTCGGATATCACGTGCCAGGGGATTGGCCGGTCAGGCATTTCCGTCAGTTCAATTTTTTCAAGCCGGTTCATAATAACCTCCTGGTGTTGAAATATATGAAAACCGTTTCGAAGATTGGTTTTATTATAGGGGAAAATATTTATAAAATTTGGATATAAGCCAGGTAATCGGCGCCAATCGCCGGGGCATTTTCTTCCCCGGTTTGGTTATTTCGATCGATGTATAATCACCGGTGTAAGGTCCCTGTTCAACCCAAGCCAACCGGAGAGTTTGATGCTTCGTACTCTATCCACACACGTAAAGCAGTTTTTCGCGCCAATCCTGACCCTCTTTCTTGTCACGGTCATGTCCTTCCGAACGGGTTACGCGCCAATCCTGTACTATGATGACTGGCTCACGTTCGGCCAGCAGTATCTCTTTGGCGGGCTCGAGCTGGTCGATCTGACCAACCGGCGGCCCCTGCTCGACACCGTCGCAAAAATCCTGCTTGGAATATTTGGCTTAAATGTCAAAGCGCTTTACGATACCCATATTTTTGTCATCTTTCTGTGCGCTGTAATGGTATTTTTCCTGGCCCGGCGGGTTTTTTCCGGCCACAGCTACCTGGCGCTGCCGGCGGCGCTCCTGTTCCTCGTCTACCCCGTGGACCTGACCCGCATGTGGCTCTCGATGAATTACATCTGGATCACTTACCTGGCGACCCTCATTGTCCTGTATTTGATGCTCGATTACGCCGAGAAAGGGAGCTTGTGGAAACCGGCGCTGGCCTTACCCCTGATCGTCTTCCCGTTGGGCGCGTATGAATCCTCCTTCGGGCTGGTTATCGCCTGGAGCGTGCTCCTGGCGATTTTCACCCGGGGAATTTCTTCCAGGCGCAGGGCAATGCTCCTATATCCAATCGGGGTTGGGGTCCTGTTTGCCATCTGGCGGTTCGCCATCCAGCCGGTTGTTTTTAATGTCCACGACCCCTATATCGTCATGGGGTTCCAATCAGGACAGAGTCTTATCGCAAGGCTTTTCGACCGGCTCAGCCCAATCGTCCCGGTGTTTGTAAACGCCTGGATCCTGCCGTTCTCCAGCCTGCTGGGGGTTTCTCCGCGCAGGACGATGCTCCTGGTCGGCGCAGCGGTTGCTGCAGTTGGGATGCTGGCGCTGTGGGTAACCCGCGAACCGGGTGCTTTCCATAAAACTGGCCAAACAACCCCAACCGATCCTGAGAATGGAGAAACCCTTCATTACCCGCTGGACCCGTTATCGCGGGCGGAAATGAAACAGGAAACCCTCCAGCTCTTGAAGCCTTTCAGCGCCGGCATGGTGATGTTTGTGGCTGGTTTTTTCCCCTATATCCTCATCGTCAAGCCGGCCCTGGATTGGTTTTCATCACGCGCCAACATGTTCGCAATTTTCGGCGCCGCGCTGGCCGCATCCGCAGGAATCGCGTTGGTCGGGATGTGGGTCACCCGGAATCGGCTGCAGATGCGGCTTATCATCCTGTCCGCAATGGTTCCGTTCATCTTGATGGGTATCACCCAACAGATCTGGAATCAAAATGAGGCGCGCCTGGCCTGGGCGGAACAAAAGCATTTCTGGCGGGCCCTGTTCCAGGCAGTCCCCAACCTGAAAGATGGCACAACCCTGGTCGTGGCGATGCCGTATGACGATCCCAAGCAACCTTATGGACGTTTGCCCTACGTCGCAGAATGGGAACTCACCGCCGGGTTGAAAGTCCTGTATAACAACCCAACCCTGAAAGCGATCCCGTACACACCCAACCATGTTGAGGGCATTGGATATGGCCACTTGAGGCCAGAAGGCGTGTTCAGCTACACAACCGGCGTGACTCCTTATGAACAGGTTGTCCTTGTTTACTACACACAGGGCTCGTACGAAGTGAAAATAGTGGAGCAGATAAACGCGGCGTTCCCCCTGGACTTCGCGGTAGAAGGATATGCACCAGAAAAACACATCCTGCCAGAACCACCGCCTTCAACACCATACCGCGGATTAGTATTACAGTGAGGCAAATCAGTAACACGATCCTGCAAGCCTGGCCTGCATAAAGATAGCGAAACCAGAACTGTTTAAAAAATAACCATGGGCGGGCATTTCCCCACCCATGGTTTCTATGGTAATAGATAAAGTCAGGCAGCCCAAAAACCTGGGCAATGATCTAGCGCCGCTTGATGAAGCGGTAGACAGCAATCACGACGATCGCACCCAACAATGAAACGAGAATACTGGTGAGGTTAACACCCGTCACAAGGTCGAGGCCGGTCAGCAAGCTGGCGAGCCAGCCACCCACAATACTGCCGACAATACCCAGGATTAAGTCGACCAGAATTCCCGTTTTGGCCTTCATCAGCCAGGAAGCCAGCAAACCAGCAATTAAACCGACAACGATCGTTGCTAACAGACCCATGATCAACCCTCCAAATTTTTCTGATAGTGAACTTTTACAAGTTATTTCTGTGCTGCGCCTGGACGGCAGGCCCGGAGGAACCTTCTCTTACCCGGTATGCATTAACCCGGGTTTAAACACGCTCAGCCAGTTTTCTTAAATTATGGGTGGCTTTCTTGACCCGCATCGCATCTTTGGGGTTGCCCCCGGCCACAAAGTTCGCCAGGATGCCGCCGCCCATGAGTGTATCCAGGGTGTATTCCACCTTGCACTCATCCGCATTGAGCCCCAAGAAACCTCCGCTTGGCCGCAGAACAAAGACATGCGAGTCCCTGTCGTCGCCAATTTGGGTCATGATTTCCAGACGCTTCAGCGGTTCCATTTTAACAATTGCACCCCGGCCTGTCCGGCCTTCAGACGTCCACTCAAAGCTTCCGCCCTCACTGACCGAGGTCACATTTGCGACGCCATCGATCCCTGGGAACCACTCCGGCCAGAGGTCAGGATTCGTGATGGTCTCCCAAACTTTCTCAACAGGAGCATCAATCTCAACTTCACGCTCGAACTTTGGCATATTTCTTTACCTCCTTGGATTGGGGTACGACATTACCTTTGATCCAGGCACGGCAAACAGCGCTACAGCCCTATCCAATCGGGGCTTTCACACAATCTGCAATACGGATAAAACAAAGGTAATATCAATCTGCATGGTCATGCACTGCGCAAACGCATTGCAACCATGGATATTGTACACCGGCCACCCAAGGAAGTCAATTAATCCCAATGATGATCGGCAGGTAAACCGCTGGGGGCAGCTTCAGGTCTCCAGTTGGATCATGCAGCCAGCCGCTGACCGTCATCGAGGACTGCACAAACCAGTTGGCCACCGTCAGCGTTTTCACGCCGGTAGCCGATGAATTTTGCTCGACGACGGTGATGGTTCCGTTGCCGCTGGAATCAATGTTTGAAGCAGAGACAACCGATGTGTGACCGTAAGTGGTCGTGGGGCCATAGCTTAATACATCGCCTGGCTGTGGCCCCCCATAACTACCGTTGCTGACCTTAATTAGTAGCGTACCCGGATAATTGGCAACGACATCCTTTCCATTACCAGGATAAGGTGCAATATTATATGCCAGGTACAGGTAGCGCATGGATAGCTCCACGCACTCCCATTCATATTCTCCCCAGGCCCCGACAAAAAACCGGACCAGCACATCCGGCGCGCCATCATACCACGGGCGCGGGCCACAGGCCTTGACGCCACGGTAGATGCCGCCCAAAGGGTAAGCTGGAATCCCGGCCACCTTCTGGTAGTTATCCGTATCACATTCACCACTCCACCAGGCCGGGGTTGGCAGCAGGCTATCTGTCAGGGCAGGCTGTGAAGGGACTACACCGGCAGACTCGCGATGCGCTTCAATTGGTTGTGCAGCCGGGTTCAACCGGTTGTCCGGATCCGCAGGGGTGCCGAAACGAACAATGACCCGATCCAGTAAGGCTTCAGAAAAACCCTGGCCAGGCGTATAACTCACCCGGAACGTCCAGAGATCACCTCCAGCCTGGGCAACCCATTCGTGAATGATCACCGGCTCTT
This sequence comes from uncultured Anaerolineaceae bacterium, assembly GCA_964490575.1. Lineage (GTDB taxonomy): Bacteria > Chloroflexota > Anaerolineae > Anaerolineales > Anaerolineaceae > DSYU01. The sequence continues at coordinate 28,512 of CAZBDC010000033.1, read as the reverse complement.
TTACGATCGGTTTCAGGTGAATCAAAACCCGGTTCGAAACGCTTTCTCGCTCCTGGCCAAAGAAACTGAGCCGGTGGGCGCGCAGCGGAATCGCCGCCTGCTCGTCACGCTGGCGTTGGAGCGTATTCATAGACTCGGCAGTCAAAAACAATGGGTTAGCTGCCTGATCCCCAGGCGCCACAACCGATGCAACCGGTTCTGCGCTCAGGCTGACCTCAAGAAATGGGTCCCATTGCACTGCGGTGGCAATTTGCACCGCATCGTCTGGGGCAGATGCGATAAAACCCTCTACAGAAAAGGGCAGGCCAATCTCGATTCGCTCCCCGGCGATCGTGACAAGATGAACCTCGTATGCAGCGGCCTGGCTGCCGGCAGCATAGGTTGGGGTGACACCAGACCCCAGAAGGATCAGGGCAAGCAGGATATTTCCGAAACGCATCATAGAACCTCTCGACTCCATCATGACGGCAGATCAGGGCCAGGATTGGCCCGGTTATTATCGAACGCTCTGACAGGTAGTCGCTCAACCAATTCGCCTGGATATAAAAATAGTATAGTGGAGAAAAATCGTATCCCTCATTACAGCTTCGATAAGTAGCCCGGCCAGCCTTCCCGACCGGGAGGCCAACTGCCGGATCGCGCTGAAGGCAATCCGGCAGTCAGTTATTAAAACGTGCGGCTGTGCCTTGGGTCCATGTTTATGGCTCCTGGAAGTAACTCTGCTCCCAGATGCGCATGTCGTAATACTCCCAGACCCGGCTGATATAGTACTCTGCCGCATCGGTGTGCCAGCGCCCGGCAAACCAGCGGCCCATGCAGCCCCACGCATCCCCAGGGCCATAATCCCAGCCCCGGTCTACATCATTAAGCCACCACTCATACCCTTCGTAGCAGGCTCGCCAGATGCCATAGGCCGTATCGGCGTTGAATGAGGTCGAGTTCCCGATCCCCGGCCAGGCTGACTGCTCATACGGGTAGCGGTTCTGCAGGATGCCGAAGCTCTCCGGGCACTCCCCAGGCCGGCCATCTACACCCAACCCATGCCCTGGCGCGCAGCGGCTGGCATCTGTCGTCCAGTCACCCAGTGTATCCTGGCGCCACCACGACTCAACTGCCGCCTGAGCTCGCACCATATCCTCATCAACACCCCACTTACACGCCACCCACTGCAGGATTTGATCCGTCGTCCCCGTGTAGCTGCCCGTCACCCGCGCAGCAATTATGCTGTTTGCTCGCGGGTCGGTCGAGTAGGGATCAAAGAAGTCCACCGCCAGCCGCTGGCTGCCCGGCGTGGCATTGTAGATCAGATTGGAAGCTTTGTTCTCGGCTCGCGCCTTGATCATCGCTGCGCACTCGGCATCACTGGGTAAAACCGAACCCGGCGGCAGTGTCGTAAAATATTTCGGCGCCGTGTTGGGCCCCTGGATTACCGGGAGATATAGGTTGAACGGACCATCCCCTTCCGCCAATCGGTCGATGGCCTGCACCTGGCCGCCAAAGAACGCGGGCGTCATAAGCAAGGCAATTACCAGGGCAATCATCAAGACCAGAGAAATGTGGAGTTTTTGAATGTTCATATTCGCATATTAGCACCGTTAAAAATTGATTGTCTTTTCAGTTTTGTAAGGATTATGTTCACGGTTATTTTTTACGTTAATTTTACGTATATTCTACCGGCGATTAAATATATTTTCGTCCTCGTCAAACGCAGCGCAGAACAGGGACCTCAGCCGGCAGCCAGCACCCGATCCGGGCTTATAATTATTGAGAAGGTAACCAGCCAGGCTATGAAAAAACGAAAACTGCTGATCACGGCCGCATACTACGCTTCATTTGTCGCAATGGGCATCTCAATGTCCTCACTGGGACCGACGCTGCCCGAGCTGGCAGAAAATACCCGCTCCAGCCTGGCCGCGATTGGCATCTTATTCACTGCCCGGTCCATCGGCAGCTTGGTTGGTTCTGTGTGGGGTGGTCGAGTCTATGACCGGCTCAATGGACACACCATTATGGCCGCAATGATTGCCAGCATGGCTATCCTGACAGCCCTGACTCCACTGGTTCCAATATTGTGGCTGTTGACCGTCCTTTTATTTATCACCGGCCTGGTTCAGGGGGTGCTCAATATCGGCGGAAATGCTCTCCTGGTGTGGGTATACGGTTCAAATGTAGGGCCATTGATGAATGGACTACACTTCTGTTTTGGACTGGGGACCTTTATCACCCCGGTGATCATCGCCCAGTTCATCACGCTCGAAGGCGGCCTGGTCTGGATCTACATGCTGCTGGCGGTCATCATCCTACCTTCAGCAGCCATGGCGCTTTTGCCCAGCCCGGCTTCACCGCTTGCCGCCAGGCCTGACCGGGCAGAGAATAACGATCCCTTACTTATCACGCTGATTGCCATGGTCTTCGGTTGTTACTCGGGTGCCTCCCTGGCTTACGGCGGGTGGATTTACACCTATGCGATCGAGATGAAACTGACCAACGCCACCAACGCAGCTTATCTAACCTCCGTTTTTTGGGGGGCGCTGACAGTCGGGCGGTTAGTTGCCATTCCCCTGGCGATTCGTTTTAAACCATATTCCATCCTGCGCGCCGATTACCTTGGCGCGCTGGCAAGCCTGCTGGTCATGCTGATCTGGCCCAGGTCGCTGGTAGCTGTCATCATCACCTCAGCCGGGTTGGGGTTTGCCCTGGCGTCAATTTATCCCACCACTATGTCACTCTCAGGCCAGATGATGACCCTCAGCGGGCGCATTACCGGCCTGTTTTCAATCGGTAACAGTGCCGGGGCAATGCTCCTGCCCTGGGTGATCGGCGTGCTGTTCGAAAGCTCCGGCCCTGTGAGTCTGGCAATTGTCCTGCTGGTTGATATGCTGGCTGCGCTGGTTGTCCTGGCCGGGTTGGCGCACCGGATGTCACTTCACCCAGCAGAAACCCACGCATGAATTGATCTGCTAATGGAGATAAAAATGACTGGCCAAGAAACCATCCAACCTCTGAAATATGATCTGCTGCTCAAAAATGGGCATGTAATCGATCCGGCGAATTCGATCGATGGCCCGGCGGATGTGGCAATAAAAGAAGGGAAAATCGCCCGGGTGGCAGCCGGCATTCCTGAAGAAGAAGCCACACAAACGGTGGATGTGAGTGGCCTGTACGTTACCCCAGGCCTGCTCGACATTCACACCCATGTATATAAATTTCGCCCGACGGAGAAAAGCTACATCGAAGCAGTCAACCCGGATGCCCATCTGTTGGCCTCCGGCGTCACGACCACCGTCGATACAGGCAGCGCCGGCTGGCAGCATTTTATTGATTTCAAAGAGCACACCATCGACCGCGTGACCGTCCGGGTGCTGGCTTTTCTAAATATTGCACAGCGGGGTATGGTGGACCACGAATCCGAGCAAAACCCGGCCGAAATGGATCCAAAAATCGCTGCCAGCCTGGCCCAGGCTTTCCCAGATATCATCGTTGGGATCAAAACCGCCCATTACTGGACCAGCCTGGACTGGGATTCTGTCCATGCACCCTGGGTTTCGGTAGAACGGGCAGTCGAAGCCGGGGAGCTGTGCGGAAAGCCGGTGATGGTCGATTTCTGGCCCCGCCCGCCCGAACGCCCGTATCCCGATCTACTCTTAAGGAAACTCCGCCCCGGCGATATCCACACGCATGTTTTTGCCCGGCAGTTCCCGATCATCAATTCATCTGGAAGAGTCAATGACTTTCTTTTTGAAGCTCGCCAGAAAGGCATCCGCTTTGACCTGGGCCACGGCGCAGCCAGCTTTTGGTTTCGCAATGCTGTGCCCGCCTTGAAGGATGGCTTTCCACCAGATACCCTATCGACTGATTTGCATATGGCCAATATCAATGGGCCGGTCATCAGCATGCAGCATACACAATCCAAATTTCTCAATATGGGAATGCCGCTGGCGGAAGTTATTCTCCGCTCGACCGTCGTGCCGGCGCAGGTCATCGGCCATCCCAAACTGGGTAACCTGACGCCGGGCGCAGACGCTGATGTAGCAGTTTTCAAAATCAGCACAGGACAGTTTGGCTTCAGCGACTGTGGGCGCGCCCGCCTGACAGGAAACCAGAAGATCGAGTGCCAGCTTACCGTCCGTGCCGGAAAGATCGTCTTTGACTTGAATGGATGGAGCATGCCGGATTGGGAACATGCGCCCGGGCCTTACTGGCAAATTCCAGAACTCCCCTAAATTCGCCCTGTTTTTGCGTGGGCGCCGGGCGCCCACGCAAGACCCAGCGCAGCTTCCAAACAGGTTGGACAGGCTCCAAGGTATCATCTCAATATAAATTTTTATGTCCAATTAATGCAAAGAACTAGAAAAGAACTACCCAAAAGATAGTCCTTTTTTAATCCCTTTCAATTAGACAGGATTATAGACACTTTTACGATAATTCTTTATGATAGATATACATTTGGCCAGGTGGGAACGTTTTCGAAACAGGGGGGGAACTTCGGCAATCAACAGCAAAGAGAGGGGTCCAATAAGTGCAATAAAAATCGCAATGTCTCGTTATATTATGTGAATTTCGTTGTTGGGGTATTTGGAAGAGAACACATTCACTATTGGTTTATTACAATGAAGTTTTTGGCAAGCTGCCTGTAGGGAAATCGGACAAGGGGGAATTGTCCAAAAAACAAGAAACATGGACTCTAACAGATTGACAATTTGAAATAAGCTCTAACCAGGATATATCGTAAAATTCCGGGTTGGTGTGAACAGGAAAGGATCGCACAACGGTTGGTATGAGGCCCATCGGCAGCCAGCCGATTTATAGTAATGCTACTGGTACGGTCGCACGAACATCGATATTGCAATTTTATCGTGTCGATATGGCGGAGCACGCCAGGGGAATGAAGTCCCCCAACGGCAGTCAAGCAAATGGGTTCTCTGGATCAAAAACATAGCGCCTTAGAGGTTATTTTGAGAAGCTTACAACTCCTTATCGCAATCATACAAAGCGGCCTTGCTTTTCTCGTCGGATATCTGGTGATATTGACCGCCGCGTCGAGGCGAGCATCGCCCAAAACCCAGATCCCCCCCGGCGAGCCGGCATGCCGTTTCTTGATCATCATTCCGGCCCATAATGAAGAACGTTTGTTGGGCGAAACCCTCGCTAACATTGCCCGGGTTGATTATCCCGCCGACCTTTTTTCCGTCCATGTTGTGGCCGACAATTGTTCAGATCAGACCGCTGAGATTGCCAGGAGCATGGGGGCTGTCGTTCATGTCCGCCAAAACAAGGAACTGCTCGGCAAAGGGTATGCGCTCCAGTGGCTGCTCAACCGACTCTGGCAGGACAATAGCCCCCATGACGCGCTGGTCTTTCTGGATGCTGACAGTATCATCTCGCCGAATTTCTTCAGAGTCATGGCAGCCAGAATTCAGCGAGGAGAGCAGGTAATCCAGGCCTATTATGCCGTCCGCCAACCGGAGCAATCCTGGAATGGGGCGCTTCGCTACGCGGCGCTGGCAGTTCTACATTACTTACGCCCGCAAGGCAGAATGACATTGGGCGGGTCAGCCGGGCTTAAAGGCAACGGGATGGTCTTCGCGGCCGAAGTGATGAAGCAGTATACCTGGCCCGCCTCCCTGACCGAAGATATCGAGCTGCATATGGCGCTCCTTCTCAAGGGTCAGCGCGTGAGCTTTGCTCCGGATGCAATCGTTTATGGCGAGATGCCTAACACCCTGGCGCAAATGCACAGCCAGCATATGCGTTGGGAGCAAGGCCGGATCGAAATGGCGCGAAAATATGTCCCTCAACTGCTAAATTCATCAGTCCGGGAGTTGAAAAAAGGGGATAAGCGCAAAGCTTTCTTGCAGTTTGACGCGGTGATGGAACATCTCATCCCGCCATTTTCTATCCTTGCCGGGCTAACCGGGTTGCTGCTGTTTGCCAACCTGATCCTGTTTGGCGCTCTAACCCGCACGTCCCAAAAGAGGTCCGGCCAAACCCGGCAGTCTCTTGCAAAGACTAACCTGGCAGTGAGCGCAGGTATCGGTGCGGCCCAGATTTTCTACCTTTATGAGGGTTTGCGCCAGGTAGGCGCCCCAAAACATATTTATCACAAGCTAATTTATGCGCCTTTGTTGGTGGTATGGAAACTAAAACAATATGCTGAATCACTTGTCTCAAGAAAACAATCAAATTGGATTCGAACCGAAAGAAATGAGGTTTAAAATGCAGGCCGAACAAATTCAACCAATGCCACAATCAAGAATGAGCCAGCCAGCACGCCAGCGACCAGACGGGGTGCTTTCGCCAAAGGAAATGGCAAAGCTTAATGACATGGCAGTCAACACGTTCGAACAGGCTGCCGTGACAGTCCGCCGGCACGACCCCAAAGCAGCCCGCATGGCCGAAAGGCATACGACCAAAGCATTCGCAAGCGGAAGTGAGCGGCGCCGCATCCAGGTCATCCGCCTTGCCTGGCTCATTCGCAGCGTTGTAAAGATGAAAGTCAAACGGCTGTTTGACCTGGTTTTGAGCCTGGCAGGTTTGCCAGTGATTCTCCCGGTCATGCTCGTGACGGCGATTGCAATCAAACTTGATTCTCCTGGCCCGGTGATCTTCCGGCAGGAACGGGTGGGCAAATGGGGCAAGCGGTTCACCTGTTATAAGTTTCGCTCCATGTATATTGATGCCGAAGCACGGAAAAAAGAGCTGATGGCCTTAAACGAAGCCGATGGAGTCGTGTTCAAGATGAAGAACGATCCGCGAGTCACGCGGGTCGGAAGGATCATCCGCAAACTCAGCATCGATGAGCTACCTCAAATCTTCAATATCATCAAGGGTGATATGAGCCTGGTCGGCCCCCGCCCGCCAGTGCCGATGGAAGTGGCCCAGTACCAGTACGATCACTTCCGCCGCCTGGACACCATCCCTGGCCTGACCGGCCTGCAGCAGGTTACCGGGCGCATGGGGATCAGCTTCTCGCGCTGGGTCGAACTGGATGTCCAGTACATCGAGGAACAGAGCCTGGTAAAGGACATTGAAATCATCATCAAAACCGTCCCGGCAGCACTGTTTGGAAAAGATGCCTATTAATGCCGATACAGGCAAATTGCAGGGGGTAAAATGCGCAATTTAGTGGTACTGCTCGGCGTGCCGGTCGACAACCTGGACTTTCAAGAAACGCTCGAAAGGATCGACCGTTTTGTGCAGATTGGCCGTCAAATGCATCGCTTTCACCAGGTGGCGACCGTTAACACCGACTTCCTGGTTAAAGCAGCTGAGGACCCGGATTTACGCCGGTTACTGCAGTCGGTTCACCTCGCTACACCGGATGGGATGCCGCTGATTTGGGCCTCTCGCCTGCTTGGCAATCCTCTTAAGGAACGTGTCGCAGGGGCGGATCTGGTTCCGGCGCTGGCCAGACAGGCTGCAGCAAAGGGCTATTCGATTTACTTATTCGGCGCAGGTCCGGGTATCGCCCAAAAGGCCGCCCAGGTTTTGCAGCAGCGTTATCCAGGCTTAGTCATCGCCGGAGTCGCCTCGCCGCCATATACCCCCATCCAGGACATGGACCGTTCAGCGCTCGATGATATTCGAGCTGCCAAACCGGATCTCTTGCTGGTAGCGCTGGGCAACCCCAAGCAAGAAAAATGGATCGAAATGTACGGGTGCCATGTAAATGTACCGGTTATAATGGGCATTGGAGGGTCGCTTGACTTCATAGCCGGCAATGTGAAGCGAGCCCCTGTATGGATGCAGAAAAGCGGGTTCGAATGGCTATACCGGATCATGCAGGAACCCCGCCGGCTCTGGCGCCGATATGTAATTGACTTATTCGTTTTCACCGATCGCTTTGTGCGCCAGTGGTGGTATCTGCGGGGAGCAAAACGCACATTACAAAACCGGCCGGCAGTTGAGCTAATCCTTGCCGGTGGAAAGGCGCTGCTCAACATTCGAGGGAACATCGGGATTGAAAATACCGAAGAATTCAAAAAAATGGGCAGGCAAGCCCTGGCTGTCACTCCTGAAATTGAGGTAGACTTATCAGGAGTTGATTTTGTGGATAGTGTTGGCGCTGGCGCGCTGGTGGACCTGGCAAACCAGGCCAGTGAGATGGGTGGAAAATTAATTCTCGTTTCAGTCCCACCCAAAATCCGTCAAAACCTTAATGTCTTAGGCCTCGATACGTTTTTTCGCATAACAACAGACGGAAATGCCCAATCCGATGCCAGACCATTAACTGCGTAGCCGCAAATTGGGAACGAAATTATGCAGGCAGTTCTGTTAGCGACAGGCGAAAAAAACAAACTACGTCCATTGACTGATACGGTTCCTTCGCCAATGGTACCGGTCGTTGGCCGTCCGGTTATGTCCTATCCCCTGGAACTGCTAATCCGGCAAAATTTCAAGCACATCGTTATCAATCTTTACTCGCTGGCAAACAGCATTGAAGCTTATTTTGGCACTGGCAGTCGCTGGGGAATCGAACTCCAGTATGTGCTCCAACCGCAAGCCTGGGGGTCAGCAGGCTCCTTACACTGGGCTCGTCATCACCTGACCGAACCATTTATCGTTCTGCCCGCTGACCAGCTAATCGACATCGACCTTTTAGCCATCCTGGAACAACATGAGGCCAAAAAGAGTGCGGTCACCATCGTCATTCATCCTGGCAACTCCCCGCATTTCAGCGGATTTAACCTGCCAGGGGAAAATATAACCAGGCCAGACCAGGGCACCTGGTTTGAGACTGGTGTGTATATTATCGATCCATCCGTATTGGAGCGAATCCCTGCCCGGACAGTTTATGATATTTCTACCGACCTGATCCCCGACCTGGTTGACGCCGGGATGGCGGTGGATTCTTATAAAGTTTATGGGTACTGGAATTCTCTGGCAACTTTTTCCGATCTCCAAATGGCCCAGAACGCACTGCTCTCCAGCGCCCAGGGAATTTTGGATGGCACGCCATCCATCCACTACACGTCGATCAGCGGGCGAAGGGTGCAGCAAGGAATATGGATCGGGAGAAATTCCATGGTCCACCCTGAAGCACAGCTTATTCCGCCTGTGTTCATTGGGGAAAACTGCTCGATCAGCCGGGGAGCCGAGGTTGGCCCAGGGACAATCCTGGGGAACGACATTATGGTAGACGAAGATGCGACCGTGGCGAATAGCACCATTTTAGATGGCTCTTATATTGGGCAGTTAGTGAATGTCGACTCCCGGGTAATCAACAAAGCACTGATGATCGATGTAAACAGCGGCGATTCCGTTTATATCACTGACGAACACCTGCTGTCCAAGACGTACCAGGATATTGACGAAAGCAGCCTGTCGAGAACCTTTGATGTTGTTGCAGCCCTGTTCATTCTACTGTTCACCCTGCCTTTTTCCTTGCCAACCAGCCTGCTGCTTTTGATCACCACCGGGAAGGTATTTACCTCCAGTCCCTATGTTCACCGGGCGCCTGGCGAGCCGGGAGGGTCCCGGCCAAGCAAAAACATTTCCTACAATCTTTACCAGTTCCAGACCAAAAACAAGAATGGTAAGCACAATTGGATCGGTAAATGGCTGGAGCAGAGCGACTTACACCGTTTGCCTCATCTTTTGAATGTATTAAGAGGCGATTTGCGAATTGTGGGTGTCAAACCCCTCACCGCTGAAGAAAATGAAAAAGTCCAGGAAATCTGGCAGGAAAAACGATACGATGCCCATCCAGGATTCACGGGGTTGTGGTATGTTCAGGTAGGCCGGGGCGGCACCCTGGAAGAAATAATCGTAACAGACGCCTATTATGCAGCTACGCGCTCCTGGAGGTGGGATTTCAGGTTGTTATTCCAGACATTTGCCATCTGGTTTCGCCGGCTGATTAAATAGACAGCAACATATGCGATTGGGGCTCGTGGCATTTTGATGGATGACTGCTCCGCACCCGTAAAAAAGCCCAAAGTGCCAAAACAGTGATAGAGGGAGAGCATTCGTGGATTCCAAAACTAAGGTAAATGTCAATGTGGTCACACTTTCTGGCAGGTTGGACGCATATACGATTGTCCAATCACGTGCCCTGTTAGATGATGCCTTGAAAACTGTTCCACCCAACATCGTGGTCAACATGCAGCAGGTGTCCTTTGCCGACTCAACCGCCCTTTCAGCGCTGGTAATGACGTTAAAACGATCCCGCGAGGGGAAAGGCGACGTGCGGCTGTGCTGCTTGCAGCAGCCGGTCCGGATGATCTTTGAGCTGACGCGGCTGGACAAAGTGTTCGAAATCTTCTCAACAGAACAGGAAGCCGTCCAGGCATTTGCTGAGTGACAGAAAAGAAGCGCCTTTCATGTTCGCAGCTTCTCTACAAATACACCATTCCCTGATTGAAGACCTCGCTAAAAACTGGCTCGACTCTGGCGCAACCAGCTTTGAAATCTGGTCAAGAGGTGAACGGCTCGCCTCTTGGGCCCAGTCCCATAATTTGGAGGGGACGTACCTTACCTTCCCGCTCCAGGTAGCAGGGAAAGAGGTCGGGCAGATCAGAGTGATGGCACCGCGGGCGGATTCGTTCGCGAAACGCCTGCGAATGGACGCCAATCTCCTGTCTGCCATGATGACCTGCGAAAGTAACACCAGTGACATGGCAGCCGAGCTAATTGCCACCCGCGACCAGCTCCTTGCCTTATACAACCTCACCCGCAGCGCAAACACCTCCATTGAGCTCGACAAGGCCATTGGTTATTTGGTTCAAGATACCGTTCAGCTTACGCAGTCCCAATCGAGTTTTATTGTGCTGCAGCTCGAACATTCTCCGACCGAATTCATCTATTACCCCCATCTGTTGATTGAAAAAACCCGGCTGCTCTGGCACATCGAAAAGCTGAAGTCAAGAAAAGCAGATTACTGGTTTGTGCCCAGGGCAAGCTCAGGATTAGGCGTGGTAAGAAACAACCTGCTGTTAATGCCCTTCCAGGTTCGCGGCGCCGAGACTGCCGTGATTGGTATCCATACCGATATCGAACAGGCCTCGTTATCCCCCTTGATCAAACTGCTGCGTACTATCGCCGACTACGCGGGCGTCCGGGTTGAGAACTTGCTCATGATTCGTGAAAGTATGGAACTGGCAAGGCTGAACGCGGAAATGGCGTTAGCGAAAACAATTCAAGAAAGCCTGCATCCCAAGCAAATCCCGAGCATCAAAGGCCTGGATATATGGGCAATTTCTCAACCCGCCTCAGTCGTCGGGGGCGATTTTTATGATTTGATCGAAAAGCCAGACCAGCCGCTGACTTTCACAGTGGGTGATATCTCAGGGAAAGGGATCCCGGCTGCAATCCCAATGGCAACTGCTCGCGCCATCATCCATTCCCATTCCGAGGCCTTTTCCCAACCAACGCCCCATTCGATCCTCGCTTCACTCAACGATGAATTTTATAATGATTTTACTGAGCTGGGAATGTTTGCAACGGCCTTTGTGGGCCAGTATGATCCTTCGGACAATATCCTCCACTTCGCAAACGCCGGACACTCGCCGGTGATTTATCGCCCAGGCCAGGGGCCTGCGCAGTTATTACAAGCAAACGATATCCCGCTGGGGCTGCTCACTTCTGCAACCTATAGCGATTATCAGCTTCGCTTGTGTCCAGACGATATCCTGGTGGTTGGAACCGACAGCTTCTATGAAACACGTAATGCGGCCGACGAGATGTTTGGCCTTGACCGCCTGCTGCAGCAGGTAGACAGGTTTTCAGGACGGTCTGCCCAAGAGATTGGGAAAGGGTTGCTGAAAGCAATCGAGGACTTCCGGACCATTAAAGCCCAGGATGACGACCAGACGCTGATCATCATCAAGCGAACCGATTACCGTTAAAAATCAATCGAAGATGGAAATTTCAGATCTGTCCGAAGACCCCCCTTCTGAAATAGTCCGGTTGGAGCTGCCCGCTTCGCTCCGGCATCTGAACCTGGTCGGCGCCTGCGTTACGGCACTGTTGGAGAGAGAAGACCGGCTGCAGGATCGCGACCGGGTCATCCAGCAAGTGGAGCTGGCGATCCACGAGACCTGCGCCAACATCGTGGAACATGCTTACCTGAATGCTCCTGGGCGAATTATCATCAACCTTCTGATCAAGAAAAACCCGAAAAGGCTGGTCGTCGATCTTTATGACACTGGGATACCATTTGACCTGGCCAGGTTCTCCCCACCTAAAACTGGAGAAGTGCAGGTTAGGGGCTATGGTCTATCGCTCATTCACCAATTGATGGAAAACGTGACATATGTGGTAGAATCAGAGGGAAATCATTGGCGTTTAGAGAAGAATCTTTAAGGGGGATTCTATGGCTCAAATTTTGATTGTCGAAGACAATTACCTTACCTACCAGCTGCTGTACTACTTCCTGCGGCGGAAAAACCACGTCGTTTACCAGGCCAGCAATGGGATGGAAGCCCTATCGCAGCTCAAAGAACACAAGATCGACCTGGTCATCACCGACATCAGCATGCCCGAAATGGACGGCCTGACCTTGCTAGACGAGATTCGCGCCAGCGACCGCCTGCGCAAAGTTCCGGTCATCGTGCTGACCGCCAGCGGGCTCGAACACATCAAGCAGATGACCATGGACAAAGGGGCCACGGCATTCGTATCGCAGCCGTTCAGCTCGATTGAGTTGGGCAAAATCGTTTCCGAGTGTTTAGGGGCGTATTAACCGCTGGTTGAAGCTCGCAAAACGATTACAAATATGGTAAAATTTATGTGATACGCACTCCTTGTAAGGGTGTTGTAAGGGGGAATTGGATGGCCCATATTTCGATAATCGAGGAAAATTACCTTACATATCAGATGCCGTACCATTTTCCACCGTGGGAAAACCGCATCGGTCGACAGCCCAGCGACGGGATGCAAGTCTATCCCCGATTAACAAACACAAAACCGACCCGGGCACCTTTGACATTAGCATACTTGTGATGGATGGCATCATCCTGTTGGGCCAGAACCATTCCAGTATGAGCCATTTCAGGAACTCAAAACTGCCGTTGAGCGTTGCTCTGTTTGTTCAAGCCAAGAAGTGATGATTTTGGACCTGGCTGAACAGGTGATCTCGCTCACTAGCAGTTCGTCCGAAATCTGCTTCATCTCTTTTGAGAAAGCTTACGTGCCAGGATTAGAGGATATGCACCGCCGCGTACCTTGCCTGAACAAGTTCAATGCCCTGATTAGTTGTATACCTTGCGCAACGCTCTAGAGGGCATCCTCAAACAGGTAATTTCTTATGAACGAGACCGAATGGAAAACGAAAGACCTTGCACTTGCGGGTTGGTGCTGTAAACTGAACAGCGAACCGTTTCAAAAACGGTAGCTAAACCTTACATAAGTTCTTTTTTTAGCTTTTATAGTAAACAGGGAGAAAACCAATGAAAGTCGCGATCCTGGCTGGAGGTGTTGGCTCTCGATTGGCTGAAGAAACCGAAGTAAAACCAAAACCAATGGTTGAAATCGGTGGAAAGCCCATCCTTTGGCATATCATGATGCACTACTCTACCTATGGCTACCGTAACTTTGCCATTGCATTAGGCTATAAAGGGGAGGTGATCAAGCGGTATATGGCCGATTACTGTTCTTTGAACAGCAATCTGACCATTGAAACGAAACATGGCACGATCAAGGTGCATGATGGTGTTGCGCAGGATTGGTCGGTAGACTTAATCGACACCGGTATGCAAACCATGACGGGCGGACGGATCAAGCGCCTGGCACCTTACCTGGGAAATGAAACATTTATGCTCACCTGGGGAGATGGCGTTTCCACCGTAGACCTGCATAAACTGCTGGCATTCCACCGCTCGCATGGCAAGCTGGCTACCCTGACCGCCGTTCGCCCGCCAGCCCGTTACGGTCACCTGGTCTTCAATGGTGACCGGGTCAGTGAATTCAACGAAAAGCCCCAGATCGGCGAGGGCTGGATCAACGGCGCTTTCTTCGTCCTCGAGCCGGAAATCTTTGATTACATCGATGGCGACCAGACTCAGTGGGAAAAAGAACCACTGGAGCGCCTGGCGTCTGAAGGACAGTTGATGGCTTATCGTCATGAAGGCTTCTGGCAGTGCATGGATACACTGCGCGAAAAACACATCCTCAATACCTTGTGGGATAGTGGAAAAGCTCCCTGGAAAATCTGGGAATAAATCGCAATCATTCGAAAGTTCAAACAATAAAGGGGTATGATCATGCGCGTATTGGTGACAGGACACAATGGGTATGTGGGATCTATCATGATCCCGCTGTTGCGCAAAGCAGGTCACGATGTGGTGGGTCTGGATACCTATCTCTATGAAGGGGCTACTTTTGCGGTCCCGGACGAGTCAGGCGAGATCCCGGTGATTAAGAAAGACATTCGCGATGTAACAACCCAAGACCTGGAGGGGTTCGAGGGAGTTATTCACCTGGCAGGATTATCGAATGATCCACTGGGGGATTTGAATCCTGAACTGACCTATGAAATCAATCACCAGGCTTCGGTTCGCCTGGCAGAACACGCCAGGGAGGCCGGCGTCCAGCGCTTTATTTTCTCCTCATCCTGCAGCAATTACGGCGCTGGCGGACAGGATTGGCTGGACGAGACTTCGGAACTAAACCCCGTCACCCCCTACGGCATCTCAAAAGTACGCGTTGAGCAGGATGTCGCTCCACTGGCAAATGATACCTTCACCCCGGTGTTTCTGCGCAGCGCCACCGCATATGGCGTTTCGCCCCGTCTCCGGTTCGACCTGGTGATGAACAACCTGGTCGCCTGGGCGCTGACCACTGGCCTGGTCTATCTAAAAAGCGACGGCTCCGCCTGGCGGCCGATCGTTCACATCGAAGATATGTCACGCGCTTTCCTGGCAGCGCTTGAGGCCCCCAAAGAAGCCGTTCACAACCAGGCCTTCAACGTGGGACGCACCGAAGAAAATTTCCGCATCCGCGAGCTGGCAGAAATCGTGGCAGAAACCGTGCCAAACAGCCGGGTTGAATATGCCGAAGGAGCCAGCCCAGATAAGCGCAATTACCGGGTCAACTGCGATAAAATTAGACGGGTTCTCCCGGGCTTTCAACCGCAATGGACCGCCCGGCGAGGCGCGCAAGAACTGTATGAAACCTACCAGAAAGTAGGCTTAAAATTGGAGGAGTTCGAAGGCCCACGCTACCGCCGCATCAGTACCATTAAAGAGTTAATCGCCTCCGGCAGGTTAGATGAGAGCCTGCGCTGGCGGCAGCCTGTTGGAACTTCCATCTAGGGAGGGACCCATGATCTACAAAAACGAGGCTGCCTGCCGTTCATGCGGTTCGAGCAGGTTGGAAACTATCCTGGACTTTGGCGAGACCCCGCTGGCCGACCGGCTTCTAACCCGGGAGCAGCTTACCCAGCCCGAGTACGCCGCGCCGCTTACCCTGGTATTCTGCCATGACTGCGCTTTAGCACAAATCCGTGAAACGGTCAAACCAGAGATCCTTTTCTACGCTGAATACCCTTACTTCTCCTCAGTTTCACCTTCCTTGATGCGCCATTTTCGGGAAAGCGCCCTGGATATCATCGCCGACCGCAAGTTGGACAGCGCCAGCATGGTGATCGAAGCCGCCAGCAATGATGGCTATATGCTGCGCAATTTTGTAGAAGCCGGCATCCCGGTCCAGGGCATCGACCCGGCCAAAGCGCCGGCCAGCAAGGCCCAGGCCGAAGGGATCCCCACCCTTTGTACTTTTTTTGGCCAGGAGTTGGCCGCCGAACTTGCCGGGCAAGGCATGCGGGCAGATGTGTTTCTGGGCAACAATGTCCTGGCGCATGTCCCGGATTTGAATGGCTTTGTATCCGGCATTCGGACAATTTTGAAGGACAGCGGGGAGGCGGTTATCGAATGCCCGTATGTGGTAGATCTGGTCGATCACACCGAGTTCGACACCATCTATCACCAGCATCTGTGCTATTTCTCGATCACAGCTCTCGACGTCCTGTTCAGGCGCCACGGGCTCTACCTCAATGACGTCAAGCGGACAAAAATCCACGGCGGTTCGCTGCGACTATTTGTCGAACCCATCGAAAACGTTCGGGATTCGGTCAAACAAATACTGGCTGAAGAACGCGCCCGCAAAGTCAACCAGATGGACTTCTACCGCGATTTTGCCAAACGAGTCCAAAACTTGAAAACCAGCCTGATGGACATCCTGACAGGCTTGAAAGCGAAGGGCTGCCGCATCGCGGGTTATGGCGCGGCGGCCAAGGCCACTACCTTGCTATCCTACTGCGGGATTGACACCGGCCTGGTCGATTACGTGGCAGACCTTAACCCTTACAAGCATGGGCGCTATATGGGTGGAAATCATTTGCCGATCTTCCCACCTGCCAAACTGGTTGAAGACCAGCCCGACTACGTTTTGATCCTGGCCTGGAACTTCGCCGAGGAAATCATGCGCCAGCAAGAAGCGTATCGCACAGCGGGTGGAAAATTCATCATCCCCGTCCCTTTGCCGACAGTCGTTGAAAGATAAAATGACTCAAACTACAAACCCCAAGATTTCTGCAGTAGTTTGCACGCGCAATCGGGGCGACCGAGTGATCTCCACTATAAAATCACTGCTTGCCAACACACACCCCTGTTTTGAGGTCATCTTAATCGATCAGAGTCCGAACCCGGAAACTGAGCTTGCAGTGCGGCAGTTCTCACAGGACCCCCGTTTCAACTATCACCACACAACAAACGTTGGAACCGGAGTGTCTAGAAACCTGGGCATTCAGATTGCCAGGGGTGAAGTAGTCGCCTTTACCGATGATGACTGCACTGTCCCGCCCAACTGGTTAGAAACGATGGCAGCCATTTTCGACCAGCATCCGCAAGTCGCCGTAGCTTTTTGTAATGTCGAGGCTATACCATACGACACCAGCAAGGGGTTTGTTCCGACCTATCTGCGAAAATCAGATGAAATTGTGCGCACCCTCAGACAGAAGTGCAAAGCACGCGGCATTGGGGCCGGCATGGCGCTTCGCCGCGAAGCGGCCTTAGCGTATGGAAACTTTGACACACTGCTCGGACCCGGCACAAAATTTCCAGACTGTGAAGATGGCGATATCGCAGTCCGAGCGCTATTGAATAACTGGTGGATTTATGAAACAGCACAAATCTCCGTAGTGCACGATGGGTTTCGCACCTGGGAGCAAGGGAAAGAATTATCAAAACGAAATTGGATTGGGATTGGCGCAGCGTATTCAAAGCCCATAAAATGCGGAAAATGGAAATTTCTGATCGTCGTTCTTTACGAAGCCTTTGCAGTTGCTTTATGGGCTCCTTTATCCGTGGTGTGGAGATTTAAAAAGCCAGTTGGGCTCAGAAGATTTTTCTATTTTTGGAAAGGCTTCTTCCAAGGAATGAGAGCGCCTGTTGACTGTCACTACATCAGGTTCATCCCGACAAAATCTGATGGAAACTAATTTTAAGCGCCCCAAAGTAAGCATCGGCATCCCCGTTTATAACGGGGAAAAATACATCGCTGAGGCAATCGATTCCGTGCTCTGCCAGACGTTCACAGATTTCGAACTGATCATTTCCGATAATGCATCCACGGATCGCACCTCAGAAATCTGCAAAGATTATGCAGCGAAAGATAAACGGATCCACTATTTTCGCGGCGAAAAGAACCTGGGGGCGGCCTGGAATTTCAACCAGGTGTTTGAGCTATCTCATGGAGAATATTTCCAGTGGCTATCCCACGATGATCTAATTGCTCCGGAATGTCTCCAAAAATGTGTGCCTGTGCTGGATTCGGATCCATCGGTAGTTCTGTGCTACCCACGAATCTCAATCATAGATGAACGGCACAATTTTCTTACCGATTACACTGTAAAGCTAAAGACAGATTCCCACTCTCCGTCTGCCCGTTTCCGAGAACTGGTTCTTGAGTGGAGTATGTGTTTTGAAATCTTTGGCCTGATTCGCTCCAGTGCTTTACGAAAAACGCCGGTTATGGGCAATTACGGGCACGGCGACGGCGTGCTGTTAGCCAGACTAGGCCTGATGGGCCGGTTCATTGAAATTGAGGAAAAACTTTTCTTCTCACGAAGACACGCCACGCAATCCATGAAACAGTTCGGGACCAGCGCGGCGGGCGGAAATAATTACCACCTCTATACCATCTGGTTCGATCCAAGCAAAGCAAACCGCCTTATTCTTCCAAACTGGCGAATATTTTATGAATTAGCGATAAGCATCTGGAAATATCCACTCAATTTGAAGGACCGGATTTCCTGCCATGTTACGCTTTTAAAATGGCTGCGAAAAGCCGCCAAAGCATTAATTCGAGATCTATGGATTGCCGCCAGATTTCTTCTTCACCGAATGTGGAGAAAATAATGCGAATAGCATTCATTAACCAGCCTTTTGAGGCGGTTACACCCAATGTTCAGGGCGGATCCGTTGCCATTTGGATGGATCGGGTTATACACTTCCTGGACACATCTGACTTTGAATTTATCGTCTATGCCAGCCGATTCCCGGAACAGTTATCACAAGAAAAACACGGGAATATTGAATATCGCAGATTTTCGAATAGCCTTGATGTTAAAATAGCGAAACCCTTCCGGGTGATCGAACGATTACTTCGATACCCTATCCGAAAACGTCCCTATTTTGCCTCTTACTCCAGTTACTTTATTTACGCATACCAGATCGCCCGCGATCTACAAAGCCAGCACTGTGACATTGTCCATATTTTTAATTTTTCCCAGTTTGTCCCAATCATCAGGAAATTTAACCCAAAGGTAAAGATTATCTTACACATGATGTGTGAGTGGCTGGCTGAGTTGGATAAAGCATGGGCTGAACGGCGCCTGCAGGATACTGATATGGTGATGGGTTGTAGCCAGTTCACGACCGGACGGATTAAACAGCGTTTTCCGCAACATGCCCATAAATGCCACACAGTTTATAACGGTGTCGATCCGCGTTATTTCCTCTCGGCCCAGAGCGGGGAAGATAAGGGTCAGAGCAAGCAGAAGAATCTGCTGTTTGTAGGCAGGGTTTCCCCGGAAAAAGGATTGCATTTCTTGCTGCAGGCGATGCGCAAGGTTGCGGGCCGATTCCCGGATATAAAATTGAATATCGTTGGCCCGATTGGCAGCGCCCCCTATGAATACATGGGCCTGATCAGCGACGATCCAAAAGTCAACCAGATCGTTTCTTTCTACAAGGGCCGGTTGTTCAGAGATAATTACCCAACCTACTTGCAACAGTTAACTGATGGATTGGAAAAGAATGTAACCTTCACCGGCCTGGTGCCTCACACAGAGACAATCAAATATTATCAGACTGCTGACATCCTCATCAACCCCTCGCTGACAGAAGCGTTCGGGATGAGCCTGGTAGAAGCGATGGCCAGCCGGGTACCAATTGTTGCGACCCGGGTTGGTGGAATGACAGAAATTATTGAAGATGCCCACACCGGCCTGCTGGTCGAGTCTGCTAATCCGGAGGCCCTGGCTGATACGATCATTCACCTGCTCGAAAACGAGAATCTCAGGGCCGAAATGGGAGAAGCAGGCCCAGGAAAAATCACCGAAAAATATTCCTGGGGAAATATCGCCAGATCGCTTGGGGAGCTTTATCACAAATTGATTCCCAATTAGGCCTCCAGCCAGCAAAGTCGGCGGGACTGCCCGGCGCCACATGGAATTACTCGCCACATTGGGCGGGTTTCTGGCCGCTAGACACCATTGGGACACAGGACGATAACACAGATTTACACAGGCTTCGAAAACCGAAATGATTTTTGATGATTTGCTCAGGCAACAGTTCAAGAAGTTGTATCTGACACGGATTGAGCGCTTTCCAGATAAGGCTGAAAGACTGGCCGCCAATCAAAGTGCGATTGTCTTTGCTCCTCATGAAGATGATGAGACCCTGGGCTGCGGAGGAACCCTCCTGCTAAAGCAAATGGCCGGAGCGGAAGTCCGGCTGGTGTTCATGACCGATGGCCGCACCTCCCACAGCCAATTTATTCCAGAAAACGAGCTCATCCAAATCAGAGAGCAAGAAGCGCTTGCTGCCGGAGAAAAACTCGGAATCGGCAAAGAACAAGTGACTTTCTTGAGATTCCGGGACGGCGAACTGCACAACTTTCATGAACCTGCGGTTCAACAAGTCCTTAGCATTCTTCAGAAACACCAACCGGAACAGGTCTTCATTCCATACCGGGGAGACAACCAGCCTGACCACCTCGCCACAAACCAGATTGTGCGAGCGGCCCTCCGGTCGGCGAAGATTCAGACCATGGTTTATGAATATCCGGTCTGGTTCTGGTTTCACTGGCCCTGGATTCCAATCTGGCAGCGCTCCAGGCAATTGACCAAAAGCTCCATTTTAAATACCCTGCGAGCTGGTTTTGGCCTGAAGCTTATGAAGGATTTCCAGGATACGGTCACGATTGAAACGGTATTAAAAGAAAAGCAAGCTGCGCTGGATCAATACCAATCCCAGATGACCCAACTGGTCCCTGACCCGGCATGGCCCACGCTGTCAAATTTTGATGATGGAAATTTCCTGGCCTGTTTCTTTCAGAAAAAAGAAATATTTCTTCGCTATTCAATGCCGGAGAAAATGGGCAATGAGCATCCATCAAAGTAACAAGACATGAAAAGGAAAAGGATAATGAAGATTACAATCTGGCTTAGCAGCCTGGCTGCTGCAGCAATTCTCGCAATTTCGGCTTATCTTGTGCCCAAATACGGTTTTGTCGGCAGCTTGTATGCAATCCAGTACCAGATTCAAAATCTCAACGCCAATGCAATCTCCCAAAAATTCACGAAACCTGGCTCAGCCAGTACCGCTCAAGCTTCACAAACAATGATCCCTTTTACGTATCTCGAGGTCGATAGCACAATCGCTGGAGATTGCAAAGCAGTTGGCGACATCGATGGAGATGGCCAGAAAGACCTGGTCATCGGCGGGATGCCAGGCGAGAAGCTGAACTGGTACCGCTATCCCAATTGGAATAAAACAGTTATCGCAACGCCGACCAACGAGTTCACCACCGACTGCGCCCTGGGCGATGTGGATGGAGATACCGACCTGGACATCATTGTCCCGGATGGGGATTCAGGCAACAATCTGGTCTGGTTTGCCAACCCGCGGCCTGGAGGCAACCCGGCTGTCGGAAGCCAATGGATCCGGCGTCAAATTGGGTCCATTGGTAGTTGGGGAAAAGACATCAGGGTCTCGGACTTTGATAGTGATGGTCGGTTAGACGTGGCTACCCGCAAAGATGACCA
The DNA here is from genome assembly GCA_964490575.1 of uncultured Anaerolineaceae bacterium. Lineage (GTDB taxonomy): Bacteria > Chloroflexota > Anaerolineae > Anaerolineales > Anaerolineaceae > DSYU01. The sequence continues at coordinate 7,244 of CAZBDC010000033.1, read as the reverse complement.
GGCCATGATTTTCTTCCAGACTGCAGCAAACACCTGGACCAAAATGACTTTTACGGGCGTCGATACGGGTCATGAGGGAATGGCCATGGGCGATATCGATCAGGATGGAGGCCAGGATCTTGTTTTACATGGTGTCTGGGTGCGCAACCCTGGAGGCCTGACGGCTCGCACGCCTTCAGAATGGAAGCAGTATCAAATTGGGCCGGCCGATTCCGACTTCAAGGCTCTGGTGGTTGATCTCAATAAAGATGGGAAAATGGATGTGCTTTTCTCCAGCTCAGAGAATACCGCCGATGTAAACTGGTGGACACCAGTCGGGAGCAGTCCAACCGATTCCTGGGCCAAACAAACAATTTACCCCTCGCTCGAAAAAGGGCACACATTGCAAGTGGCCGACATGAATCAGGACGGCAGCCTGGATGTGGTGCTGGCCCAAATGCACACTTCGTACGATGGCGAAATTTTCATCATGATCAACCAGGATGGGAAAGCAACGCAGTGGGAAAAGTTATTCGTGGGAAACGGCGGATTGCACAACGGTGTTGTGGCAGATATCGGTAACGATGGTGATTACGACATCTTTGGGGCAAACTGGACTGGAAACCCACCCGTAAAACTTTGGCTGAATCGCCAGGACTCTATCGGCAGCCTGACTTACAACCAGGTGACCAATTCGCACGACCAGACCTTTGGACTGGCTTTTGGCGACCTGAATGGGGACCAGATGAAAGATATCATCTCCGGGCAGTATTGGTACCAGAACCCGGGCGGGGATATGTTAGGAGCGTGGAATTCCACTTCTTTTCCAAGTGGCATGCAAGCGGCGCTATTTGTTGACGTAGATGGAGACTCCCTGGGCGATGTGATCGTCCAAAAAGATGAGGGCGATATTGCCATTTACTGGCTCGAAGCCACCGATCTCTCTGGGACATCCTGGAACCAGGTAAAAGTAGGCAACGTGCCGAGCGCCAGCCATTCCCTGGGCGCCCAGGGTTACAAAACAGGCCAGGTCGAAGCCGGGGGCAAACCAGAAATCCTGTTCTCGAGCGGGGATGGCATTTATTACTTCCGGATACCCGCAAACCCAACAGCCGGCAATTGGCCGCGGGTCCACGTCAATTCAAACCCCTCTGACGAAGGTTTTGGCCTGGCCGACTTTAATCGGGATGGCAACCTGGACATTGCTGCGACAACAGGCGACTCGAAAAGGGTGGAATGGTACCGGAACCCGGGCAATGGAACTGCCGGGTGGACCGCCTACCACATCGGCAATTTCGCCGAAGCAGTATATCCCGATCGAACGGAAGCAGCAGATCTGAACGGAGATGGCAAACCTGATATTATCGTCACCGAAGAAAATGGCGAGGAAAGCGATGCCGAAACTTTCTGGTGGCAGCAGCCAGCCGATCCAACTTCTGGCAATTGGACCCGGCACCTGATCGTCATCCAGGGTACAACCAACAGCCTGGATATCGGTGATATCAATGGCGACGGGAAAATTGACCTGATGCTGGCAGAGCATCGTGGAGAAAAAAGACTGACCGCCTGGTTCAACGACGGGGCAGGAAATTTTAGCGGCATAACACTTGCCAGCGGATATGAAAGTCACCTCGGCGCTCGCCTGGTGGACCTTGACAATGATGGAGACCTGGATATTGTCAGCATCGCCTGGGATGATTACGAGAAAATCCATCTATGGCGAAATAACCGGGCCAGCGGCACAGAGCGGTCTTTCTTGCCAATGATTACGAAAACGTCGACATGGACCTTCTCACCAGAAGCGATGGTTGATGGATCGCCAACCGAATCAGGAGCGTTGGAGTCAGTTCCGCCTGAATCTCCAGGAGCTTCCTCGACAGACGAGTCCGTCATCATCGTCACCGGTGGAGAAGAACAAACCACGGCAGAGGATTATTCACCCATAAGCCGGCCTTTTCTCGCCTTGTTGATTGGCGCCAGCCTGGCCTTATTGCTTGGCCTGGTTTTACTGGCTCGCCGCCTGGTCATCAGGAAAAATCAGTGAAAACTGCGGCTTTCTTTCTAGATCACTTTAGCGATGACAGACAGCCCGGAAAAGTCATTGGTCAGGTCAGCCCGGACGGGATTCTTCGCCAGGGGATCGATGCGGAAAAAGTCATCAGTATCGACCATGGCGCGCTACGCATCCAACCCTTAATCCAACCTGGCTGGGGACGGTCAGGCCTTGTTTATGGGCCTTTCCGGCGAGAAAACGGCCTGGCTCTGGCTGCCCTGGTTTTAAACGGGCACAACACATCGCAGACCGGTGACCTCACTCAAAATTTCCTCAAACGTCTGCTTCAATGGGCGAAAGGCAGCGAGACAGCAGGGATCCCTGCCCGCCTTCTCCAATGGGCGCGCAGCAAGCAAAAGCGGAGGTTTGGGCGCCAGGTCTTCCGCTGGGCAAAGATCGCCTGGGATCACCACGAACCCGGTACTGCTGAGATCGATGAGAACATGGCTGTCGGCTGGTTTCGTAAGGCAGTCCCATCCGGTCCAGCAGAGGGAAATACATTCACAATCCATGCCACTGGAGCAGAAAACGGAGAAGTCTGGTCGCAAGTAAGCTCTGTTCCACTTCCGCTGATCCGCGGATTACAGAATATTCCGGTCCTATACATGATCGTGCTAAGGGAAACAGGAGCAGCATATTACGTTTCTTCGCTGCCAAACGCGCACGGCATGGCGGCCTATCCACAAATGCGACCGGTGGCAATCGATGCGACCGGGGGTGAGACACAGCTTTACGCCGGTCTTTACCAGAGTGTGCTGGGGCAGGTCGGGTTCCGGGTAGATACGCGGGTTCAAGGCGTGCAGGTAGAAAAAATACCGCAGTACGCCGCCTGGTATGGCACAGCCCATGTCGCTGACCGAATGGATGGCTTAGGCGCGCTTGAGGAAACTGCAGCGGAAAAAGGGGGGAACTGGCAGTTGTTGTCTGGCCAATTTGAGCGTACGGCAGGTGGAACGAAGCCAGCCGGTTCCAACAACCTGGCAATGATCGATCCAGGCCAGGCATCCGGATTAATCAATCTGCTGGTTGATCTCCTGACCGATGAGCCGGCTGAAATCAGCCTGATCTGGAGAATGCAAAATCCGGGCAGCTACTGGATCTATACAGCCAGCAGTGCCGGCTGCCGGCTGGAATTCGCCTGTGATGGGAAGCATTTACAAATAGCAGCCAGCCCAGACACACTGAAACCGGGCACAACGAACATGTTGCAAATCCTGGATGATGGAAAGACGATCAGCACTTCCCTAAACGGGAAGTCGGCTTTTGATACCCAGTTCCGCGATGAAAGGTTAGGGAGTGCTACCGGAACCGGAGTATTCATTCCTGCGCCAGGCGCCAATTTCCGTATTCATTCCTTTGAAGCCCATCCACGAACCATCCCCATCCCGGCCGAGATCCGGGTTGGTGGGCCCGGACTCCCAACAGGCGAACATATCCGGATTACCGATGAATTCAACGGGCCGGAAGGAGATCTTGCCGGTCACCATACCGGCCTGGGTGGAAAAGTATGGCGGCGAGAATTAGGATCCGGCAGAATTGAATTAACCGGTGCTGGGGCGGCGCGCGTAAAAGCTAACGCCATGGCCCCAAACCCAAACCGCACAGCCTATACAATTGATTGGGATCACCCCAAGCTCGCCGATGTCCAGGTAGAGATCACCCCTCCGGGGCAACAGCGCTACCAACAAGAAAGCGGACGAGGGGGCCTTATTTTCTGGCAAGACCCTGAAAACTACCTGATCGTAAGCACTTGGCTCGATGATTATTATGATGGGACCTCCATTTCTTCGTTTTTTCACCTGGGTGGTTTTGAGGAGCTTTACGACGCTGTCTGGACCAACGTTGGCCGGCGCGTCACTTGGGGAACGCCGTATCGGATGCGCGTGACCTTTGATGGTTTGCTCTATACAGCAATAATCGATGATGAACCGGTCCTTCAGCGAGCCTTAACAGACGTATATCCCGAATATTCACGCCTGGCGATCAACAAGATTGGCATCGTGGCAAATTGGGAATGGGGCAATGATAGCGGCAGTGCGTTCCGAAAGTTCATCGCCAGAAGCCAGGGATAATGCGCAAAGCGAAAACACACAAGAATTGTTCAGGGCGTGCCATCTGTTTAAATGGCATAAAGCATCCCTACAGGTGATCAGATGAAAACCAATCCACCCTCAAACTCAGTCGAGAATTTCCTTTTACGGCTCTCAAGCAAATTTTGGACCTTTCCCCTGATCCGGCGCTTTGCCGCAAAATGGATCGGTCATCGTGATATCCAGATTGCTTCTGGCGTAGGCGCCGGGTTGCGCTTTAACATCGCTGGATCAAACCTGGGATATGCTTCTGGCAAAAATGAGCCGCCGGTGCAGGAGGCAATCGCAAGTTTTTTGCACCCAGGAGATGTCTTTTTCGACATTGGCGCCAACATCGGATTCTTTTCTGTCATTGCAGCCCACCTGGTTGGTCCTGAAGGCCAGGTTTACGCCTTTGAACCGGTTCCCGACAATGTCGCTTTACTCGAACACAACCTGGAGCTAAATGGTTTTCGACAGGCCCAGGTGCTGCGCTATGCCGTTTCAAACCGGGTCGGAAAAGGCGAGCTCCTTTTAGCTGAATGGAATGGGGGTGCCACACTTTCAGCCGACTCTACCCCTCCCGATTTAAAAGGCGCGCTGACTGTTGACCTGATGACAATCGATGCAATGATCAACCAAAAAATGATCACCCCGCCTTCACTGGCCAAGATCGACGTCGAGGGTGCGGAGTTGGATGTCCTTGAAGGGATGGTCAAAACCATCGAGTTGTACCATCCGGTGATCATATTCGAGATCGACGATGGCAACCCGGGGGCCTATCAGAAGAAACTGGATGCCTGTGAAGCACTGCTAAAAAAGCACGGCTATCAAATTCGCCAGCTGCAAGACTCCTATCCGGCCGGAGAATGGATTGTGGGTAATTATCTAGCCACTCCACCAGCTAAGATCTAGAAGAAGTTTAGTGCTCGTATAGGAAATTTACTGATTTTTCACTTGAAAATCACGAGACTACCGATATAATACTAGCGTATCGATAGGTTATACGAATCAAATTCGAATACCAAACAATCAAAATAAGGGGGATTTCATGCAACCTACTAAATTCACCATGTTTAGGTCCAATCGTCCTGGGCAGCTATTCGTTAGATTTTTATCAGCCCTGGTAATTACCATGCTGCTCTTTGCCGGGCTGCAAGCAACCCCGGCCCAGGCCGCTGGCCTGACTTTGTATGTTCAGCCTGGGGCAAGCGGTGATTGCACAAGCTGGGCTACGGCCTGCGACCTGCAAACCGCATTGACAGCCGCCACCGCAGGCGATGTCATCTGGATGGCAGCCGGTACCTATACCCCCGGCGCACCCGGTGACCGAGCCGCATCTTTCAATCTGAAAAGCGATGTAAAAATATACGGCGGTTACTCGGGCACCGGCACAACCCGTGACTGGCTGGCATACCCAACCATCCTCTCAGGCGACCTTAATGGGGATGATGCTGGCGATTTCGCCAATTATGGCGATAACAGCTATCATGTCGTTAAAGCCATTTCAGTCACCGGGGACACAGCCCTGGATGGGATCGTCATCCGGGGTGGAAATGCTGACGGCGCGACAACAGACGGCCAGGGTGGCGGAATCCACACCAACTCAGCCAACCTTTCTTTGAGCAACATGGTTATTTCTGATAATATGGCTGTGGCCGGTGGGGGCATGTTCAACCAGAACAGCACGCTGAACATCAATAATGTTGATTTCACCAATAATGATGCGACGGGAACGCTAAATACCGATGGCGGCGGCGGCATGTTTAATGATGCCACCACCCTCAGCTTAGACGGGGTCGATTTCATTGGCAACTCCAGCTATCGAGGCGGTGGGCTTCTTTTGCAAAATTACTCGAACATGACCGTCCTGGATGGCAACTTCACGAACAATACTGTTTTGTTCAGCGCTGGGCTTTATTTTGACGGTAAGAGCGCAGGCGGTGGAATCCTGATCACCACCGAAAGTTTTATGCGAATCGACGGGACCGCTTTCACCGGCAACCAGGCTTCTGATGGGGGCGGAATTACCTCGATCTATACCAACCCGGTGGTAAACAATGCGGTCTTCCAGAACAACCACGCTGTAAAAGCTGACCCCTGGAGCCCAATTTACGGCAGTGGCGGCGGGTATTTTGCCCAGCGCGGCAGCCCGGTTCTCACCAATGCCCATTTCATCTCAAACACAGCCGATGCATATGGAGGTGGGGCCGACAACTACCTGACCGGCAACGCCCGCTATTTTAACGTTGTCTTTCAGGGAAACACTGCGCAATACGGTGGTGGGCTGAACCACGCCAGCGGTAATACCACTGTAGCAAACAACACCTTTGTGAATAATACTGCATCGGTCAAGGGCGGCGCAGTTTACAATATGGACAATGGCTACGTGCTGATTACCAATAATGTCATTTGGGGAAATAGCGCGCCTGATGGTCCTTCCTTGTTTAACGACTCCTCGCTCCCTGGCACAGTTTTAGTGAGCGAGTATTCGATCCTTCATGACTGCTTCACGACCAGTTGGGTTCCCTCCTGTGGGACCGAAAGTGCCACCAACCTTTATACCAATCCCTTGTTTGTCGACCAGGCAGGCGGCGATTTCCACCTTCAATCCGGCTCACCAGCCGTTGATTCAGGTAGTAATGCTCTTATCCCCGCAGATCTTGGCGATATTGATAATGATGCGGATACCGTTGAAGCATTACCCCTGGACATGGACAACAATCCGCGTATCATCAACGACCCAAGCACCTTGCCAGATGCGGCTATCGTTGACCGCGGCGCCTTTGAGCGCAATGCAAGCGGTCTGAATGCTCAGGATCTAACGCTCGCACCCAATGAAGACAACACGGTAAGCAGCCAGGTTTCTGCCACGGGAGGCACCGGGTTGGTCTTTAGCGTCGACACTCCACCAAGTGTAACTGGCCTGGCTTTCACTTTTAATCCAGACGGGACCTTCAGCTATACCCCACAGCCGAATTTCAATGGTCCGGTTACGTTCACTTTTATGGTCACAGATGACCTTTCAAGCACCGACCTCGGCCTGGTAACATTGAATTACCAGCCGGTCAACGACCCGCCGGTCAATACCACGCTCCCGACCATCAGCGGCACCCCGCACGTCGGCCAGCTCCTGACCGGCA
>CAZBDC010000032.1:0-36273 GCA_964490575.1 uncultured Anaerolineaceae bacterium | reverse complement strand
TTCTACCAGAAAATTTGATAATCCTATCCTGCCAGCGCCTGGATCAAGTAGCGCTCGCCCCGCTCGAAACCGCGTCGTTCGTAGTACAGGCGGGTACCAACAGCGGCAATAACCGCCAGCCGTTTAAAGCCACCCTGGCGGGCTAACCCGGCCGCCACCTCTAACAGGCGCGTGCCCAGGCCTGCGTGTTGGGCCGCCCCAGCCTGCTCTTCACCGACTGCCAGCGACTGCCCATATACATGCACTTCGCGAATCAGCGCAGCATCGCGCAGGTCAGGCAGAACCGCTGCCAGGTCCGGCGCGCCCGGCAGGGGAAAAGAAAGGCGCAGGTAACCAGCGATTCGATCCTGCGGGGTGACAAACTGCAAAAAATGTTCTTCCGCTTGCGCAGCCCGGTAGACCGTGTCCACCAACTGCAATGCTGCCGGTTCGACTGCTTCACCGCGCACCTCGCGACAGCGAATGCATGAACAGCGCTCACCGCGCCGCTCCAGTTCAGCCAGCACATCCATGCGCAGGCTGGTGCGCTTATTTCCAGCGACCACATTGGTAGAAGGAATATCCCGAATGATCCGGTTGACCCGGCAATAGACCGGGATACCAGGCTTGATATCTGCGATCAGGTCAACCAGCTCTTCCTGGCTGTAGGGAACATATGCGCCGCGCAGCCAGAAATCGTGGAGTTCGGCATTTGCGAGGAGCTGGCAAGGATAAATCTTAATCTCATCCGGGGCATAACCTTCCAACCAAAGGCGAGCAAAATCGGTCCGGTCGCTCTCAAGTGTTGCACCCAGCAGGTTCGGCATCCAGTGTAAAACGATTTTGAACCCTGCCGCTCGCAACAGGCTGGTGGCGCGCAGTGTAACAGCCGTAGAATGCCCGCGTTTGTTCAATTTCAAAACCCGGTCATCCAGCGACTGGGCGCCTATCTGGACTTTGGTCACCCCCAGGTAGCGCAGCCAGGCCAGTTCCCCTGCATCGATCTCATCCGGGCGCGTCTCGATCACCAGGCCCACATTGCGGTGTGGAGCTGCTTCATTCATTTGCTGAGCCTCCGCCAGCGTTCCGGTTTCGACTTTGTTTAAGGCGTCAAAACAGCGCCGCACAAACCACTCCTGGTAGTCGCGCCGGTAAGCTGACCAGGTGCCTCCCAGGATGAGAAGCTCGATCTTATCAGTCGGGTGCCCGGTCGCCTCCAGTGCTTCAAGCCGCGATCGTACCTGCAAGTATGGGTCAAAGTTGTTCTGCACGCCCCGCATTGCCCCCGGCTCATCTGGCAGGTACGATTTGGGCATCCGCGCATCAGTCGGGCAAAAAACGCACTTCCCCGGGCACGGGTACGGCTTCGTCAGGACGGTCACAGTCGTCACCCCAGACAGGGTTCGAACCGGTTTCATCCGGATCCGCGCCAGGAACGCCGGGTCAGCCGGCCATTCGCCGCGCGTCACCAGATCTTTGTAGGCAGCCACCAGCAGCGACTTGGGCAGGTAACCGCCTTCAGGCAACGGGTGCCGGCGGGTAGCCTTGACCACATCGACGCCACGTCGCACCTCTTCCAGGATTCTCCGGGCCAGGTCAGCCTTGAGCGGGGTCAGCTCTCGCAGAGCACTCCAGGCTGGATCGACTGCCGGTTCAGGGGGAATATGCTCCATCTTTTCGGACATAACAGTCAATATTATACCGATTTGTTCGCATTTTGGGCCGCCTGTTTTTTTTCGCAGGCTCACTTTGGTGATAAGATAAGCGAACCGGCGGTATCTTCCCCGGCTGCAAAGCCAGCATCGCATGATGTGTTTGAGCCTACCAGAGGTGAATCATGAACCAGGTTGTTTCGCCCGAAATCTTTCTCGATCTTGAAATTCGCATCTTCCCACTGCGAGAGGGCGCTTACCCGGTGGAACTTATTGTGGCTGGGGAGCAATCCTTTCGCGGAGCAATGACGGCAGATCTCCCCCCATCGATCCTTCTTCCCGTAGATCTACAGGCTGCTGGCCAGGCGCTGTTCTCTGCGCTGGTAAACAGCCCTGATCTGCGGCGCGGCTGGGACCAGGCCGCAGGCCGCAGCCTGGAACGGCGCATCCGGCTCAACATCGACCCGGCTGCCACCGAACTTCACAAACTGCCCTGGGAACTGCTCTGCGAAAACGGAGAATGGCTCGCCGCGACCGCCAAAACGCCCTTCGCACGTTACCTCCCGGTCGAGCGCCCCTGGGGACGCCCTGCTCGCCAACAGCCTTTCCGCTTGCTGGTCGCCCTTTCCAATCCGGTCGACCTGGCCGAGCGCTATCCCGGGCTGGCGCCGGTGGACCTGTCTGCAGAGCGACGCGCTATTCAAGACAGCCTTTCCGGGCCAGGCCAGCCGGTTCAGGTTGAGTTCCTCGATCCGCCGGTTACCCTTGACCGGCTTGAAACACGCCTGCAAGAAGGATTTGACGGGCTGCACATCACCGGGCATGGCGCGCTCAACCCGCTGACCGGCAGTACGGCAGTCCTGCTCCAGGATGAAACAGGCAAAATGAAACTCGCGATTGACGAGCAGGTAACCAGCCTGCTGGTGCGCCTGCTTGATCCCCCCCGCCTGGTTTTTTTGATGGCCTGCGAGAGCGCGTCTCGTTCGAGTACAGATGCCTTCACCGGGCTAGCGCCCCGCCTGGTGCGCGCCGGTATCCCGGCTGTTGTCGCGATGCAAGGCGCTCTCTCCATGTCGTCAGGAAAGGGCCTGGTCGAGACATTCTACCGCCGGCTGGCGGCTCACGGTCAGGTCGACCGGGCGGTAAACGAAGCCCGCTCGACTCTGATCACAGCCAATCGACCGGATGCTTACCTGCCGGTTCTGTTTATGCGGATGGCCTCCGGTTTGCTGTGGGAAGCGACGCCGGCTGAAAAGGCCTCTCCTGCGCGCATCCGCCCTGGCCGAACCATTAACACCGGCGGTGGGGCTTACATCGAAGGCACCGTTAATACCGGCGGAGGCGACTTCGTCGGGCGCGATAAGATCACCTACGCCATGCCATCCACACCGGATCCGGTTGCCTTTCGGGCAATTCGCCGGCAGATCGCCCAGGAATTCGACCCGGATACTCGCGCCGACCTGGAGAATGCCGTCGCCCGCCTGGAAGCCGAAGCACGCAAAGGCCCTGCTGCCAGTGAGGCGCGCATCCTTCAATGGCTCACCTTCCTGTCCGGAAGTTCACCGCAGGTCTGGCGGGCCGCCGTAGACACATTTCAGGATCCTGGCAGCGGTCTCCCGCCGGCATTTGGTCGCGCCGCTGGCCGGTCACAAAACGCGGCCTGAAATACCCCAACCACCTGGTTCAGCTGTCCCTGATCCGCAGCAGGTATGCTGCGGCCAGTATCACCACCCCCATCACGGCAAATAAAACCGGCAGGGATCGGTCACCAATCCATCCTAACAGCAGTCCCATCACCGCCAGATAGACGCTGCTGAAGAATTGGAGCATCGACAGGACCGTGGCGCGGTTTTCACTGGTAATTTGGCCATTCACGTAAGCCCGCAGCAGCGGCCGGCTGGCATACATGATTCCATATTGGGCCAGAACCAGCCCGACCGCCAGGACAGGCTGGCGAACAGGAGCCATCAGCAGGTAAAGGATACCCGGCAGCCCGGTTGCCAACAGCAGGCCCCACCGCGGGCCTACCCGGGGTTCTACAAGGTAAGCATAGCGGCTGGCCATCGCCGCCAAAAGGGATCCTGCCGCCAGGATCGGTCCAAACCAGGCGCTGCCGATCCCGGCGTTGGCAAAGAACGGCTGGTAATAAGACATAAAATAAAAACTAAATGGGTCGCTCAGTACAATCAGCAGGGCGATCCGCCGCAGCGCCGGGTTAGTCCGCAGCAGCGCCAGGCCACTGCGGAAAGTTCCCAGCCAGGCCTGGCGCCCCTCGCCCGCCGGCTTAACCCTGGGTTCGAAAATCAACAGGGTCATCAGCCAGCCGATCCCCACCGAACCAGCCGTCATTGCAATCGCCAGCGCAAAGCGATCCGGCGTCGGCCTGGACAGGATCAACCCACTTGCCAGGAAGGCCAATAGATTGCCAATAAACTGCGCTGCCATGATTTTCCCCATGGCCTGCTTCATCCGGGTTTCCCGATCCACTGCGGGCAGTGTATCGTAGATCAACGCCTCAATCGATCCGGATGCGAAGGCATATCCCAACCCGGCCAGGATTGCAATGCAGCCGAACTCCCAAAAAGAGCGGGCGAAGAAAAACCAGACTTCACCAGACAACTGCAGGAAGACCGCCAGCACCCAGGCCAGTTTGCGTCCCCACCGGTCCGCCAGGATACCTGTTGGCACCTCCGCCAGGAACTGCGTGGCAACAATCAGGCTGCTCATAGCGCTAACCTGGAACAAATCCAGGCCGCGAAAGAACAGGTAAATTGTCATCACCGGTAAGTAAAAATACAGAGAGGTAAAAAAGGTCACACCAACTGCCAGAGTAACGTTGGATAGACGGCGAGTAGGAAAAAATCGGGTGTTCTGCATTAGTGATCGTCAGACCATCCCGTTTTGCGTGGGCGGCTGGCTAACCACGCAAAGTGGGACCTATCACAATATCGAATGGATTATCGGCTGATCAATGGCAGCCAGGTCGCCCATCCGACTGTGACAGTCGTCTGGGCATCACGGGTCAGCCCGGTCGCATCCGTCACGCGTACCTGCACCGGGTAGACCGTCCCGGCAGGCCCGCCGGGGCTAAACGCCACCACCTGGCCAGGCGTCTCAAAAACGCCGTCGTTATCCAAATCCCAGGCAAAGGTGACCGGCGAGCCATCTGGATCGGCGCCGCTGGCCGAGAGCTGCACGGTCCTGCCCGGCAGAACGATATATGGGCCACCTGCCCCGGCTGTTGGCGCCTGACTAGACAACGCAAGCCCTACCACCAACGGATCGTGATCGGACATACGATAAGCATCTGGCGCGTACAGGATGATCTGCTGGTTGGCCGTTTTAAATTCAGTGTTATAGTCCAGCGCCGGCGGCTCATCCGCATTGATATGATATTCCGTCACTTCGGTCACCTGCGGCAACAGGCTAGCGTTAGCCAGGACGTGATCGAGAGCGCCCCACTGCCCATTGAAGCCGTACGAATAAGTGCCGGGGTCCGAATATACCCTGGAAAGGTCAGTGAAACCACCTGCCGCCAGCATCCCCAAGGCATCTTCCATCGCATATGCGTTCAGATCGCCGAGGATCAGCGTGTCTCGATCGCCGATGCCGGTCGGGTCGCTGGCCAGCCAGGCAGCCAGTTCAACCGCAGCTGCTTCTCGCACCACGGCGCATTCACCCTGTCCATCATTCTGGTCGGGCAGGTCACAAGCCGAAGATTTGCTCTTCAGGTGGTTCACGCTGACCACCAACCGCGCCTTATTGGCGACCTCCTCAAAAGCCTGGGCCAGCGCCGGGCGATTGCGTGGGCTGGCGTCGCCTCCATTCACAAATGCAACGGTGTTCAGCACAGCGGTCGTTCCAACCGGGATTACTCGCGCCGGGCGGTAAATTACCCCCACCTTAATTGCGTCGGTCCCCAGCGCGTTCACCTGACCAGCAGCCGCGTCAACATCAATGAAAGCAAACGTACCCGGCCCAGCCGCTGCGTTGAGCCGGTTCACAAGATCCTGAATGGCGCTTTCCGGGCCATAGCCATCGTTCTCCAATTCGACCAGCCCAATGATGTCTGCCCCCGTTGCCAGGATGCCGGCCACCGTCTTAGGCCACTGACGCTCAAATTCTTCAGCAGAATTGGCTCCCCGGCAGTCGACCAATGCTCCTCCAACACCCGCTGTACAGCCAGAAAAAGTGTTGTAATAGTTTTGCAGGTTGACTCCAGCCGCCTTGAGCGTTCCGCTTACATTTACAGGGACAGAAGGCCGTGGGTTGGCCGGTTGGAAGAAAGGCAGGCTGCCACCCATCGCGTTGAGCGGGTAAACCCGGTATGCGTCAAACCCATATCCCAGCACCCCAGTGATGTCAGACACCTTGTCCCCTGCGCGCAGTGTATTACCAGCCGTGAGAGGCAGCCCGGCCCGTCCGAACAGGATTGGATCCAGATTCTGACCGGTCAGCCCGTCATCAATGACAATGCGGTTAAGATCATTCTGCGCCTGCAAAGCCAAAGCGGCTGGCCCGGGCGCCACTACGTTGGTCGGCTGATCCAGCCGGTCGCCAAAGGACAGGGTGACCTGCCCATAGCGCCCAAGCTGGTAATTCTCGGTTACCACTAACGTCTGTGGGAGACGCACCAACATACCTTCAAAGCGCTCGGGAACCCCAAGATCGGGGAACGGCAGAGCCAGGTTCACCGGAGACATAGATTTGCCCGGCTCGCAGAACACCACCAAGGTAGCGTTCACCTGGGTTTGCCCAAAGTATTCGCTTACGGTCCCGGTGACTCGCACTTCATCACCCAGGTCAACCGTGTCAAGGTCAGCATGGTACACAAAAATTCCGTCCGAAGTTGCGCTTAATCCATCCCCGGCCATATCTTGCAGGTAAAAACCGCGCAGCGCTGGCGATGGCCCTTCATTGTCGCTCACCACAATCCCCTGAGTCGTCACCACGCTTCCCGCCAGCGGGCTGACGGCGCCGCTGCCCTGGATCGCATACGCCGGCGTAAAGCTCTCCAGGCAGGCGGGCGGTTCGGGGATGCAGATAGAGATAGGCGAAGCAGTGTTGCGCGGTTTAGGCGTCCCCGCCACAAAGTCTACCCCATTATCGTCGCTCTCAACACAGCCATTGCCCAGGCGCAGTGCGGCAGTCGTTGCAGACAATTCGGGAGCCGCCTCGCCACCCTCGTAGAAATCGGCGCTTCCGTAGCCGACCAGGTCGACAATATACGCTAACTGGTCGGCAGAGCAGAGCACCGCGCCTCCATTGCACGACAGCCCGCTGCCTGTACTGGCAACAATTACCTTACCACTCGCACCCGACAGGTTGGTCGTTCCAACCGCATCCGCGGCTGGCAGCGGCGCGCCGGTGCCTCCGCTGCTGTATAACCGAACCAGGTAATACTGCCCTGGTTGGAGTGTGCCGGATAAAGCCGTTACGGGGTTCGACGAAAAAGTACCTGACCCGGTTGCGCTTGCATATTGGACAGACCAGCCATCCAATGAGACTGGTTGGTTGCTCCGGTTGAACAGCTCGACATAATCATTCAGATACACAGCGCCCGAATTTCCCCCACCGCCGTATACCTGGCTGATGACAACATTCATCGAAAGTGCCCGTGCATTTTCAACCGCGTCGGGTGCCAGCCCCAACAACACTGCCAGAACAACCAGCACAGATAAAACTCGTTTCATTACTTCCTCCCCTATTTGATCGCAATGAGAGCGCCAGGACTTCGCTGCTGTTCCCGGTGGTTTGCCGGTAACATTCAATACCCCCCACTCCCCTTAACCAGTTATGGCCTGACCGGGACACTTTCAATTAATAAATTTGGTCCCTAAACCGGCAGACCATATTATAACCCGGCCAACCCATCTTTGCAGACGTGAAATAGGAACGATCGGATACCCACGCCGGTGTATTCGACGGCGTGATGTATCCTGCCCCGCTTCATTGTGCAGAACACGGAGATTAGGCTGGTTTTGTTTGCATAATTCCATAATCTTTACTAAACTATAGAAAATCTAAAAGCTGATTATTCTCCCCGAAAGGAATGCCGCTATGCCAGACTATGAAAAATTGGGTGCCTTTTACCTGGGTAAAGAATATAACCTGGAAACGCGCAAGGCCACAGACGACTTAATTCTTTACGATTCAAAAGACCTGGTCACCCACGCCGTCGTGCTGGGAATGACCGGTTCCGGTAAGACCGGGTTGTGTATTGGAATCATTGAAGAAGCTGCCATTGACGGTGTGCCCTCCATCCTGATCGATCCGAAGGGTGACTTGAGCAACTTGCTGCTGACCTTTCCCAACCTCAGCCCACAGGAATTCCAGCCCTGGGTCAACCAGGACGAAGCCCGCCAGAAGGGCCTTTCTGTGGATGAGTACGCCGCCAAACAGGCCCAGACATGGGCAAATGGGTTGAAATCCTGGGACCAGGACGGCACGCGCATCCAACGCCTGCGCGACGCGGCCGATTTTCGAATCTATACCCCCGCGTCAAGCGCCGGCATCCCTGTTTCAATTCTCAAGTCTTTTGCTGCGCCCCCGCTGCAAATCATTGAAGATGCCGAGATGATGCGCGAGCGCATCACCACCACCGTCACCAGCCTACTCGGGTTGGTTGGCATCGAGGCCGATCCGGTTCAAAGCCGTGAGTTCATCCTGCTTTCCACCATCATCGACAACCTGTGGCGGCAGGGCCAGGACCTGGACCTGGCCCAACTCATCACCCAGGTGCAGAACCCGCCGGTCAGCAAGATCGGTGTGCTCGATCTGGAGTCCTTTTACCCATCCAAGGATCGTTTCGGGCTGGTGATGGCGCTCAACAACCTGTTAGCCTCGCCCGGTTTCAACGCCTGGTTGGAAGGTGAAGCGCTGGATATTGGCTCGATCCTCTATACCCCGCAGGGAAAGCCGCGGGTGGCAATCTTCTCCATCTCCCACCTGAACGATTCACAGCGCATGTTCTTCGTATCCCTGCTGCTCAACCAGGTTCTTGGTTGGATGCGCTCACAGCCTGGCACCACCAGCCTGCGCGCTCTGCTCTACATGGATGAAATCTTCGGCTACCTCCCACCGCTGGGCAACCCACCCTCTAAAACCCCCCTGCTCACCCTGCTCAAACAGGCGCGCGCCTTTGGATTGGGCCTGGTCCTGGCCACCCAGAACCCGGTCGACCTGGATTACAAAGCCCTCTCCAATGCCGGAACGTGGTTCATCGGCCGCCTCCAAACCGAGCGCGACAAGAACCGTGTGTTGGACGGGCTGGAAGGCGCAGCCGCCGCTACCGGAACCTCCTACAACCGCCAGGATTTTGACCGAATCATGGCCGGCCTTGGCAGCCGCGTGTTTCTGTTGAACAACACACACGAAGACCACCCCGTGGTCATGACCACCCGTTGGGTGCTCTCTTACTTGCCCGGCCCACTAACCCGCGAGCAGATCCGCACCCTGATGGACCCGGTGAAAGCCGCTGAACAGCCCCTTTCTCCGGCGCCCACTTCCTTTGCGGCCGCGGCAGCGCCGGCTCCATCAACGCCCGTTGGCTTTGCAACGCCCGTTGGCTTTGCAACGCCCGTTGGCTTTGCAACGCCCGTTGGCTCTGCAACGCCCGTTGGCTCTGCAACGCCCGTTGGCGCAGCAGCGGCTGCGGTCTCATCCGCATCCACCGCTGGCCTTCCGCCCGCCCTGCCGCCTGAAATCCAGCAGCTTTACCTGCCCGAACGCGGGCGCGCACCAGCCGGCAGCAGCCTGGTTTACCGCCCACGCATCTTCGGGGCGGCGCGCATTGCCTTTGCCGATACCCGCTCGCGCATCAGCACCACCCGCGCCTGCCAGTTCCTCGCCGAAGTAAACGACAGCGCCATCCCGGTCGATTGGGAAAGCGCTCAGGCATCTGAGATAGCCCTGTCAGACCTGGAGAAACGACCTGCGAGTAGTGAGGCTCGATATGCGCCGCTCCCCTCGCCCGCCGGGATCGCCAGGAACTACACTGCCTGGACGCGCGAATTTGTTACCTGGCTGTACGGATCCCAGGTCCTGGAAATCTATTACAGCCCAACTCTGAAAATTTACGCGAAACTCGACGAAGACGAGCGTGAATTCCGCATCCGCCTGGCCCAGGATGCTCGCGAACATCGCGATGAGGCTGTAGAAAAACTACGCAAGAAGTATGCACCCAAGATTGCCTCTCTGCAGGAGCGGATTCGTAAGGCCCAGGCCGTCGTAGACCGCGAGAAGGAGCAATCTCGCCAGGCTGGCCTGCAGACCGCCATATCCATCGGCGCGACGCTGCTCGGCGCATTCACCGGTCGCAAGAGCCTCAGCTCTGCCTCCAGCGCGGCGCGTGGCGTCGGCCGCACCATGAGCCAGCACTCCGACATAGGCCGGGCCCAGGACACAGTCGAATCGCTCCAAAAACAGCTCACCGAGCTGCAGGCCGAGTTCGATGCTGAGACAGCCAACCTGACCGCCCACATCGATCCCTCCACTGAACAGTTGGAAACCAGGACAATCAAACCAAAGAAAGCCGACATCACGGTTAACCTGGTCGCTCTGGTCTGGGCCCCCTATTGGCAGGATCAGACAGGCAGTGTGGAGGCGGCGTTTTAGGCTATAATTCCGACATGCCTGCACCCGACCTCTCCAGCTCGATGGCAACCCGCCTGAATTGTACACAGTGCGGGGGCGAACTGCATCCCGGCGAGGGACAGGTGTTCCTTACCTGTCCATACTGCAACACCACCGTCTACCTCGATAAATCGAGGGTCGTCTTTCACTGGTATGTAGCCCTTACGCTCGACGAGCAGCAGGCTACTGCTGCGCTCTACCGGTGGATGTCTGGCAGCCAGACGGTCAAGGATCTCGACAAAAAGGCCCGCCTGGTTGGACACACCTTCCAGTACTTTCCCCTCTGGTATTTCAAGTGGCATGAAGGAGAAAACGAGGAAATTACCCTCCAGCCCGCTGCTGCCACCTCGGTCAGTGAGCTGTCCCATCTGCAACTGCCAGCCGGCGATCTAAAAACCTACAACCCTGATCTGGATGCGCAGTCCGCTCAACCCACGGTTCCCCTGGAAGCCGCCCTGGAATGGCTGAAAGGCCAGTCCGCCCTGGCTGACCGCAACAGCACCGACAGCGGTTTACCCGGCGACCTCAAAGAAACCGCGCTGGTCCACGTGCCGCTACATTTCTACCAGTACAGCTACGGCCAGGAAATATACACAGCCGTGGTCGACGCAGCCTCCGGCACCGTTTTGGCCAACATTTTTCCACCTAAGGCTGAAACACCTTACCGTGCGGTTGGCCTGGTGACCGCCCTGGTGTACCTGTGCCTGGCCACCTTTCCGCTGGTGGGGATTGCCTCTGGCGATGAATCAGGCATCGCAATCGGCCTGGCGCTGTGCAGTGGATTAGGCCTGCTTGCCGCACCGGCCTTGTTTGCCTGGGCTTTCTGGGTGGCGTCAAAAATATGAGCGAGCGATCGGTTCACGGTTTAAATTGTCCGCGCTGCGGCGGGATGGTTACGGTACCTGAAGGCCAGACCGTGGTCATCTGCCCTTACTGCGACCTCCGTTCAGTGGTATCGGCCCAGGCTGGCAGCACTCTGGGGATCCGCCGCTACCAGGTTCCCCAACGCATCGACCGCCAGCAGGCCATCGATGCGTTTAAGCGCTTCCTGAACGGTAAATTGCAGGTTGCCCGCGATGTCTCCCGGCAGGCTCAACTCAAAGAGGTGTTCCTTGTCCACCTGCCTTTCTGGGCTGTGTGGGGACGAGGAGTTGCCTGGGCCTTCGGCCAGCAGCGGGTCGGCTCAGGCGACAATCAGCGTTATGAGCCACGCGAAAAGAAAGTGGTCAGGGAACTCAATTGGAATGCTCCTGCCTGCGAGGTAGGCGAGTTTGGGGTCAGGCGCATCTCGCTGGAAGGCTGCCCGCTCGAACCCTTCGACGCAGACTTTCTTCACCGCACCGGCATGGTCTTCGAGCCGGTCGGCTCAGAACAAAACGCTCTCCAGGAAGCTGAAAACCAGTTCAACAGTGAGATCCGGAACAGCGCCGATTTAACCCGCACCGAGCAGCTCTTTGTCCGCCTCACCAACACCCGCCTGGGCCTCGTTTACTTCCCACTTTGGGTGATCCGCTACCACTACCGGGGGCGGGCATTCCAGGTGGTTCTAGACGGTTTCAATGGGCAGGTGCTGTACGGCAAGGCGCCTGGCAGCGTTGGCTACCGTGCCGCCGTCCTGGTAGGCGGAATGGCCGCCGGAGCGGCCCTGGCCATCGATGTGCCAGCCGCGCTTCTCCTCTCATTTTCCTCAGATGATGAAAGCCCCTTCTTGATCGCCCTGGTGATCTTTGTGATCGGAGCCGGGATCATGGTCAGCGCCTACCGGATCTTCCGCCACGCCGAGCATTACGAATATCACCGCTATAAGACTGGCGACGGTGGGTCGATCCTTTCATCCATCAAAATGGATGTCTCCGGCAGGGTGCTAAACAAAGACATCCGCGAAATCATTGACCAGATAGGGAAATAATGACAGGCCAGGATCCGGTTCGTCTTATCCCCCTTCTTTGCACCAGGTGCCAGGCGCCTATCCCGGCTCAACCGGACGAGGTTGCATGGGTTTGCCAGCAGTGCGGACAGGGCCTGCTGATCGACGGGCAATCAGGAGCCACTCCACTGGAATTCTTCTTCTCAGATCGTATTCAACCGAGTCTGACCGGCCGGCCGTTCTGGGTTTCCACCGGCCGGGTTGTCATCCAGCGCCGCGAAACTTACCGCGGCGATGAAGGCCGGGCTGCTCAGCAGTTCTGGGCTGCCCCGCGCCTTTTTTACGTT
Source organism: uncultured Anaerolineaceae bacterium (assembly GCA_964490575.1). Lineage (GTDB taxonomy): Bacteria > Chloroflexota > Anaerolineae > Anaerolineales > Anaerolineaceae > DSYU01. The sequence continues at coordinate 23,794 of CAZBDC010000032.1, read as the reverse complement.
CCGGCCTGGGCGGCCACACTGGACGAAATCGTATCCATTGGGGTAGATCTGTTGAAGAACCCTGCCGCCATGCAAACCGGTTCGCCAGCGCCGTTTCTTCCAGTGGTTACCCTCCCGGTCGATATCCAGGCCATGGCTGAGTTCATGATCCTCAGCATCGAAGCTGAGCGCCGTGACGCTCTAAAGCGAGTTGACTTCCAGGTGACGTTGGAACCACCCCAAATGTGGGTCTTACCTTGAACACCGTTTCGAAAAACGCCAGCATCCCCCATTCCTTCATCCGGCGGCCTGAACGGCCGTTGAAACGGAGTGCTTGATGCCATCCAAGTCTTCAAATAATCAGCCCAACCAATTCCAACAACTCACGGGACCCGCTGTGCTGATCTTTTTACTCATCGCGGCTGTTACCCTGTTCATCGACTTCTGGCAAAAGGATCATGCCGGGTCTCGGCCTCTCTCAGTAGAAGCCACGATCCAGCCGACCCAGGCGGGCGCGCAAAACAGCATCGCCGTCTACTTCAGCAATCCACTCTCCCTAAGGAAAACCGGGGGGCCAGAAGAAGCATTCGTGACAGCCATTGAAAGCGCTCAGAAATCAGTCGACATGGCGATCTATAACATCTCGCTGGAGAGCGTGGTCAATGCTTTGATTGCCGCCGATAAGCGCGGGGTAGCCGTGCGAATGGTGATGGAATCTGAAGCCATGGATAGCCGGCAGGCCCAGCGCCTCCAGTCCGCCGGGATCCAAATAGAGGGCGACCGGCGTGAAAGTCTAATGCATAATAAATTCACCGTGATCGATGGCAGCGAAGTGTGGACCGGCTCGATGAATTACACCAGCACAGCAGCCTACGATGATTTCAACAATTTACTACGCCTTCGTTCGCAGCGCATTGCTCAAAATTACACGGTCGAATTCGAGGAAATGTTTGTGGAAGGCCTCTTCGGCCAGGAAACCCGGCCGGCAACTCCCCACCCGCAGGTCGTCATAGACGGTGTGACCATTGAAACGTACTTTTCCCCCGACGATGGCGCGGCGGCCCAGATCATCGCTGAGATCCGCCAGGCTCAACACAGCATAGATTTCCTCGCTTATGCCTTTACTTCCGACAGGATTGCTGATGCCATCATTGAGCGTGCTGCCGAGGGCGTTCGCGTGCGTGGCGTGTTCGATGAAGGCCAGGTTGGATCGAATACTGGCGGCGAGTATGGACGTTTTCAAGCTGGCAGGTACGATATTCGCCTGGATGGCATCCCCGGGCTGATGCATCACAAAGTAATCCTGATCGATGATCAGGTCGTGATAACGGGCTCCTACAATTTTAGCGGTAACGCTGAACGCTCGAACGATGAAAATATCGTCATCATTCACAGCCCTGTGCTGGCTGCCCTTTACCAGGAGCAGTTTCAAACCGTATACCAGAATGGGAAATAGCCAATGGAAACAATCCTCTTCAGCGCCTTAGTTGTCCTGCTGGTCCTGCTGTTGTTCACCGCCGCCTTACTGATCTTCCGCGCCATGATGTACGGCCGCGTCCCAGGTCCGGTTGAGGTCGTAGATTCAGTCCCAGTCGAAGGGGCGGTGGTTGCCGAGCACCTGGCCAGTGCCCTGCGCGCGCCGACCATTTCCACCGCTGATCGCAGCCAGATCGATTACAGCACGTTTGATGACCTTCACATGGCCCTCGAACACATGTATCCCCGTATCCATGGCACCCTTTCCTGCGAAACGGTCGGCGATTACAGCCTGTTATACACCTGGACAGGGCGGAATGGCGACCTGCCGCCAATCTTGTTATGCGGGCACCAGGATGTCGTCCCAGCCGACCCCAGCACGCTGGACGAGTGGACCCACCCACCCTTCTCAGGCACGATCCAGGATGGATATGTATGGGGCCGCGGTGCGCTGGACATGAAAAGCACCGTGATCGCGATTATGGAAGCGGTCGAAGGATTAATCAAAGCTGGCTACCAGCCCGAACGCACGGTGTACCTGGCGTTGGGTCATGATGAAGAGATCGGCGGACTGCAAGGAGCACGCGAGATCGCCAGCCTGCTGGTCGAACGCGGCGAGCGCCTGGAAGTGGTCCTTGACGAAGGCGGTGCGATCATGATCGGCGCGCTGCCGGGCATTGCTCTGCCGGTAGCCCTGGTGGGCGTGGCTGAAAAAGGTTACGCTTCGCTGGAGTTGAAAGTGGAAGGCCGCCCTGGACATTCCTCCATGCCGCCGCCCCATACCGCGATCGGCGTCCTGTCGCGCGCGCTGACTCGCCTGGAAGCGAACCCCATGCCGGCCCGCCTGTCAATGGCCCGGCTCATGTTCGACCAGGTCGGTGCGTTTTTGCCCTTCACCGTCCGGCTTGCCCTGTCCAACACCTGGCTGTTCGGCGGATCGCTGCGCCGGAGGTTAGAATCCGTACCCACGACTAACGCGATGATTCGCACAACCGCTGCCGCCACGATCATCGCCGGAGGGGTAAAAGATAACATTCTGCCCGCCCAGGCCCGTGCGGTTGTCAACTGCCGCCTCTTGCCTGGAGACACACGCGCCGGCGTGCTCGAGCACTATCGTAAGGCAATCGGCGATGAAGCCGTGCAGATCAGCATGCCCGCCGATAGCTCCTGGGAACCCTCCCCGGTTTCCCCACCTGACTCGCCGGTGTTCAATGGTCTCAGCCTGACCATCCGCCAGGTTTTTCCGGAAACCCTCGTAGCGCCTTTCCTGGTATCAGGTGCAACCGATTCGCGCCATTACTCGCCGCTGACTAATAACATTTTCCGCTTTAGCCCTTATACTATGGATAATGAGCTGCTCCGCACGGTTCACGGAATCGACGAGCGCATCGCCATCGACTCGCTGGAACGCATGGTCCAGTTCTACGCCCAGCTCATTAAATCGTGGACAGCATAAGCCCGTCCTCAAGGAGAATATCCCATGACCAGTGAAATGCTATCACAGGCAATTGACCTCGCCCAGGCCGGGCAAAAAGACCAGGCCCGCAAGCTGCTCCAGCAGGTGTTGAACGCTAATCCCACCAACGAGGCCGCCTGGCTGTGGCTGACCGACTGTGTGGCAGACCCCACCGAACGCATCCAGGTGCTTGAAACCTGCCTGCGTTTCGTGCCCCATTCACGCGCTGCCCAGGCCGGGCTGGCTGCCTTGCGCCTGCAAACCGGTGAACAGGCCCCCCCCCGGGCGGCCGAAACCCCGCAACCAGCGGTCGAGATACAAACGGGATTCGATACACAGACCCCGGCAGCCCCTGGTGAACCGGTTGAAGACCAGAACGAATGGCCCAACCTGCGCGAGCAGATTCAGTTGGAGCCCTGGATGGAAGACATGAGTGATGAAGCCGGACCGGCCCTGGGCGCTTTATTAGGAAATGAGGAACAATCTGAAGGCCTGCCAGGACATGCCAGAGCGTATGACAATCTACCGACGCTCCCCGCCCGTCACCTCGACCAGCCACCCGCATTCACCATCTCGCCAGATGAGGTAACAGAAGAGGAGTTTAGCGAGGTTGAGAACCGGACTGAGGCAGAGCTCCGCAGCCGTCCAGAACTCCGGCCGGAACCAGTCGAGCCAGGAGAAGGGCCGGGTGAGCCAGCTGAGGCGCCCGACCTGAGCCAGACCGCGCCTCACCGGGCCCGCCGGAAAGCAGCCGCCCGCAAAAAAGCCACCCATAACCGGACCATCCTGTTCCTACTCCTGTTTATCCTCGGCCTGGTCGCCATTGCAGCAGTGCTGTTTGCAATTATCCTGTCACTGTAAATCATCCCCAAAAAGGTAACGCCTGGGCGCAACTTAAGCTATACTCAAGCCACACGCGAAATTTTAGCATTACGTCCTGCCCGGCCAGGACGGAAAAGAGGGGAGATGATTCGCATTCATGCCGTTGCGCCTGCCGCCAGATTCTCAGTTCGCCGGGCCTGGTTCCGGCTTGTTGTGACCTGCCTGATCATGGCTGGTCTACTTCAATATGATGCCGGCCTTACCCTGGCGTCTCAGCCCGCCCAAACGATCCTGGCGGTTGCCCTTCAGCAGACCATCCCGGACGGCGCTTCGGATGGCGCGGCAGCCTGGGGTGATCTCGACAATGACGGCGACCTCGATGTGGTGATGACCGGCCGAAACAACAGTGGCACCGAAACCTTTGTTTTAAGAAACACTGGCGGGGTTATGGAAAAAATCGCCACGGGCATGCCTGGCACTGAGTTTGGCTCATTAGCGTTAGGTGATTTCGATCGCGACGGTGACCTGGATATCTTCATCACGGGTCAAACCGGCGTCTTTGGCGGGCAGGAAACCGGGATGGCGCGTGTTTATGCAAACAACGGCAGTGGATCTTTTACGCTGAAACAGGATCTGGCCGCTCTTTACCGCAGCGCTGGCGACTGGGGTGATTACGACAACGACGGCGACCTCGATCTGTTAGTCTGCGGCTACACAGCTGGAGGCGGAGGGTACGGCGCCCTGTACCGCAACGATAACGGGGCTCTTGTCGAAATGACGGATATCAACGTCCCGGATGTTGGGGATTGTTCGGTCCAGTTCGGCGATTACAGCGCAGATGAGGACCTGGATTTTGTCATCACGGGCAAAACTTCAGAGGACGAGAATGCCACTGCCCTGGCACGCGTCTTATCGAACAACGGGAACGGTGCATTTCTCACTGCCTATTCACCAGGCGGGGTCTGGAGCGGTTCAGTTGATTGGTTTGACCTGGAAAGTGATGGGGATCTTGACCTCTTAATCACCGGCAACGGTGGAACCAGCACCAATCATATTCCAATCACCCGGCTTTACCGGTACGAAAGCTCGTTCACCCAGATCACCACCACCCTGCCGGGCGTCTGGCAGAGCTCGACTGCCTGGGGTGATTATGACAACGACGGTGACCATGATCTGCTGTTGAATGGGCTGACAACAGCCCAGCATCTGACCCGGGTGTATCTCAATGCCGGCGGCGGCACCTTTACCGATGCCCAGGTTGGCTTGCAAAGCGGGACGGGAGCCGCCCTGGCCTGGGGTCACCTGGATGGGGACAGCAGCCTGGATCTCTTCGTGACCGGGATTGAAGACACAAACACTACCATCAGTACCTTTGTTTACCGGAATATCTCCTCAATCGCCAACACGCCTCCAGGCACACCCACCCTGGTGCGTGGGTGTTGGGATGGCGGAAGTCGGGTCTACCTGGATTGGACCGGCGTGACGGACTCACAGACCACCCGGACAGGCGGGATTACCTACAACCTGCGGGTCGGTACCGGCCCAGGCCTGGCAAACACAGTCAATCCATCGGCAGCGAGCAGCGGTCTGCGCCAGTTGGCCGAGCCCGGCAACACCCAATCCAGATCAGACACCTTCCTCCAAATCCCCTTTGGCGATTATTACTGGTCGGTACAGGCCGTCGATACCGCCTTCAGCGGGGGAGCGTTCGCTGCCGAAGGTTTCTTTGGGGTTGGCGTTCAAATCGCTGTCAACGATAGCAGCTACTATACCGCCGAAAATACATCCGTCGACCTGCCAGTCCTGGACAACGACACGACCGGATTTGGCAACCTTTCCATTGCCTGGGCAGAGGATCCACCCCACGGCGTTGTCAGCGTGATAGGCTCTGTCATCCGCTATACGCCGGATATCGGCTATACCGGGCCCGACTCTTTCGGCTATTACTCCCAGACCGGGCAAGGATACTGCTCGCGGGCGGTCGTATCCCTGACAGTTACGGGCATCCAGCTATCAAACCGCGAGATCGCCGAAAATCGCCCGGTTGGCACCTACATCGGCGTGTTCTCAACCAGCGACCCAGACCCGGGCGAGACGTTCACCTACAGCCTTGTCAGCGGAGACGGCGACAGCGATAACAGCGCGTTTGAAATCGCCAACAGCAACGAGCTGCGCTCTGCCATCGTATTCGATTACGAAACCAGGAACACTTATTCCATCCGGGTGCGGGCCAGCGGCAGCCTGGGCTCAAATTACGAGAAAGCCTTCACAATCCTGGTTACGGCCCCACCTACCGATATCCAGCTCTCAAACAATACCGTCCTGGAGGGCCAGCCAGTCAACACGGTTGTTGGCGTCTTTACCAGTAGCGATCCCGAACCCGGCTCAACCTTCACCTACCAGCTCGTATCCGGCACCGGCAGCACAGACAATGCCTCATTTAACATCCTCGGCGCTCAGCTGCGAACTTCGGTCATTTTCGATTACGAGATAAAAAACACCTATTCAATCCGGGTGCGCAGCACAGATAACCACGGCCTGTTTTTAGAGGAGCAATTCACCATCCAGGTCACAAACGGAGGAGAGGTTGCCCCAACGGATATCGTGCTTTCAAATAACATCACCCACACCGGATTGCCGTCCGGTTCTTTTGTTGGCAGCCTGACCACCGTTGGAGACCCTACCCACACCTTTACTTACACCCTGATTACACAAGCCGGCTGTCCAGACAGCCCATCGTTTACCATAACTGGGGATACGCTCAACACTGCCCGGAGCTTTGACCTGGATGATCAGGAACTATCCATCTGCATCCGCAGTACAGATGACCAGAATAACCTGTCACTGGTGGAAAATTTCGTCATCCAGGTATACCGCCGGACATTCCTGCCGGTTATTTTCAGGCCGTAAACTCCTCAATAACTGCTCAACGACAGGGAGAAAAGACCTTCTATCACCCAGGCGGAGCAGTTACGCTCCTTATTTCAGATACCGATCAAAAAATTCGACCGTATAGATCATGGCCTGGCTGAAATAGTTCGAAATGTTATGGTTATCGCCCGGGTACTCGTATAGTTCAACCGTCTTGCCAGCCGCCTGAAGTTGAGCCGACAGGATTTGCGAGAACTCAAGCGGCACGCTCTCATCCGCTGTGCCATGATGCAGCTGGACCGGACCGGATAGATCGCCCAGGTAACTGTTGGCCGAGATCGAATTCCAAAACTCAGGGTTTGTATCTGGTGACCCGAAGCGGTCCAACCAGGTCGAGCGCCAGCCCCGCGCAGTTGGCGGAGGCGTGGGAGTCGGCCCGCTTCCGCGCCGCCAGCGGGTCAGCAGGTCAGGGTAAGATGCAACCACGCCAGCCCAGATCACGCCCACCTTGATATCTGGTGAAATGACCATTGCCCGCAGGGTCAGGAACCCTCCCATCGAATGTCCCCACATCCCAATTCGGTCTGGATTAGCCTGTGGGAAATTCTTAATCGCCGAAACAGCGTTCAACACATCCACGGTATAACCAGGGTCGCCATAGGCGCCGGTAGCCGCACCCTCAGAACGGTCATGACCACGGTAATCGATGCGGAAGACAATGTAGCCGTTGCGCGCCAGGGTATCCACATAAGCGATATAGCGTTCAGTCGTACGGTAAACATCCGGCGGGATATAACCGTGGTTGAACACAATCGCTGGCCAGCCGCCCGGCGGCGCTTCGCCGTCCGGGACAGTAAGCAACGCATAAATACGCAGCCCTTCCGAAAGGTAGGAGGCATAATAGCGGCGGTAATTGACGCCACGCTCAAGCTCTTGTACGATGTCAATCTGGCTGCCGGGGTAAGCTGTCTGGCGTAGCGCGGGGATACTCATCGGGTGAAACGTCGGTGTCGGTACAACCGTCTCAGTTGGGGTTGCGCTGGGAAGCGGCGTGGCCGAGGGCAGTACAGCCGTTCGCGTTGGCGGGGGGAGCGCCTGGGTGACAACCGGGGCATTGGACGTAGCCGGTCGAACGGCCTCGGGGATTACCGGCGGCGCGCCAGCCAGGCCACACCCACTCAGGATAAGCGCCATTCCTAGAATTGAGGTCATTGCCAGGCGATATCTCATAATGTTCTATATATTACCGGATTTATCTATTCTCCGCAAACCAATGTATCATGGGAACAAAGACTCAACTCCAATTCTGGCCTTATGCCTGTGCGAGTAATCCGTGTGGGCAGGTCATTTTTAAAGAAAAATTTCCTGCTTTCGCGCTACAATAGGGTTATGAAAGGGTTTCTTCTCTGGAGGGTGATCGGGGCCTTCCTGGTCGCCGTTTTACTCCTCTCATCGACAGCGCTCCCCGGCCAGGCCCAGTCGCCCTGCAGCCGCGACACCTATGTCGTCCAGGCTGGCGATTCGCTTTCAGCCATTGCCGAACTGTGCAACCTTTCGTTTGCCGGGCTAATTGGAATTAATGTCGAGCTCGAAGACCCGGACCTGATCCGCCCTGGCCAGGTCATCCGCCTGGTAGCCGGCGCCCCACTTTACAATACCCCGGCTAATGGCCTGCCGGATCAAGGCGGACTGCAAGAGGGAGGGTTGGTATATATCGCCCGTCCAGGCGACTCGCTGGCTCGTATCGCTTACCTGTATCACACCACCGTGGCAGAACTGCGCCGTTACAACCCAACGATTGGCGACGACCTGGTCATCCGGGTCGGTCAGGCCATTCAGATGCCGCCCGACGCCCGCCGCGACAAAGGTTGGGTCGGAATTTCGACCCGCAGCGCCAGCCCGGGCGATACAGTCGAAGTACGCGTGGTTGATTTCCCGCCTTACGCCGACGTCGACGTCAACCTGGGCGAGGTCTTCGAGTTAGACGATGGCAGCCTGGAAGTCTATTACTATGTTACCTTTGACGCGCGGACCGACTCGCGCGGTGAGGCCCGCATCCTGGTCACCATCCCATTCTACGCCTGGCTCGACGAAGAGTGGGTCGTCGAAGTCGCGACTTCTGAGCTGGCGCTCGTTACCCGCGCCTTATCTCCCGCCATCCTGATCGATTATTATTAATCCTCGTTCTGGGATTCGGCATTCAACCGGTCAAAAAGCTGGCTCAACGAATCCTTGTTGTGGATGATCTGGACCGCCTCGGCAAACATATCCGCCACCGACACCACCTTAATCTTGGGATGGTCAAAAGCCCTCGCGTTGTCAATGCTGTCGGTGACGACCAGTTCCTCAATTAGACTGTTTTCCAGGGCTGCCAGCCCGCGCTCTCCCAAAACCGCATGAGACACGCAAGCATAGATTTTCTCTACCCCATGCTCACGTAATGCCCGCGCCATATCGACCAGGGTACCGCCGGACAGGGTGAAATCATCCACGATGACCGCATTTCTTCCCTTCACTTCACCGATCATATCCACAATTTCTGCTCGCTCATCATGCCCCATCCGAACCTTGTCCGCGATGGCCAGCGGAGCTTTCAGAAACGTTGCGAATTTTCGGGCGCTCTTGGTAAAACCGGCATCGGGCGAAACGACCACCAGATTCTCAATCTTTTTCGAGCGAATATACCGGCAAAGAATTGGCATGGCAGACAGGTGATCGACGGGTTTTTTGAAGAAGCCCTGGATCTGCGGGCTGTGAAGATCCATTGTGATGATCCGGTCGACGCCGGTGATTTCCAGACAGTCGGCGCACACGCGCGCCCGGATGGACACACGCGGTTCGTCCTTTTTATCCCCCTTGGCATAGCTGAAGTAAGGGATAATCGCCGTCACCGAGTTGGCGCTGGATCGCTTAAAAGCATCAATCCAAAAAAGTAGCTCCATAAATTCGTCATTTGGATGGAGCGCGATACTCTGCACAATGTAAACGTCTTTGTCGCGGATCTTTTCAAGAATTTTAACAAACGTATTCCCTTCGGAAAAAACAACCGTCTGCGATTGGCCAGCTTCGACGCCCAGGAAATCACACATCTTCTGCACGAAGCTCTTGCTCGCGCTCCCGGCAAAGATTCTTATTCCGATTTCATCATGCGACATAGATTTTCATCCCTCAATCTTCTTACCTGGTAATCGATTATGAAACACGTTCCTCACTTCTCCATTTTGCTTATCTTTCGCCAATTTAGCAATACAGGATAACCGACTTCTTGATAAATTATAAAAATCGGATACAATAAAACAAAGAAACAATACAACAACAAATCAATAAAACAACTTGGAGGCAATCTTTGGGGACACTATCCGGGCAGATTCACCTGGACTTCAGGTCATCAGAACCAATCTACCTGCAGATCGTCAGGCAGGTTGAGAAGTTGCTTCACGATGGGATCTTAAAACCAGGCGACCAGCTCCCTACCGTTCGCCAGCTCGCGATTGACCTTCGCATCAATTTCAGCACCGTGGCGCGGGCATACCATGTCCTGGATGAGCAAAAGCTCATCTCGACCCAGCGTGGCCGAGGCACGTATATCTGGGATGATGTTGACCTGGGCAGCATCGCTGATCGTAAAACCCTGCAAGCTAAAACGAAACTCGAACGCAGCCAGGCGCTGGGCAGGCTGGTGCGCAGTTTTATCGATGAGGCCCAAAAATCCGGTGCTTCGCTGGATGAGATCGAGCAATCCATCCAGCATGGAATCGCCAGCCGGCGGTAAGCGTAAGACAGCCTGAGGTCTACACTGAACTCAGACCGGGAACATGCCAGGGAACGCCTCGGGCGCGTACTTCTCAACCATGGCAGAACTCAGCGTATTTGTTTTGCAGATCTCCGCATACAGGTCAACGCTCGGCCGGCGAATCCGCGCCTGGGTATCCACATCCAGCCCCCACAATCCAAAGCGCTGCGACCAGCCGCGTTCCCATTCGAAATTATCGACCAGCGACCAGTGAAAATAGCCCTTTATCGGCCAGGAATAGCTCACTGCCCGCCAGAGCTGGTGCAGGTGCTCAACCAGGTACCGTGGGCGCAGCCGGTCGGTGGGATCCTCGATGCCGTTTTCGGTGATAAAGATTGGGAGCTGGTAGGCCTGCACTCGTTTCAGAAAATGAAACAGGCCGGCCGGGCGGTTGGCGATGAAACCGGTCTCCGATAGTTCGGCCTCCGCCGGGTAGAAGCGCCGGCCGAAGAAATCGTTGATCCGCAAAAGGTCGAAAGCCACCCGCTCACCGGTATAGTAATTGATCCCCACAAAATCCTGCGTACCGATCGCCTCAGGGACTCGCGTGCGGCGAAATAAGAAGCGCAGTTGGCCGGTGACCAATGAGTCCAGGAAAGAATAATTGAAATTCTGTGAATACTGGCTTGCCAGCATGCCATCCAGCGGCATCCAGGTGTGGGCTGGCTCCATCCCTCGCATGTGGATGGCAGTGCCCACCCGCGCTTCACGTTGGATTGACTTAATCGCCCGGTAAGCCAGCGCATGCCCGCGCACCAGGTTGGCCATTACCCGGAAGGCGGAGCCCTGGTCGCGCTTGCCAGGTGGGAATGTGCCATCCAAAAAAGCAAAAAAGGTAAACACATTCGGCTCGTTAATCGGCACCCAGATTGTGCAGAACCCCTTCAACGCATCGACCACCTTCCGGGTAAACTTTTCGAACAAGCCCGGGGTCTCCTCATTTTCCCACCCGCCGCGCTCCATCAGCCACAGCGGCTCGGAGAAGTGATGCAGCGTGATCATCGGCGTCAATCCCCGCAGGTGCAGCCCGCGCATCATCTCCCGGTACACATCCAGCGCATCCTCGTTCCAGCGGTCAGGCGCCGGCTGGATCCGGCTCCACTCGACCGACATCCGGTGAGCATTCTGGTGATTTTCCGCCGCGCGATCAAAGTCATCCCGCCAGCGCCCGCCCCACCAGTCGCAGGCCTGGCCAGCCTTATCGCCATTGTTTATCCGCCCCGGCTGGTTCTCCCAGTAATACCAGTTGTTATTGGTATTGTTACCCTCCACCTGGTGGGAGGCCGTGGCAGTTCCCCATAAAAAGCCGGTTGGAAATGTGAAAGTCGCTTGCGGCATCGTGGTGTCTCCGGATGTGATATTTTTCCCATTATACGCGTTCCGGCCTTTGCCTGCAGCGCATTGCCTGTGCCAACCGCATCGGCCCACAGGCAGCTTTGGCAAAAGCCCTGCCCACACCAATCAATTGAGACTTTAATCTCAATAATCCGTGGGATCCTCCTATTGACAAAGGTTCCACGATTTTGTAATATATACTTAATCAAGCAAACGTTTGCTTGATTTTTCCATGATCAGGCCTGTTTGTCTTACAGACCCCGCGAGAAACCCAACCCGCCTCACTCACCGGAAATTTCAGTCAAGGATGGCATATCGTGGCTGTGACATTAGCGCAAATTGCGAAGAAAGCAAATGTCTCCGTTTCTACGATTTCACGCGCCCTTTCGAATAAAAATTATCCCCTGAAAGAAGAAACCCGCCGGCGGATTCTTCAACTGGCGGAGGAAATGGGCTATCAGCCTAACCTCATTGCCAGGAGTTTACAAACCAGCCGTTCGCACCTGGTGGGGGTACTCGTTGATAGAATGCAATCCCCTTTTTCGGCTGCGACCGTTCAAGGCATCCAGGATGGTCTTCGCAGCGCTGGATACTCGATCTCAATTGCTTATTCAAACCGCGACCAGAGCCTGGCTATCGAAGCCATCAATTCTTTTTACAGCCGCCAGGTAGACGGGATCGTGATTCTAAACTCCTGGCTGCATACATACAACGATCCCATATTAGCGCTTCAAAACAGGCCTTTCGTCTTTGTCAATCGTCTTTTTGGCGCCTGTAAGCAAAATTGTGTGGGGCCAGGTGACCGCTATGGCGCCTGCCTAGCAACCCAACATTTGATCGACCTGGGTCATCGCCGCATTGGCTATATCAACGGCGCGGAGACCTGGCTCGAGGCCCAGGACCGGGCCTCAGGCTACCGGGATACGCTTTCAAAGAACAATTTGCCGGTCGATGAGACCCTCATCCAGCAGGGAGACTGGGGAGTAGACAGCGGGTACCAGGCAGCCCAGCAGTTATTGTCACTCCAAGAACGACCAACGGCAATTTTCGCCGCCAACGATATCATGGCCTTAGGCGCGATCTATGCGATTCAGGAAGCAGGCCTGAGAATTCCCATCGATATCGCCCTGGTCGGATATGATGACCGCGATTTTGCTTCCTGGATTAAGCCAGCCCTGACTACCATTCGCATGCCAGCCTACGAGATGGGCCAGGCAGCTGCGCGGCTGCTGCTGCAGCAGTTTAACGGTCAAAAGCCGGAAGATGCTTCGCAAATTCCTGGCGAGTTGGTGATTCGGGATTCCTGCGGCGCAAAATTACGCGCCTTCCCAGGGGATTCCCGGATTGTTGAACAGGGTTATTGAAGACAGTCCAATGTAAAGGAGGTAATGCTGGAACCGTAATTTATCATCCATGTGCATTAAGCAACTTGAAGTTTTCACCGTTACTTGAGGAGAATCGATTATGAAAGAGCAAATGAGCAGGCGCGACTTCTTGAGAGCCGCAAGCATCGTGGGCGGAGCCGGCATTATTGCCGCATGCTCACCGGCAACACAGGCCCCCGCAGGAGAAACGGGTGGCGAAGTCCCCCCCGGCGAGGAAATCACAATTACCTTCACGGGCTGGGGCGGTACTGAGGAAGACGAAGGCGTCAAAGCCGCCGTAAAGTACTATGAAGAGAACAACCCCGGGATGAAAGTGAACTGGATTCAGATCCCGGAGAACTACGGCGAAAAAGTAATGGCAATGGTCGCTGCGGGAACGCCGCCAGACACCGCCTTCGTGTACAACACGATTTTCCAACAGTATGCCAAAGATGGCCTGCTGATGGATATCACCTCTAACATGAAGTCTGACCCGGTTCTGGGCAAACCCAATTACTTCATTGAGCCGCAAGAGACTGAGCGCTGCACCCGCGACGGCAAATGGTACGGAATTGGTTCCTGCTGGGTAGCCCCGCACATCTATTACAACGCCGATATCTTCGAAAAAGAGGGCATCACCCCGCCCAGCAACGATCCCGAGGAGGCCTGGACCTGGGACCAGTTCCTCGAGATTGCAAGGCAGCTGACCATCGACGTCAACGGTAACCATCCTGGCGACAGCGGGTTTGACCGCGACAACATGGAACGCTGGGCAATTCAATGGCCTACCTGGTCGATCCCCCTGCATGCCGCGATTGCCTCGAATGGCGGGCACTGGCTGAACCAGGAGACCGGGCTGATCGAGCTCGACAGGCCCGAGGCCACCGAGGCGCTCCAGAAGGTTGCGGACCTGATGCTGGTCGAAAATGTCAGCCCACGCGGCACTGCCATGGAAGCCCTCGGCCTGACCAACACCCAGATGCTCGAGACTGGCAAACTGGCTATGGCGATCGACGGTTCCTGGGCTCTTTCCTGGATCACTAAGATCAACGCCACCCTTGGCACGGCGGTCTGCCCGATGCTCAAGACCCCGGCCACAGACATGCAGGCCCACATCCACAGCCCATTCGCCGGGACAAAATATCCCGACGCGGCCTGGAAGTGGATCCGCTTCCTGGGCACTGAATTCTACCAGTTGATCTTCTTGAAGATTGGCCTCTGGCTACCCAGCCAGACCGACCTGATGACACCCGAAGGCATGGCAAAGTGGTACACCGACCGTACGGCCCCCGGACAGGGCATCCATCCGGTCGGTTATGACAAGATCGTGACTGAGTACGTTCCTAAGTACGGCCACGTTCTGTATATGCCGCCGGGTTATAACGAAGCCGACGCCATTATTACCCCGGCTTTGGACGCCGTCTGGGTTGGCGAGCAGACCGCAGAAGCAGCAATGAAAGCGGCTGTTCCAGAAGCGAACAAAGTTTTGGAAGCGGCACGGTAAAGTATTTCAAGAATGTCAGGGTTGGGATACCATTACGCGCTGCGCGTAACGGTATCCCAACCAAATTGAGCGAATGTTCCTTGACCCGCTGTTACCGTTGAGGTCTGTTCCATTCTCCTGCCTGAAAAACCGTTCAAAGGATATCGTTTCCTGCGTTGGTTTATGATTTTACGAAGCGAGGATAGCATGGGTACCTCTCTCGAAGTTGCGAGACCTTCCCCTCAATTCCCATCCGGTTTTCATCGGTTCTTCCATTTTCTGAAAACACCCAGAGGTCGGCGGACAATCACCGGCTACCTGTTCATCAGCCCCTTTATCCTGGGGGTCCTGTTTTGGGTCTTGTACCCGGCAATCATGGCAGCCTGGCTGACCTTCCAGCAGTGGAATTTGATCACGCCCGCGAAATTCGTCGGGTTGGCAAATTTCGAGACCATGATCAACGATAAACTCTTCTGGCAGGCGCTCAAGGTCACCTCCATCTACACCTTCTTCTCAGTGCCACTTGGGCTGATCATCAGTTTCTGCATGGCGCTCCTGATTAACACCAAGGTGCGCGGGCTGGCCGTTTTTCGCACCATCTACTACCTGCCAACCATCATGCCGGCGGTCGCCAGTGCAGTGCTATGGGCCTGGATTTTTAACACTGACTTTGGCCTGCTCAACTCCATCCTGAATTACTTTGGCATTCCTAAAATTGCCTGGTTGCAGGAAACCCGTTTCGCCCTGCCAGCGCTCATCTTGATGAGTCTGTGGAGCGTCGGGCAGTCCATGATCATCTTCCTTGCCGGCCTCCAGGGCATTGACGATATCTATTACGAGGCCGCGAAGATCGACGGCGCTGGCCGCTGGCACCAGATGATTCACATCACCATACCGATGATGTCGTCGGTGATGTTCTTTAACCTTGTCCTGGGAATTATCGGCTCCTTCCAGGTCTTCACCGCTGGCTACCTCATCACAGATGGCGGCCCACAGAATGCTACCCTATTCTATGTCCTCTACCTTTACCGGGTCGGCTTCCAGTTCCTCAAAATGGGATATGCCTCAGCTTTGTCCTGGGTGCTGTTCTTTATCATCCTGGTCTTAACCCTGGTCATCTTCAAGACGGTTGGAAAACGGGTCTACTACCAGTAGACTGTCTTGAAAAAAATCTGAATCGGCGGTGAGTATAATATGAGCACACAAACAACCCCTGTACCTGCACAACAGACGATGCTGAGAACTTTGGGGCACACCCTCTTCCGCAGGAGAGACTACCACAAGATCTTAATCTTCACCATCCTGTTCATTGGGGCTCTTTTGATGATTGCCCCGTTTGCATTTCTGGTCAGCAGCTCTTTAAAGATTGAAACCCAGGTATTCCAGTTCCCGATCCAGTGGATTCCGGACCCGGTGCGCTGGATGAATTATGTGGATGCCCTTACGCAAAAGCCGTTTGGCATGTATTTCACCAACACCATGATCATCGCCGCGTTAAACCAGGTCGCCATCCTGGTAACTGCTTCGCTGGTTGGCTACGGCTTTGCCCGGATCGATTTCCCCGGGCGCGACCTGTGGTTTGGCATCGCCCTGGCGACGATGATGCTGCCCTATTACGTCACCATGGTGCCGCAGTTCATCCTCTTCAGCAAATTGAGATGGATGGACAGCTTCTTACCCCTGACTGTGCCCTTCTTCTTCGGAGGTGGCGCTTTTAACGTCTTCCTCTTTCGGCAGTTCTTCAAGACCA
Source organism: uncultured Anaerolineaceae bacterium (assembly GCA_964490575.1). Lineage (GTDB taxonomy): Bacteria > Chloroflexota > Anaerolineae > Anaerolineales > Anaerolineaceae > DSYU01. The sequence continues at coordinate 7,465 of CAZBDC010000032.1, read as the reverse complement.
TCCCGGAGGATATGTCGGACGCGGCCCGTATCGACGGCTGTAGCGAGCTCCAGATCTACTGGATGATTTTCGTGCCTCTCTCGACTTCTGCGTTTATCACCGTTGCCATCTTCACCTTCATGGCCAGCTGGAACGACTTCATCGGCCCGCTGCTTTACATCAACTCACCCGACAACTTCACCATCGCGCTTGGCCTGGCGACCTACCGCAGCATGATGGGCGTCGGCCGCACGCGCTGGGACCTGCTGATGGCTGCTTCAGTGGCCATGACAGCTCCTGTCGTGCTGCTCTTCTTCATCTTGCAGCGCTACTTCATCAAAGGCGTCGTAATGAGCGGCATCAAGGGCTAATCGGCTACCTGAACGCGACCGGTGTTTCGCCGGTCCTGTAAAAAAAAACCATTGGAGGATTGAAATGCCTTCGAATAAACGAAAACTTACCCCTGTCCCTTTCACCAAAGTCCGTTTCGACGATGCCTTTTGGTCGCCACGCATCAAGACCAATCGCACCGTCACCCTGCGACACATTTACAAAATGCTGGAAGAAACCGGCCGCATCAGCGCCTTTGATCTGAATTTTGAGCGCGACCTCTCCGCCCAGCACCTGATCACCCTGATCTTCGGCGACTCGGACCCGGCCAAGTGGATCGAGGCGGTCAGCTACTCGCTGGCAACCCACCCTGACCCAGAGTTGGAGGCGCTGATGGACGGCGTGATCGACAAGATCGTCAGCGCGCAGCAGCCCGATGGCTACCTCAACACGCACTTCACCCACGCCCAGCCCGACATGAAGTGGAAGAACCTGCGCGACTGGCACGAGATGTATTGCGCCGGCCACCTGATCGAAGGCGCAGTCGCCCACTTCGAGGCCACCGGCAAACGCAAGCTACTGGACGCACTGGCCCGCTACGCCGACCACATCGACGACACCTTCGGCCCCGCCCCGGAGAAGAAACCCGGCTACCCCGGGCATCCCGAGCTAGAACTGGCCCTGGTGCGGCTGTACCACGCCACCGGCAACCGCCGCTACCTGGACCTGGCCAGCTTCTTCATCGATGAGCGCGGGCAGAGCGGCGCAGGCAAGGAGCACTACTACGATATCGAGGCCCGCGAGCGCGGTGAAGATCCACGCAAGTTCTGGGCCCGTTCCTACGAGTATAACCAATCCCACCAGCCAATCCGCGAGCAGGAAAAAGTGGTCGGGCACGCCGTGCGCGCCATGTACCTGTTCAGCGCCGTGGCGGACCTGGCCGACGAGAACGATGATGCCGCTCTGCTTGAAACCTGCGACCGACTGTGGGACAACCTGATCAATAAGCGCATGTACCTGACCGGTGGAATTGGCCCTTCGCGTCACAACGAAGGCTTCACCACCGACTACGACCTGCCCGATGAGACCGCTTATGCGGAAACCTGCGCTACCATTGGCCTGATTCTCTGGAACCAGCGCCTGCTCCAGTTCGCCGGCGAGCGCCGCTTTGCGGACGTGATGGAGCGCGGGATCTACAACGGCTTCCTGAGCGGAGTCTCGCTCAGCGGCGACAGGTTCTACTATGAGAACCCACTCTCTACCGACGGTACCCGCCATCGCCAGGAATGGTATATCTGCCCTTGTTGCCCACCCAACGTGGCCCGCACGATTGCTTCCATCGGCAGCTACTTCTACAGCACTAACATCGCCCCGGCCGCCCCTGGACTGTGGGTCCATCTATTCGGCGGCAGCAACGCTGAGGCAATCGTAGATGGCACACCGGTCAGCGTCCGCCAGGAAACACTCTACCCCTGGGACGGCAGCGTGAAGATCGAGCTCCAACCGCAGCAGCCGAAAACCTTTACCCTCCACCTGCGCGTGCCGGGATGGTGCGAAAACTACCAGGTCACGATCAATGGTAAAGGCGTCAGCCTGCAGCCTAAATCAGACGGCTACCTGGAGATCACCCGCGAATGGAAGCCTGGCGACCAGGTCTCCTACCAGATGGAGATGCCCATCCGCCCCGTGTTCGCCAACCCGGCCGTGCGCCAGCTCCAGGGACGTGTCGCGATCCAGCGCGGTCCCATTATCTACTGCCTGGAAGGCGCTGATCATGGCGGCATCGTCCTCGACCGGATCAGCGTCGACCCGGCCGACATCCAGTCGTCGTTTACCGTAAAATACCGGCCCGATCTGCTGGGTGGGGCAGCAATCATTCACGGGACGGGCCAGGTTATTGACGACCAGGATTGGGGGGGTGAGCTCTACCGCAATGTCCGGCTGCCCATGCGGCCAATCGAGATTACCGCCATCCCCTACTGTTTGTGGGATAACCGCGAGCCAGGCGAAATGCGCGTCTGGCTGCGCACCGGATGAGGTTTTCGAGCTACGCATAGGAGAATCCATGTCAAATCTTGCTGCCCGTGTTGCCATCAATCCCTCCGATCCCATCGCGCGGATCAATCCCAACATCTACGGTCATTTCGCCGAACATCTTGGCCGCTGCATCTACGACGGTGCCTGGGTCGGCCCAGACTCGCCCATTCCCAACACGGATGGGTTTCGCGACGATGTAATTGAAGCCCTCCGCCGCCTGAAACCACCGGTTATCCGCTGGCCGGGTGGCTGCTTCGCCGATGACTATCACTGGCAGGATGGCATCGGCCCTCGCGCTGAGCGCCCGCGCAGGATCAACATCCACTGGGGCGAGGTGACCGAGACCAACCAGGTCGGCACACAGGAGTTCGTCCACTTATGCCGCCTGGTTGGAGCTGAGCCCTATATCTGCGGCAACGTCGGGTCAGGCACAGTGCGTGAACTGCGCGATTGGATCGAGTACTGCAATTTCCCAGGCGATAGCACCTGGGCTCAGCAGCGCGCCCGGGACGGCAGTCCCGACCCGCTCAACGTCATTTATTGGGGCATCGGCAACGAAAACTGGGGCTGCGGCGGTCATTTCTCCCCGGAGGATTACTGCACCGAGTTCCGCCGCTACGCCTCGTTTGCGCGTGGCTTTGGCCACAAGCTGTTCATCATCGCCTGCGGCTCGCCCGGGAACGATGTGGAATGGACTGATCGCTTCTTCCGCAAGCTGAAAAAAGATTACTGGGAATTCCACAACATCGACGCATTTGCTGCCCACTACTACTGCGGAACGGCTGGCACCGCCACGGAATACAACGAGGATGAATGGTACCACCTGATCGCCAAGGGCCTGAAGATGGAAGAACTGGTCTTACAGCAGAGAGCCGCCATGGACGCATTCGATCCGAGCCGCCAGATCGGACTGATCGTTGACGAATGGGGCACCTGGCATCCGGTCGAGCCGGGGACAAACCCGCGCTTCCTCTACCAGCAGAACACCCTGCGCGACGCGCTGGTAGCCGCGACCACGCTCGATATCTTCAACCGGCACGCTGATAAAGTCGTGATGGCCAATATTGCCCAGACGGTGAATGTCTTGCAGGCCATGGTCCTGACAGAGCCAGAGAGCCCGCGCATGTTGATCACGCCGACCGGTTATGTATACGAGATGTACGCCCCTCACCAGAATGGCAAAGCTGTGCGCGCCCTGGTCGAGACCCCGGATATCAGCTATACCCAGTCTGGAAAAGATTCACGGCTCTCCCTGGTCAGCGGCTCGGCCTCGCTGAAAGACCGAGATCTCTTCCTGACCCTCACTAACAGCCATGCGACCCAGGAAGTCGATCTGGCAGTGGCACTGTTGGGTGGAGCGACCGCCGAATCCGCCGAAGGGCGCGTCCTTTCGGGCGAGATTCACATCCACAATACCTTTGACGCCCCCGAGACAATCGTTCCCGCACCGCTGCCAGTCATCACCCGCGGCGCACAAATCCACCTGTCTCTACCGCCGGCCTCCGTTGCCGCCATTCAGATCCATCTGGCTTGAAACTGATGAAAGGAGTCTCAGCATGAAAAAAACCCGGGTAATCTACCACCCCACTTACACTATCGCCCCGGTCGATGAGCGAATATTCGGCGGATTTCTGGAGCACATGGGCCGCGCCGTTTACGAGGGTGTTTTTGATCCAAAATCCGCCCATGCCGATGAGAACGGTTTTCGACAGGACGTCCTGGCTGCACTCCGCAAACAGCGTTACACCGCCATGCGCTACCCGGGCGGCAACTTTGCTTCCGGTTATCACTGGCTGGATGGCGTCGGACCCCGCGACCAGCGCCCGCCCATCCGCGAGCTGGCCTGGCAAAGCCTGGAACCCAACCAGTTTGGCACCGATGAATATATCCAGATGGCCCGCCAGATGGATTGGACGCCAATGATCACGGTCAACCTGGGCACCGGCACACCCGAAGAGGCCCGCAACTGGGTCGAGTACTGCAACAGCCCGGTAGGGACAAAATATGCCAACCTGCGCGCTGCCAATGGCCACCCAGAGCCTTATCATGTCAAGCTGTGGTGTCTTGGTAACGAGATGGATGGGCCCTGGCAGCTTGGCCATGTCCCGGCTGACCAGTACGCCATCCGCGCCCAGCAAGCCGCCAAGCTGATGAAGGATACCGACCCCAGCATCGAGCTGGTAGCAGCCGGCTCTTGCACCACCGGGCTGCCCTCCTACATGGAATGGGACCGTACGGTGCTGGAATACATCGGCCAATATGCCGAATACATCAGCCTCCACCGCTATGTTGGCAATGAAAAGGGCGACACCCCTGACTTCCTGGCTGTGACCAACTCGATTGACCAGCAGATTGAAGACATGGAGGCAGCCTGCCGCTATGTACAGGCCCGCCGCCGCGCGAAAAAGCGCCATTCCCTGTGCTTTGACGAGTGGAACGTCTGGTACCGGGCTCGCGAGGCGCAGCACGTAGACGGGCGTGGGCAGTTTGCCCCGCACCTGATCGAAGAGCATTACAACCTGGAAGATGCGCTGGTTGCGGCCGGCTTCCTGAACAGTTTTATCCGCCACGCAGACTCGGTCAAGATCGCCAACATCGCCCAGATCGTCAACGTCATCGCGCCCATCCTGACTCGCGGTGACGAGTTGCTCCTTCAATCAATTTACTATCCCTTCGTGATGTATTCTGTCCGCCGCTCCGGAATAGCGCTGCGCCCGGCCGTCGAAGGCCCCGGTTACGAGAGCACCTCGTACGGCTACGTCCAAGACATCGACACCAGCGCCATCCTCGGCGACGGTCTGCTGCATGTCTTCCTGACCAACCGCAGCCTGGACGAGCAGGCAGCCGTCTCGGTAGAATTTCCAGGCGGGCGCCTTGCAGCGGTCGAATCAGCCGAGGTGGTAACCGGATCGCATCCCGATGCAAAGAACACCTATGAGAAACCAGACGCTGTTGTCAGCCGCCCGCTCCAGGGCATCACCATCCAGGATGGCAGCGCGCAGGTTCTGCTCCCACCCCTTTCGGTGGCGGCGGTGAGTTTTAAGCTGGGCTAGGCAAAGCAAATTCCCCATCCTTTCTCACCGTTGACAGAGGAGGAACACGTGACCCACAACTTTATACCGCTCTCCCCGGGCAGCGTCAGGCTGCTGCCCGGTTTGGTCCAGGAACGCTACGAACTAAATCGCCGCTATATGCTGTCGCTCAAGACCGAGAACCTGCTCCAGAACCACTACCTTGAAGCCGGTCTGTGGGCGCCGCCCCACCACCCAGGCAACATCCATTGGGGCTGGGAGTCACCCACCTGCCAGCTTCGCGGGCATTTTCTCGGTCACTGGCTCTCAGCGGCAGCTATGATGGTCGCCAACAACAACGATTTTGAAATTGAGGGCAAGGCCGACCACATCATCAGCGAGCTGGCCCGCTGCCAGCAGGAAAACGACGGTGAGTGGGCCGGTTCAATCCCACCCCACTACCTGGACTGGGTCGCCAGCGGCAAGCGCGTCTGGGCCCCTCACTATACGCTGCATAAGACGCTGATGGGCCTGTGGGATATGTACGCTTTCGGCAAGAACCAGCAAGCGCTCGACATCCTGGCCCGTTGGGCGCGCTGGTTTCACCGCTGGACCGGCCAGTTTACCCAGGAACAGATGGACAACATCCTCGATGTTGAGACCGGAGGAATGCTGGAAGTATGGGCCAACCTGTACGGACTCACCGGCGAGCGGGAGCACCGTGAACTGCTTGAACGTTACGACCGCCGCCGTCTGTTTGAGCCTCTTCGCCGCGGCCAGGATGTGCTGACCAACGTGCACATGAATACCACCATCCCAGAGATTCATGGCGCTGCTCGCGCCTGGGAGGTCACCGGCGACTCGCGCTGGCGTGAGATCGTCGAAGGCTACTGGCGGTTGGGCGTCAACGAGCGCGGTTATTACGTGACCGGCGGGCAGACCAATGGCGAAGTCTGGTCACCCCCGCACGCGCTATCTACCCGGCTGGGCTTCCGCACCCAGGAACACTGTACCGTTTACAACATGCTGCGCCTGGCCGACTACCTCTACCGCTGGACCGGCGACCCGGCCTACGCTGATTACTGGGAACGTGGCCTGTGGAACGGCATCCTGGCCCAGCAACATCCCGACACCGGCCAGATCGCGTATTTCCTGCCATTACACGCTGGCGCTCAGAAAGTATGGGGATCAGAAACCGAAGATTTCTGGTGTTGCCATGGTTCGCTGGTCCAGGCGCATACTATTTACGCCAACCATATCGCCTATGCGCAAGAGGATAAACTGATCCTGGCCCAATACATCCCGGCTGAAATCGCCTGGAACGGTAACGGTCACCCGGTTTCCCTGCGCTTGGAATTTGATCCCCAACGGCAGGAACTCCACCGCCCCGAAAGCATGGCCTATACCCTCCAGGTCCACAGTGAAGCACCGGCCGATTTTACCCTGCAATTGCGCCTGCCCTGGTGGTTGAGCGGCGCGCCGCAGGTGACGATTAACGGGCAGGTTTTGGAGACCGCTGGCGCCCCTTCCAGCTACCTGGAAATCCGCCGGACCTGGCAGGCAGATACCTTGCACATCATCCTGCCAAAATCGCTTGTATCCGTGCCCCTGCCCGACGATCCTGGCCTGGTTGCCTTTATGGACGGCCCGGTTGTGCTGGCCGCACTTAACCCTGGTTGGCCGGTGGTCAAAGCTGAGACCCGTCGCGATGGCAGCCATGTCGCCCGGCCCAACTACGCCATCGATGGGATCAGCCTGCGCGGCAACCCCGCCAATCCTCGCTCATTCCTCGTCCCCGATAACGAACGCGAGTGGCATTACTGGCGCGGCGATTACCGCACCCGCGGGCAGGCTCGCGACATCCGCCTCATCCCGCTTTACGAGGTACGCGACGAAGTGTATTCCGTTTACCTGGCCGTCGATCACTAGATCGCCTTTCGCCTTGCTTGACAAGCCAGCCAGGGGATTGCCCACAACAATCCCCTGGCTGGCTTTTTACACCGATGTCCCAGGGCCTTCATACTATTTTGATACTTGTATCGTTTTGTATAGGCGACTGCGTCAGATCGGAAGAGCGTCGTGTAGGGAAAGAGTGTAGGATAGGGTGT
>CAZBDC010000031.1:0-37562 GCA_964490575.1 uncultured Anaerolineaceae bacterium | reverse complement strand
CCACTTCAGCCCCATCCGCCACGCCTGAGCCGGGCAGGGTACTGCTGGTCTCGCTGCCCGGCAGCGAGACGCAGCCGTGGCAGGCCCTGCTGGAAGAGATGGCCGGCCAGGCCGGGCTGGCACTGATCGTTCAGGATGGGTTGCAATCTTCGGACCTGAGCGCAGATACACGCGTGGTCGTATTGCCGGCTGCGCTACCGAACCTGCTCGAACTGCTTGTCGCTGCGCCCCAGACCCAGTTCGTCGTGTTTTCGCAGGTCGACCTGCTCGCCGCCGGCAACCTGAGCGTCATTCGCCAACGCGTTGAAAATCAGGTTTTCCTGGCAGGCTTTATCTCGGTGTTACTTACGCCCGACTGGCGCGCTGGCGGGCTGCTTCCAGCCGATGGTCCTCTGGGCGCCGGCCTGCAAGAGGCCTATATTAATGGCGGCCGGTATTATTGTGGGGTCTGCGCGCCTGGCTGGCCGCAGGGGATGGTTTACCCGCAGGTGGCCCTGCTCCCGGCCGGCAGCGATGGCGCCGCGTGGCAGGCCGCCGCCGCCGGCCTGTTTGACAGCCAGAAAGCTGAAGCGTATTATCTTTCTGCAGCTGCGGCCCGGCCCGAAGTCTATGCTTATCTGCAGGGGCGTGATCAGTTCAACCGTCGGCTGCTGCTGGTAGGCGACCAGTCTCCGCCGGAGGAACTGCGCGAGCAGTGGGCGGCGACGGTAGGCTTTGATACGCTGGAGCCGCTGCGCCAGCTGTGGCCCAATCTGCTGGCCGGGGAGGGAGGCGCCGTTCTGGAAGCGCCGCTGGTCCTGCAGGATGTAAACCTGGCAAACCTGGGCGAGGGCCGGGTCCGCCTGGTAGAAGAACTGATTGCTGAGATTGCGGCCGGGCGGATTTACCCGTTTTCGCTGCCGCAGCAGTAGGGGGCGCTTCCTGGCTGCGGGTGGCTACTGTTCACCGGCTGGTGAACTGCCCATAAATTCTGTCATCGTGGCCTGGCCTGGCTCGCTGATTCCTTCGCGCCGGATGACTTTTAAGATCGTCTGCACCAGGATGCGGATGTCCAGACCCAGGCTCCAGTGGTCGACATACCAGATATCCAGGCGGAAACGGTCATCCCAGGTCAGCAGGTTGCGCCCGTTGATCTGCGCCCAGCCGGTGATGCCCGGGTTTGCTTCGTGCCGGCGCATTTGCTCGGGCGAATAGCGCTGGAGATATTTTGCCATCAATGGGCGCGGTCCCACAATGCTCATCTCGCCTCGTAAGACGTTGATCAGCTCGGGCAGTTCATCCAGGCTGGTGGCGCGCAGGATCCGGCCAGGTTTTGAAATCCGCTTCTCATCGGGCAGCGGCTGGCCCTGTTCGTCGTAGGCTTCGCGCATGGTGCGGAATTTATAGATATGGAAGACCTTGCCGTTCAACCCGCCCCGCGGCTGGGTGAATACCACCGGCCGGCCCTGGCTGATGCGCAGGATCAATGCGACGATTCCCAGCAGCGGCGAGAGCAGGATCAGGCCAGGAACGGCAATGATCAGGTCAAAAATTCGCTTGCTGATTGGCACACCGGCCGGAAAAAGGGAGGGAAGCATGCCTGGATTCTACCAGAAGTCGCCCGGTGGGTGTGGCGATCTTGGGCTTCAAATCTGGCGCCGGTGGGTGTGTTATAATTCGAAGTTGCTGAAAATGGCAACATACTGTCCACAACACTTCAGACCGGGCGCATCCCTGCCCGGCAGAAGTGATGAAACTCCTTCGAAATCTCTTACAAGGAAAGCGCCAGATGACGAATCAGAAGAAAGGCCGGGTTTTTTCCGGCGCGCGCCCGACCGGCAGGCAGCACCTGGGCAATTACCTGGGCGCCATTCGCAATTATGTGGCCCTCCAGGAAGAATACGATTGTATCTACTGCGTGGTTGACTTGCATGCCCTCACGACTCTGGAAACGACCCGCGAGTTGAGCGATAATACCTATGAAATGGCGCTCGACTGGCTGGCTGCCGGGATCGATCCCCAAAAATCGGTCGTTTTTGTGCAGTCGCATGTTCCCCAGGTGACCGAGCTTCACATGGTTCTGTCGATGGTCACGCCACTGGGTAAACTGACCGACCTGCCTACATTCAAAGAGAAGGTTCGCCAGAACCCCAATAATGTCAATTATGGGCTGGTAGGCTACCCTGTGCTAATGGCGGCTGACATCGTCCTTTATAAAGCCGATCTTGTCCCGGTGGGCGTTGATCAGCAGCCGCATATTGAGTTCGCGCGTGAAACTGTACGCTCTTTTAATTACCGGTTCAACACCAATGTCCTGATTGAGCCAGGCATGAAGGTCACCGAAGTTCCCAAGGTGATCGGCATTGACGGGCAGCAAAAGATGAGCAAGAGTCTTAACAATCACATCGAGCTGGCTGCCACACCCCAGGAAACGACCCAGCGAGTCATGAGCATGGTGACCGACCCGCAGCGCATGCGCCGTACGGATCCTGGAAACCCGGATATTTGCAACGTCTTTTCCATGCACAAAATTTTCTCAACCTCGGAAGAGGTGGCGAATATCAATGTTGAGTGCCGTAAAGCTGGGATTGGCTGCGTGGATTGCAAACGGCTGCTGGCGAAGAACATGAACACGCACCTCGAGCCATTCCGTGCTCGCCGGGCCGAGCTGGACCAGGCTCCTGGTTACATCTGGGATGTCTTGCATGATGGGGCCGGGCGCGCCCGCCAGATCGCAGAAGCGACGATGGAAGAAGTTCGCACTGCGATTGGTCTGGCAAAGTAAACCTATTTACATTTTAAGATTCCGTGATAAACTTATTTTGTTGATTGCATCCACCCAAAGCTGACAGATTGGAACCACTGGGGGGAAAACCGCCGGTGGCTGGTCTAAGTCTCTCGGGGTCTGGTGTTCTTTGTAAATTTGTTTGGCCAGCCGCAGGCAAAAAACGCCATACTTCGGCCAGCACCAAGGACCGATTGCCGGACAGATTGACCGTGAATCTGGGTAATGGGACATTTTTGTTTTCCCCGAGAACGGGGAAGAGGGTTTCGGTTATGAATATCTATGTTGGGAATTTGCCGTTCACGGCAAGTGAGGACGAAATCCGGCAGGCGTTCGGTGCCTTCGGAACGGTTGCATCTGTCTCGATTATCAAAGATCACGAAACAGGCCAGTCGCGCGGATTTGCATTTGTTGAGATGCCGAACAACGATGAGGGCCAGGCTGCAATCACAAACCTGAACGGGAAGCCCATGAAGGGACGCGCGCTCAAGGTAAATGAAGCTCGCCCGCGCGAGGAAGGCGGTCGTCGTGGCGGTGGCGGTGGCGGCGGCTTTGGCGGCGGTGACCGGGGTGGTGGTGGTCGCCGGCAGGGCGGTTTTGGCGGCGGTGGAGATCGCTTTGGCAATAGCGGCGACCGGCGGGGTGGAACAGGCGGCGGCGGTGGTCGCCGGCCCTGGTAGTTTTGAACTTATTAACGCGATCCTGGGGCCGCCCGAGAAAATGATCGGACGGCCCCTACCTCTCCGGTACGCCTGGAGAGGTTTTTTTATTCCTTCTGCGCAATAAACAGCCCGGTCCGTTTCGTAATGTGATAGGCGCCCCGGGCTGCAATCTCTTGCTCGATCGACTGGGCCAGCCTGCGTTCCTGTTCGCCCAGCCATTCGGTTTGCCCCTCGCCAATTGGGATGAGCGACCGGATGTAATCGATGAGCGGCTGCACTTCGGTCACTTCCAGCCCATCCTCATATTCTTCGACCCGGACCTGATCGAACCAGGCCGAAAGCTGCTGTGCGCCGTTATCCAGGCTGAAAGCTGCCATGAGGATTGTCTGCGCCCTGCCTGGGCCTTTTCCATCCGTGGCCTGGTCGATGAGCGTATCCAGTTCGGCCAGGTGACCTTCTCCGTTGGTGGCGGCGAAGAACAACCCGCCGGGACGCAGCACGCGCTGCACCTCAGCCAGCGCCCTGGGCCGGTCCGGGACATGGTAAAGCATGTGATTGGCAATGACCGCGTCCAGGGCCTGATCAGGGAGGGGGATATGCTGGGCGTCCAGTACGGTATAGCAGTATGGCCCATTTTGTCCCAGATTTTGGCGCGCCTCGCCGACCATGCCAGGTGAGTAGTCGCTCAAAAAAAGTGACCAACCAGGTGGAACTCGCCCGGACTGGCTGGACCAAAGTGCACCAGGGCCGCAGCCCAGTTCCAGGATGCGCGCGCCGGGCGGTAAAACCAGCAGGCGGTCAGCCAGCCAGCGGAACCACCCATAAGAATTGGTGCTGAAGCGCTGGTGGAGGCGAATGCGAGCGTTCAGGTTGCCCGCGTTGCGGTACTGCTCGCGCGTTTTTTGTTGGATGTCAAAATTGTCAGTCATGATCGGCTCCCGGTTTTATGCTTCGCGGTCTCGAATGCGGGCGCGCTCGACCCCAACGATCCGCCGGGCGATGGCCAGGGAAGCGGCGTACGTTGAATCCATGCCGAAATAAGACAGGGTCCCTGCGCCCAGGTTCTTGCCTTTGCTTAAGGGTGTGTCGGATACATAGTGGAGGATGCCCAGGTCGAATGGCAGCCCATACAGGTTGACAATTTCATTGACTGGGTGGCGCTTGGGCCGGAACATCTCATAGGCTGCCGATAGGAATGGCCCGGCTTCCATTTCGATGTCGGCGTATCCTTCGCGGAAAAACACATCCATAATCTGGGCGTTCTGCAGGAAGGTTCCCAGCACACAAATAGCCTTCTGGTTATCCAGCACAGTGCCATACGTCAGGTAGGGCGCCACATCGCCGGCAGTAAAGCAGTTCTCAAACAGATAGGTGTTGTGCGAGTGCTCGTCCTGCACCACGTTGGGAATGATCACATCGCCGCGCACCGCGTTGAGCGAAGCAGATTTACCCATCACATACACCCCCAGCACATTGGCGGACTGTTCGGCGACTTTGGAGAGGATATTAAAGGCAGCCAGCCCAAGCGGATAATCGATGTTGAGGATGATGGCATCGCTGCGCGCGAGGAAATCCAGCCTGCCTTGCTTCAGGCGCGGGTCGATGTCCTGCGGGTCCAGGCGAGACAGGTCGATGATTTGGGTTTCCAGGTCAAAGGAATGCTCGTTCGGCACGCGTGAGACCCCATGAGCGGATTCAAAGGCCGCCTGTTCGAGCAGCAGGGCCTGGCCGGGGGTGGTTTGCTGGTATTTTTTCATTACATAGTATAAAAAGTTCTCCCGGCTGGAAGGCACCTGGTGAGTCTGGATGTACTGCCACTCGGCCTGCAGCTCCAGGTCGCCGGTATGGTGAACAAAATCGACCAGTTCCGCTTCGTACTTGAGCGGAAAACCGGTCAGCAGGTTAACCAGGCTATGGGGATTGCTGGAAACAAAGTACAGCGGGCGCTCGACGACCGCCGGGCAGCAGCGCCTGATATTTTCCCACCAGCTGTGGGTGGCGCGCATGTACTGGCTGAGCGAGCCGCTCAGCAGGCGCACGCCCATCGACCGGCGGTACCGCCGCATGCGTTTCAGGGTGGGAATAAACTCATCTTTCCAGATTGTGCGCAGCCGGTCCAGGTCCTCGACCGGCAGGTTGAGTGTTTCGCTCAGGCGGGTATACATCGCCAGGTCTGTCAAAACGGTTTCCAGCGCCAGGTCGGCAGGCCAGCCCTGCAGCAGGAGATGCATCTTGTTCCATTCAATCTGGTAGGCCGTCAGGGTCGGAACGACATCCTCGATATCCGACCGGCTGGCGATATAACAGGCCAGGGTTCCGTGGCCATCAAAAAGATAGCGCCGGCGCCGGGCGCGGGCAGGAACCGGCTGCCAGCTTTCAATATCCGCATAGCCGCCGCGCTGGAAAACCTGCTCGTTTAACCCCAGGATGATCGAGCGCACCTCTGGCATGCAGTCTGGCAGCCTCAGGGCGCTGTAGATAAAGGCTGAAATGTCTGGGTTGGGGTTGCGCGCGCCAGGGTGGAGCAGTGAATTCATCCCGGCGTGGATTTCTTCCAGCGTGCGGATCTGAACGACCGTCGTCGAGCGAAGCAGCGAGTAGATGGTGCTGCGAAAAAGTTGAATTTCTTCCGAGGTGGCGCTTGGGACAGTCCTTTCCATTCGCTTTCACTCCCTGTTACTTGTCCCAAAATGTGGTAAGCAGGAACGATCTGCCTGGGATCCTGGCTCCGCTTTTGGGATATTGAGGCGCAGCCGGGCATCTCTGGGAAGCAATGGTCCGGCGTTCCTGTCCAGGCTCAGAGATGGGTTGTCGCCTGGCTTGATTATACCTGTTTGGATTGCGATTGCAGGCTTGCAAGCAGCCTGGCTAACGCTGCACGACCGGAAGGTGCGTGAACGTGACCGTCTCAACCACGATGATCTTAACCGGGATGCTGATGGCGCGCGGCTGTACCGCGGGGTCGCTGGCAGTGATTGTGAGCGTAGTCTCGTAGGCTCCGATGTCTGAAGGCGGCATGAGATAGACAAATAAATCTTCTCCGCTGAAGCCTGAACCGGTCGACAGGCTGGCCCAACTGGCTGCCGGCTCCAAACTGGCCATCCAGGCAGTTGTCACCTGCGAAGCAATGTCAATGTTGACCGGGTAGCTGCGAACCGGAAAAGCGCCTTCAGCCAGGTAGGCGATCGTTTTTTGCATGACCTCCATGCCCGAAAACAACTGCGCCAGGGTCTTGTCCGGCAGGCCTGCAAAGGCGTTGTTGTACTGCGGCAGCGGGTTATACCAGTAATCCCAACCCAGGTACATGGTCATCTCTGGATGGTCCAGGTGCAGCCCGCGCCATACCAGGTCGCTGGAATAATCGTAAAAGGCCTCATAAGCCTCGCGTTGAGTCATCCCGCCAAACAGGTAGCGAATATACATCTGGAAAGCGTCGCCAAACCAATCTGCGTAATAACCGGCCGCGCCGATATCTAGAAAAGGATCGGAGTACATGGCTACCCGGCGTTTAGCTTCATCCAGACTGATGCTGATCTCGTCGCCGCCGGATGAACCGGCTGTAAAACATCCATACAGCATGACGATTGCGTTGGGCGCCAGGGCCAGGTCGCTGCGGATCTGGTCGCTGGAGATGGTGCCGCTGCTCAGGGAAAACCCACCTACAATTGGATAAGGCATACTGCTCCAGTAGACGCCGTGTCCCCGGTACATCAAGAAGTGGGCTCCTTTTGCGGCTGCCTTAATCTGGCCCCAATCGTTGTTGGGGGCATAGAATTTATAAACTGTCACACCATGAGCGCTCAACTCGTTCGCGGCCAGGTCCATGTTTACCTTTTCTTCATTTGTCCAGGCTCCATAATCTCCATCGATTGGGCCAACAATCAGAACGGCTTTGAGCGGTGGCAGGCCGAGTTCCAGCGTGGTTTGCGGGTCAGGCAGGCTGCGGGTCGGGGCAGGACGGGTGGGTGGGCGGACAGGAATTTCGGGCGTGCGTGGGAACGGCGGGCTTGCCTGTGCTGCCCAGGCCGGTAAAGCAAAGAGGACAAAGAGGACGACCAGCAGCCAGGTAAGTCTCCTCACGGTGCGGTTTGGTTTGTCTGCCATGATTCCCTTATGGCCTTTTTGGAATGTTATAAACTTGTTTGGGTAGAGTAGTTATTGGGTAATTATATCCCACATCACCCGGCAATCTATTCGCCAGAGCGGTACCTGGCCAGCAGTTCTGCTTCGCGCTCGCGCGCTAACCCTGCCCGCCACGTGTGATCCGCGGGGCGCTGGTTTACCCAGGCGAGGGTAGACCGGATCGTATCCTCCAGGGGCCTGAAGGCCAGCCCGGCCCGGATTGCTTTTCGGATATCTACCTGGTCCATCCCGGCGTATTCCGGTTCGCTTTCTGGCAGCCACAGGGGCAGCTCGCTCCAGGGCTGGACCTCGTTGGCCAGGAGAAAATCTTCCGGCAGCCAGTGCAGCCTGGCTGTGCTGCCGCTGACTGCCTGGCAGGTTTCCAGCAATGCGCCCATGGTGAGCGGGTAGCCTGGGCCGGTCGCGTTATAGACCCCGGCGGCTTCCTGTTCCACCATGTGGATGGTCCAATCGGCCAGGTCGCGTACGTCGATGAATTGGGTCAAATGGGCCGGCTGCCCGGGCGCCAGCACGTCGCCCCCCTGGGCGATCCGCCAGGGCCAGTAGGTGAAGCGGTCGGTGAGGTCATATTCGCCGACGATCAGCCCGGGCCGGATGGTCAGGACGCGTCCTGGCATGGCCTGTTCAGCAGCCTGTTCGCACAGCGCCTTTAAAGGGCCGTAGTACTCGATGTTGAATGCCTCGCTTGTCCCCTCTGGCAGACGGGCAACCGGGGCCTGCTCGTCGGTTCCAGGTTGGCTCATGTCTGCATAAACGCTGATCGATGAGATAAAAACATAGCGCCGGACCGCTTCAGCCAGCAGGCCGGCGGAGAGGCGCACGGCGGCCGGCTCATATCCGCAGGTGTCGATGACGGCATCCCATTCCCGGCCGCGCAGCGCTTCCAGTCCGTTCATCCGGTCGCCGGTCAGCCGTTCAATCTCCGGAAAGAGGCCGGGGTTGCTCTTTCCGCGGTTAAAAAGCGTAACCTGATGGCCCTGGCCCAGGGCGGATCGCACCAGCGCCCGGCCGAAAAATCGAGTCCCGCCAATGATGAGAAGGCGCATGTCAAAAATCCTCCGTAATGATCTTATCCATTCGAAAAAAAGTGTGCGATGCAAAAATGCGCATCGCACACACCAAAAAAGAAAAATCCTTGAACTAGGAAACTACACTTACATCTTGAGCCTGCAGTCCCTTCTTGCCTTCAACCAGGGCAAACTCTACCCGCTGCCCTTCCATCAGTGAACGATAGCCCTGGGCATTAATCGCGCTGTAGTGGACAAACACATCCCCACCCGAATCGCGCGTAATGAAACCAAAGCCTTTCGTCGCGTTAAACCATTTGACGGTACCGGTCTCCCGCTCTGCCATAACAAACTGCTCCTTCATATTGGTGATGAAAACTGGGGATTGGGTAGGATGCCCCTACCGCCAGATTATCGTAGCATAGCGGAGAGAGGATGTCAATTATTTTCCACGTGAAATACCTGTTTTGTCTCTTTGTTCGGGAGAAAATTATCGCCCGGCTGGTGTCTCTCCTCCCGCTTCCAGTTCGAGCCGTGTTTCACCCTCTGCCAGCACCTCGTCGTACAGCGCTTCTAACTGTGGATTCTGCCCTCGCAGCCCGTCGATCACTTGTTTTGTCCATGCCAGGTACTCCTGCCTGCGCGCCAACGACCAGTCGGTGGGTGGGTAGTGGCTGATGTCGTGGATATTATTGATTTTGTCGGCCAGCTTGATTTGCCGCGCGCGCGGTGATTTATGCGGGGCATTTTCGATCTGCAGCTCTTTGCGCCTTGCCTTCGGCAGGCGCTTGTCGTCAGTGACTTCTATGACCAGCGCGAGCACTTCTTCGCCAAACCGTGCGCTGATTTCTTCTGGCTGCGTGCCGGTGTCTTCGATGGTGTCGTGCAGCAGAGCAGCGACCAGGGTCGTGATATCCCGCACGCCGCCTACCCGCCACAGGATCTCTGCGACGGCGATGGGGTGATTGATGTAGGGGGCGCGGGTCGAATCTTTACGCCGCTGGCTGCTGTGTTTCAAGGCGGCAAAGCGTAGCGCGCCTAGAAAGAGGCCGAATTCTTTTTCACCGATTGGATCATCCATTCTCATTCCTTCTCCTGGTTTTCAGGTTGCTGGCGTTTTCAATTCAGTCTATCACGATAAGTTTTTCAGACTTCGTTTGGGTTTTCGAGTAAAATCGTTCAGGCTGTGCTGGTGATTTTCTCTGGGAGGTGTGCGCATGCGTGCTGTTTTACAACGTGTCCGCCGTGGCAGTGTGACGGTTGAGGGCCGCGGAGTGGCGGAGTGCGGCCCTGGCCTGGTGATCTTGCTCGGCGTCGGCCACCAGGATACGGAGGAGAACGCCCGCGCCCTGGCGGAAAAGGTGGCCTTCTTGCGCATTTTTGAGGATTCCCAGGGAAAAATGAACCTTTCGATCCTGGATGTAGGCGGCTCAGCCATTGTTGTTTCCCAGTTTACCCTATATGCCGATACACGCAAAGGACGGCGGCCATCTTTCGTCGAGGCTGCCCTGCCAGACGTGGCCCACCCACTGGTCGACCGCTTCGCCCAATTCCTGGCCGGGTATGGCGTTCCAACCCAAACCGGAGAATTTGGCGCGCACATGCTGGTTGAGATCGAGAATGATGGCCCGGTCACCATCTTGCTAGAGCTTTAGCGGTTGCCTGTCAAAAGCTCGGCCTGGAAGAACTCGGTTACCCGCTGTTCGTAGGTAGCCGGATTAAGGCTGAATGCGCCGGTATGGGTTGCTCCGGGAACGATCCAAAGCGAAGCCCGGCTGCCCAGCGTTTTGGCGAACAACTGGTTGAACTCGGTTTCTAATTTGTTTTGACCGGCAGCGATCAACAGGAAGCGGGTCGACTTTGATTGAACCATCGAATCAAACAGAGGGCTGGGCGGCTGCTCGCCGGTCAGCAGCCGGACGGTGGCGTACATCACGCGCGATGTAAAATTGCGCACCAGCGGCCGGTTGGCCTCCAGCGCCAGGTACTCAACGGTGGAGCGCCGGGTTGCTCCGTCTGCCACAATGGCCTGGATTTCTGGATACTCAGCGGCCGCGCCGAGCAGTACTTCCCCGCCCATGGAACTGCCAACCCCGCCGATTCGCTCGATGCCTTCCTGTTCCTTCAAGAAGGCTACCGCTGCCCCAACGTCAGGCGTTCCCTGCCACCCAAGGCGGTTGGTTTTACCCTGGCTCTGGCCATGCCCGCGCAGGTCAAACGCCAGTACGCCGTAGCCATGCTTGACCAGCATCTCGGCATGGGGGCGCATGCTTTCACGAGACCCGCCTGCCCCATGAAGGAGCAAGATCACAGCGCCATTGACCGGCGGATGGTACCAGCCTGCGAGCTGTATGCCATCTGCCGTGTGCAGGGTCACGTCTTTGAAACCTGCCGGCAGGCTGCCCGTACCGGCTTTTGCGGGCAGCACAGCCGCGATGCCCATGGCTGCCGGCAGGCCAATGTATAGCAGCCCGGCCAGGACGCCGATGACGATGCCTGTTCCTCGAAGTACTTTTGCTAATTTCGAACGCCTGCTATCCATTCACAACGCTCCGTTAAACTTTTTCGGTTTTATTCTAGCAGTCATAGCGTGTTTCGCAACCCATCGAAGGATAGGTTGCGATTATGTTTATGGGTAGGTTTCTCAACCGATCGCTTCCAACTTTCGGCGCATTGTTCCCCGGTATAATTGCTCGCAAGGATGATGCAAATACTTGCCACAAAACTTCACCTTCCAACATTGCGGGCCAACATCGTTACCCGTCCGCGTCTTTTTGACCTGCTGAATGCCGGGTTGCTGGAACAGCGCAAACTCACCCTGATCTCCGCTCCAGCTGGTTATGGAAAGACGATGATGGTCAGTGAATGGTTGCAGATGCTCACCCGTCGTTCCGACAATGGTGAGTCTAAGGTAAAAACCGCCTGGCTGTCACTTGACCAAACCGATAATGATTTGGCCCGTTTTGCTCGCTACTGGCTGGCAGCTTTTCAACAAGCAGTCCCATCTTTAGGCCATGAAGCCCAGCTTTTATTGAACCACCCGCAGTTGCCGCCGGTTCAGATTATGCTTGATCAGTTGCTGAACGACCTGTCGTCGCTGGATGTGCAGGTCTTGATGGCATTGGATGATTATCACCTTATCCATAACCCAGAAATCCACGAAGCTGTCGAATATTTTCTCGATCACCAGCCAGCCTGGGTTCATCTAATCATTATTACCCGCGCTGATCCGCCTCTGCCGGTCGCGCGCTTACGGGCCAGGGGGCAATTAACTGAGATCCGGGCGAATACTTTGCGCTTCACCCCTGAAGAAGCTCACCAGTTTTTCGACAGTTCGCTGGGTTCTTTCTTGGATGCGAACCTGTTGCGCTCTCTGGAGGAACGTACGGAAGGGTGGGTTGCCGGGCTGCACCTCGCAGCGCTTGCGCTTCAGCATCAGGCGGACCCTGCCGCGTTTGTGGAGACCTTTCGCGGCAGCCACCGGTATGTACTGGATTACCTGGCAGAGGAGGTTATTCGCCAGCAGGAAGAGGCCGTTCGGGACTTCTTGACGAAAACCAGTGTCCTTAATCGCTTCACTGCTGAATCCTGCTGTGCTCTGACCGGTAGGGAAGACAGCCAGGCACTGATTCAATACCTGGAACAATCCAATCTATTCATCATTCCGCTGGATGATGAGCGACGTTGGTATCGCTACCACCACCTTTTTTCGGATTACCTGCGCAGCCTGCTTTCAAAGTCTGAAGAAACAGCCCTTTGCCAGAAAGCCTCCACCTGGCATGAGGCCAGCGGACTGGTGGAAGAAGCGGTGCACTATGCGCTTGCCAGTGGCGATCCGAACTTTTCGGCAGGGGCGATCGAGCGAGCTTTGAAAAAGGGTGATACCTGGTCTGGCGGTAACGTGACTCTTCTTTCATCCTGGTTAGAGTCCTTGCCTCAGGAGGTTTTTGGAGACCGTCCAGAATTAAGCCTGCATGCCTCCCGGATCCTGTACCTGGTGGGTCGCCTGGAGCAGTCCGAAGCGCGGATCGACCAAGCTGAACGCGCGCTGGATTCTGAGCCAAAAACGCCCGGAGTAGAGCAAATGTATGCGCTGGTGATGCTGTATCGTGGCGCAATTGCTTCCGCGCGCGGTGATTTTGAGCGGGCGATCGAGCAGACGACATTGGCACAGGCACGGCTGCCAGCCGAAAATCACCTGGCGCATGCGCGGGCATTTTACAGCCTGGGGCTGGCGTATGATGTTGCGGCCCAGACTGGCCTGGCGGTTGAAAATTATATGAGGTCCAGCCAGGAAGCGCGAGCAGCGGGTGTGCTGTTCCTGGTGGTGAATGCACTTGGCGCAGCTGCCCAGTTGCAGATGAAACAGGCTCACTTTAGCCAGGCAGTACAAACCTGCCAATCCGCACTTGAAGTGGCGCGCGACGCGCGAATTGCTCCGCTTGGGCTCATCCGAACGATTTTAGGCGTGGTTGCTCTGGAGCGGAATGATCTCCAGGCGGCCAGCAGGTTCCTGGAGGATGGGATTGCGCTTTCACGGCAGGGCGGTCTGGTTGAGGATGTCGCATTCGGATTGGTTTCGCTCGCCCGGCTGCATGCTTACCAAAATGACATCCATGGTGCGTTGAAAGCGATGACGGAAGCCCAGGCGTTAATGCGGGCGTATGGGATTCCGCGCATGGAATTGCTCTTTTCGGCGTACCTTGCTCGCCTGCACCTGTTTCTTGGACAGAAACAAGAAGCGCTGCAGTGGGTTGCAAAATACCAACCCGTTCGAACACAATCGGCGCGTGAGTTTGAAGAGCTAACCCTGGCTCGCATCTTCCTGGCAACCGGCGATCTGGATCCTGTTCCTGGCATCTTGCAACCGGTGCTGGAAATGGCATCGTCTGCGGGACGGGCGCAAGCCTGCATTGAAGTCATGCTTTTGTTGGGGATGTACCATTACGCCAGGCATGATCTGCCTGCTGCGGTAGATTGGTTGAGCAACGCTTTGAACCTGGCAGCTCCTGAGGGTTATGTTCGGATTTTCCTGGATGAAGGCGGGCCGGTTCTGGATCTGCTGGCGAAGGCGCGCCATGCCGCGCCAGAGTTTGTCGAGTCTCTCCTGCGATTCTATGAACCTGCAGGCAGGCATAAACCTACCCCATCAGAGCTACTGCCTGAACCGCTTAGCGAGCAGGAAATCCGGGTGCTCAGCCTGATTGCTGCCGGGAAATCCAATCAAGAAATTGCCGCAGAGCTGGTAATTACTGTAGGCACGGCGAAATGGCATGTCCACAATGTCCTGCAGAAGTTGGGGGTGAATAACCGGTCGCGGGCCATTGTCCACGCCAGAGAACTGGGGCTCGTGCCGTAACGCCCGGCAATGACCGATGAATGGGGCCGGCGATGAAAATATATAGCCGGCCCTTGCTTTTAAACCTATCCGGAGACCTACCGCCAGATAGGGGACACGGCTTGTGGCAAGCGATACACTGTTGCCATGGATTGGATGCTGTGTTTCGCGATAGGTAGGAGAATATGATGCCCTCTGGAGAACGCTCTGTTATCTACCAAATTCGGATCGAAGGACAGTTAGAAGAACGCTGGCTGCGCTGGTTTGATGGTTTGGTTGTCTCTTACCCGCCGGAAGGCGATACCACCATCAGCGGTGTAATGGATCATGCCGCATTGCATGGCGTCCTGGATCGCATTCGCGACCTGGGCCTGTGCCTGATTTCGGTCCAGCGTTACCTCATCTCTCAGGAAAATGACCAGGAAAGGAATGATCGATGAGCATCTCTCAAGTTATCCCCAAAAAATGGTTAATGGGGCCTCTCGTTGCTTTGTGTATTGTTGTCTTTTATTTCCTCCTGCTGCACCAGATGCTGGAAATCTCTACAGCCGCCCAGGTTGAACTGGTTATCCTGTTAGGGCTGGCTCTCCTGATGGTTGGATTGGTTCTGGTTGGGATAGCGACCCTGGCAGGAATGGCGCTTTCGAAAACCCGGGCTACCTGGCTGGATAAGTTTGGAGGTCAAATGGTCTTTTTGCTCGTCATTCTTGTGCTCCTGGCAGGGCTGGTGCTTGGTTCACAGTGGGCAGCGCATACCCCTGCCATCCTGGGCGAGGACAGCCGGCCCTTGCCAGGCAGCATTGCTACATTGGAAAAAATTAAATTGGGCGGTGTCGACCAGTGGCTGATCATCCGCGGGCATGATATCCATAAACCGGTCCTGCTCTTTCTCTCCGGCGGGCCGGGCTCCAGCGAAGCAGCGCGTGTTCTTCGTTTCAACAGCGAGTTGGAAAAGCATTTTGTGGTTGTCATTTGGGAGCAGCGCGGCTGCGGAAAATCTTACCCGTCATTCAACCCAAAATCTAAACTGACGGTGGACCAATATGTCGCCGATATGATCGAATTGACCGAATTACTGCGCGACCGCTTCGACGAGGAGAAAATATACCTGGTTGGGCATTCCTGGGGCACGATTATCGGCGTTCGCGCAGCCCAGGCGCGGCCTGACCTGTTCTATGCCTATATTGGTACTGCGCAAATGGTGGATGTGCAGGAAACCGACCAGGTCATCTATGATCTGGTGCTGGCCCATGCTCGTAAATCAGGCGACACGGCCTTTGTAAAGACAATGGAAGCGCAGGGCCGGCCTCCTTATACCGGCGGCAACCCGGTTCGGCCGTATGCCACGCTCTTTGGTCGCGAATATGCTGTTTTCGAGGTTCCCAATATCAAGGATGAGGCCTATCGACGCGATGGCGATATCCTCCTGCTCATGCTCAGGCAGCCCGAGTATGGCTGGCTCGATCGAATCAATAATTTGCTTGGGCTGATGAATACCTTCAACGTGGTCTACCCGCAGCTCCAGGAAATGGATTTTCGTCGCGATGCCACGCGCTTTGACCTGCCTATTTATATTGTCCTGGGACGCAATGACATGAATAACCCACCCCAGATTCCTGAAGAATATTTCAATCTTCTAGAAGCGCCCAAGAAGGAACTGATCTTCTTTGAAAATTCCGGGCATGGCATGATCTGGGAGGAAGCCAGCTTGTTTCACCGCTTGATGGTCGAAACTGTCCTGCCCGCCACTTACCAATAAAAAGGAAACCGATACCATGGCCACTACCGTAACTACTACAACCCAACAGAAGGCTGAAGATCAACGGCATTTCTCACTGACCACCTATCTTTTGATTGTCTTTGGGCTTTCCTGGCCTTTCCAGATCGCTTATGCCCTATGGGGCAATACCCCTACCACCGGTTACCTGCTGAGCTCGCTGTCGATGGTGATGGTCACGGTTGGTACGCTGATCGCCGGGCGCTATGTCTTCCGAGATGGCTTCAAAGGCATTGGCTGGCGTTGGGGCAAACCAAAGCATTACGCCGCAGTTTTTGCGTTGGCGCTGTTTATTTTTGCAACTCCAGTGATGCTAGAATATGGTTTGGGATTGCATACGCCTCCTGCCGGGATATCGGCTGGGGCCATTTTGGGCAGTTTTCTTACCAGTTTTGTCCTGACCCTCATTCCTGGATTCGGTGAGGAGTTCGGCTGGCGCGCTTACCTTCTACCGCGCCTCGCCCGCCGTTACAGCTTGCGGAAAGCGCTGCTGCTGCATGGTTTCATCTGGTGGGCCTGGCACATCCCGGCTCTGTTCAAGATTGGCGCGCAGGTGGGGAGCGCGGAGACGAACCTGGTGCTCTCGATCGCTGGGACGATGTTGGTCAGCCTGATTCCGGCGATGATGAATGCGACTCTGTTTGCGTATGTCTGGAAGGCAACCCAGAGCCTGGCGGTTGCCAGTGTCTATCATTCTGCGTATGATGAAGTTCGTGATGCACTTGAGCGCTCGGTTGGGTTCGGGCCGCTGGTAAGCATCTGGGAGATGGCTGTGACAACGATTTTGGGGGCCGCTCTACTCTGGAAGGCCAACTGGGAGCCGTTAAGAAAGCATGGGAAGGATGAATAAATGATGAAAGCTCGATTCTTGGAAACCCTCACTCTCTTCAGGATTAAACTCTGGCAAACGCCGCTCTTAGTGGGTTGGCTGATCGTTGGCCTGCTGCTGGCCTTGTTTCAAGAAGGCTGGATGGGTTTGGTTCTGGGGCTGATCAATCTTGTGCTGGTGGGGTTCTATGCCGTCATCATTCATCTCCAGACCCAGGCGCCCCTTGTACCGGAGCCGGTCAAACGGCCGGCTCTGGAGCTTGCCCTGGCGCTGGGTTTATTTGTCCTGCTCCTGGTCGTGCAACTGTTCGATTTTGGGGTGTGGACAGCTCAGCCCTGGCAGGGTTGGGTGCGCGGATTCTTTCGCAGCATTGGACTGGTGGTGGTGGAATTGAGGTTCCTGCCTGAGTGGGCAAAACAGGATGTTTTTCTGGCCATCTCCAGTACGATCAAGCAACTGCTCCCGGCTCTGCTGGTTTTTGTGCTGCTGGGTTACGGCCGGCGGGCGATGGGATTGGGTCGGCCGCATTGGAAACTGGCAGCCACGCTGGTAGGCATCACGGGTGCGTTTGGGTTGCTGACTGGTGTTCTGACCCGCGCCCCGCTGGTCCAGGTTCTGGTTTTGTACGGTGTTGGTATTCTGGTCAATGCACTGCCAGAAGAACTGCTCTTTCGCGGGCTGCTGCTGCGCCGGTTAGAAGCAGTCCTGGCTAATCCGCTCAATGCGCTGGTTGTTTCGGCGCTGATCTTCAATGCCATCCATCTGCCGATCGACATGGCGAATGGGAGACCCATGTTGGACGCGCTCGCAGGTGTTTTTCGCATCAGCTACACCGGTTTGATCTGGGGGTACCTTTACCTGCGGACGCGCAGCATCCTCCCCGGTGTGTTCTGGCACGCAGCCAATACCCGCCTTGGCTTTATTTTTATGGAGTTTTAGACGGTCAGGTCCTTTAGCCCAGCCAGCCTCGCCACAGCACCGTGTCCAGCTGGATCGCCCAGGCCCCTGCGTCGAGCAGCGCCTGGGCGTCTTGCTTCCGGTAAATCCCTGCCCCGGCGATGACCGGGATGCCCAGGCTACGAGCGGACCGCACGCCCGCCAGGACCAGGGGAAGGAGTGCCGGCCCATACAGCCGGCCGCCAACCGGGCGCCCGCTGTCGTTTGGCAGCATCCCGCGCGGCGCACCCAGGCAGACCGCGCTGGCCCCCAGATTAGGGAGGTCCTTTACCCACTCTTCGCTGGCCCTGTTCAATGGGATTTGAACAATCAGCGGTAGCTCGCCGTAAGCCGCCTCAACAAAGGCCAGCGCCTGCTCGCCCTGCACGTCGGGAGAGATGCCGATTTCCAACGCCAGAATCCCCTCACAACCTTCCAGGCGGCGGACCATCTGGTTTATTTCGTCTGGGCTGGCGCCCACCAGGTGGACCCAGACCGGCAGGCTGGCTTGCGCCCAGCGTGCAGCATACCGGCGCAACACGCGGCTTAACCCGGGGTTCGGCAGCCCGCTGTGGATCAACGCCCCACCCGGGTAGGGCAACAGGCAGCGCTCGGCCGCCGGCGTCCGCGCACCCAGGCTGACCGGGTTGGTGACAAAGGCGCCCATGGTTTTCGCATTAAACCCGGCCACCGGCCAGCGCGCAGGAGGCAGGTAGCCGAGCGTGCCGGCCGCGTTCATCCAGGGCGAATCCAGGTAAAGATCCTGGCGATACATTGCTTACCCGGCTTCCGGCGGGGAGGCGTGCCCGCTGCTCCGCAGCAGGTCTGCCAATTGATCCTCTAACCGGCCGCCTTCGACCGGCGGCCAGGCGCGGTGCAGGCTTTCGACCGGCTGGATTACCTCAGGGACGGTTACGGTTCGTTGCAGTTCCTGTGAACGGCGCCGGACGAACAGGGCATGCTGCGTGCGGTGGCACAGGGCCGCGGCGGTTTTTTGCGCCAGCACCGTTTGAACGTCCAGCACCAGGTGGGCGGGCGCATCGGCGTTCGCCAGGCGCGGGTGTGGGTGGCCTGGAAAGGCGCCCTGCACGGTATAGAAAAGCGGCGCCTCATTTTCTAGCGCATCGACAGCCATCCGGGCTGCCTGATAGGCCAGCACGTGGGCAGGGTGCCCGTATTCGCCGTTGATGCCATGCGCCAGGAGGACGCTGGCCTGCCGGAAGCGGATGGCTTCAACAACCTGGGCAGTCAGCGTATCGATGTCTTCGGTGAAAGGGAACAATTGGTCTCCTGGCCCAATCAAGGGGTCGGTAAAGTCCATCATCGACAGGCTGGCTGCGCCCAGGGCGCGCGCGGCGCAGCGCAGCTCGTTTGCCCGGAACAGGCCCAACTGCTCGCGCTTGCACAGCGGCGGTTCGCCCATTTCGCCGCCTTCGCCACGCGTTGCGATTAAAATATGCACCCGGGCGCCCAGGCGGGTCAGCAGGGCCAGCGTACCACCGCACAGCATGGTTTCATCATCTGGGTGGGCAAAAAACGCTAAAACATCCAGGCTTGGGCTCATTTATCCTTCCTCTATCTGGTTGAAGTCAAACACCGGTCCATCCGAACAGGCCAGCAGCCAGCCGCCGCGGCCCGGGACAGCACACACACCGCATTCGCCCAGCCCGCTGCAAGGCATGGCGGTGGCGACCAGCACCTGGATAATGCAGGCCGGGCGGCGAAATGGAGGCAGCCCCAGCCGGGAGCGCAGATCCACCAGGGCCGGGCGAGAAACATCCAGCGCCAGGAAATCGGCCCATTGGAGCGCCTCGGGCAGCAGATCCAGCGGCAGCACCTCCACATCATCCGGCAGGCCGGCCGGGGCTTCCGCCGCGTATAGAGTCACTGCTGCCTGGTGGGAAAGCGCCTGCTGGGCCAGCGGCATCAGGCGAGCAGAGCTTCCGGCCAGGCCGGCCAGTGCCACCCGCCGGGCGGTTCCTGGCATATGGAAGCCGTGCCCCAGCGGCCCGCGCAGGTTAAGGGTCATCCCGGCGGACCAACTGCCCGGCAGGGGCGCGGCCACGCGCAGCCCATCGGCTTCCAAATGGCTTGGGAACAGGTTGGCTGGCAGCGGTTCGTTGGGGTCTGGGCCGCTGGCAGCGAGATACTGCCCGGGCGCCGGTCGCAGCGCCGGCTGGCAGGTGATCTTTCCGCTGAAACCGGCCGGTTCGAGGCGCAGTTCGGTGAGGATTCCGGTGCCAATTGCCATACCTGCCATCCTACCACAGGTCAGCCAGATGCGGGTAATCTTTTTGCACGCTCTGGCGGAACCGGCACCTTTCGTTTTGGGATATAATTCACCCCAGGAGTCATTTATGAGCCACGCCGAACCAGTACGCTCCGGGAAACAAATCCGGCTGACCAGCCTGTCGAACTGCTCTGGCTGAGCATCCAAATTGAGCGCGGAAGCGCTGGCGCACGTGCTGCGCCCGGTCAAAGATATCTTCAACAACCAGGATTACCCTGACCTGCTCATTGGACTCGATTCGCCTGATGATGCGTCTGTCTGGCGCCTGGATGAGAACCTAGCCCTGGTCCTGACTACCGATTTCTTCACGCCGGTGGTCGATGACCCCTACGATTACGGGGCAATTGCGGCGGCCAACAGCCTGTCAGATGTCTATGCCATGGGTGGCCAGCCGTTCCTGGCGCTCAACATTGCTGCGCTGCCGCCTGATTTACCGGCTGATCTGTCGCGGGAAATCATTCGCGGCGGCGCGGAAAAGTCCCGCGAAGCCGGGGTGGTGATTGCCGGCGGGCATACCATCCAGGACAAAGAACCAAAGTTTGGCCTGGTTGTGGTTGGGTTTGTCAATCCGGCCAGGACGCTCACCAAGGGCGGCGCTCGCCCTGGAGACAGGCTGGTGCTGACCAAGCCGCTGGGCTTTGGGGTGACGACCACCGCGCTCAAGCGCGAGATGGCTGCGCCAGAGGACATCGCTGAGGTCGTGGCCTGGATGAAACGCCTCAACCGTGATGCGGCGCGCCTGGCCAATGAGTTCGGCCTGCGCGCTGCCACTGACATCACCGGTTTCTCGCTCCTGGGTCATGCATTGGAAATGGCGCAGGCATCCTCCGCTCGTTTTCGCCTGTCGTTCACGCAGGTGCCTTTTGTGAGCTGCGCGCGCCGTTACGCCGACCAGTGGACCTTCCCTGGCGGCGCGGCAGATAATGCGCTTTTCTTTGGCTCCTCGATCCGCTTCACCGAGGCGGTTGGAGAAACCGAGCAGATGATGCTGTTTGACCCGCAGACCAGCGGTGGGCTGCTCCTGTCTGTGCCGGCTGGCGAGGTGGATGCTTTCCTCGCGCGCGCCCGGGCGATCGACCAGCCGGCCTGGGTGATCGGTGAGGTATTGGCTGGCAGCGGGTTGGAAGTGGATGCCTGACCGTGCAGGGGTACAGCGCCTCTTTCGCCCGGGTCTATAATCTGCGCTGGACGGCTTTTGCCGCGCAGGTTGCTCCTCGCCTGCTGGCTTATTACGAGTCCACTGCGCTGGGCCGGGAAAACCAGCGGCTGCTTGACCTGTGCTGCGGCACCGGTCAGCTGGCTGTGCACTTTCTGGACCATGGCTACCAGGTTACCGGGCTCGATCTCTCCGAAAGTATGCTGGCTTACGCCCGGGCCAACGCCGCGCCTTATATCGTGGCCGGGCAGGCTCGCTTTGTCCGGGGTGACGCGGCCCATTTTCACATGGATGAGCGTTTTGGGTTGGTCGTGTCGACCTTTGATGCGCTCAACCACCTGCCTGATGTGGCAGCGCTGCGCGGGTGCTTTTGCTCCGTTTATCCGGTCCTGGAAGACGGCGGATTGTTTATCTTTGATCTCAATACGCTCTATGGACTGCGCCGCTGGACCGGGATCTCGGTCAGCGACACGCCCGAAATGATGCTTATCACCCGCAGCCTGTTCGACGAAGAGACTCGCCGGGGATATACGCGCATTTCTGGCTTCCTGCCCGCTCAGGATGGGCTCTATGAGCGATTTGAAGAAACGGCCTACAATACCGCGTTTGATCTTGAAATGGTCAGGCAAGCGCTGCTGGAGGCCGGATTTCGCAGTATGCGTTTTACCCGCAGTGAAGATTTTTCCACCCCGGCTGCCGACCCAGAGGCAGAATCGCGTATCTATATCGTTGCGGAGAAATGAGACAATGAACCCACCCGATTTTCAATTCTCTTCACGCCGTTCGCCCGTCCTGGGCCGGGGTGGGATGGTAGCTGCCACCCAGCCCCTGGCTGTTTCGGCCGGCTTGAAAGTCCTGCAGGCCGGTGGGAATGCCGCCGATGCCGCTGTCGCCACGGCTGCGGCGATGAACGTAACCGAGCCTACCAGCACCGGCCTGGGTGGCGACGCCTTTGCCCTGTACTATGAAGCCTCAACCCGCCGGATCTATGCGCTCAACGGCTCGGGCCGCGCGCCCCAGTCCCTGACCCTGGAGCGGATCCGGCGTGAGGGATTCGGGGGCGGCCTGCCGGCTTTCCATCCCTACACCATTACTGTGCCGGGTGCATGCGCGGCCTGGTGCGACCTGGTGGAGCGGTTTGGCAGGCTGCCCATGGCCGAAGTACTCGCCCCGGCTCACCGGCTGGCGGCAGAGGGGTTCCCCGTCGCGCCGGTGACCGCTTACTACTGGGCTCGTGCAGCCGAGCGCCAGCTGGCAGAGGCTGTCAACGGCACTGAATTGACGGTCGATGGCCGCGCCCCGCGCGCCGGGGAGATTTTTCGCAACCCCGGCCTGGCGCGCTCCTTCGATTTGATCGCCCAGGGCGGTAAAAAAGCATTTTATGAAGGCTCGCCCGCCGAGGCAATCTCCGCCATCGTTCAAGAAGCCGGCGGCTGCCTGGCGCAGGCGGACCTGGCTGCCCATCACAGCACCTGGGAAGAGCCGATCCGGGTGGCTTATCGCGATTTACATATCTGGGAATGCCCGCCCAACGGGCAGGGCCTGGCCGCGCTGCTGGCGCTCAATCTGCTGAACGGGCTGGACCTGGCCGGGCTGCCGCCGCTTTCGCCCGAGCGTCTGCACCTGGAGATTGAGGCGATGCGCCTGGCTTTTGCCGACGCCTTCTACTACGTGGCCGATCCGGCCTTCCGCCCGGCCCCGCTCAAGGATCTTCTCAGTTCTTCCTATGCGGCTGAACGCAGGCAGGCGATTGACCGGAAAAAGGCCAACCGCCGCCTGGCGCACGGCGTGCCGCCCTCCACCAGCGACACAGTTTATTTCAGCGTCGTGGATAGCGAGGGGAATGCCTGTTCTTTCATCAACAGCAATTACATGGGGTTTGGTACGGGGATTGTGCCGCGCGGGTGGGGCTTCAGCCTGCAGAACCGCGGGCTTGGCTTCCAGCTGGAGCCCGGGCACCCGAATGTACTCGAGCCGGGCAAACGCCCGTACCATACCATTATCCCGGCCCTGGCTACTCGCGCCGCCGATGAATCGCTCTTTGCCTGTTTTGGCGTGATGGGAGGCTTCATGCAGCCGCAGGGGCATGTGCAGGTGGTGATTGGCCTGGCGGATGACCGGCTCGATCCCCAGGCTGCGCTCGACCGTCCGCGCTTTATGATCACGCCCGAACTGGAAACGGGCGAGGTCGCGCTGGAAGAAGGGATCCCGCTCGGCAGCATGTCGGCCCTGGCCGACCTGGGGCATGCCATCCGCCCGGTGACGGGGTTGGGGCGCACCATGTTTGGCCGCGGACAGATTATCTATCGCGATGTGGCGAGCGGCGTGCTGTGGGCCGGGAGCGACCCGCGCGGTGATGGCTGCGCGATGTGCCTGGAATAAAAGTCCGCCGGCCCGCTCAGAGCGCGTATGATAGAATTTAAGTTATGATGATGGTCTCCGATCACCTGCAAGGAATCCTGGATACGCTGCCTGCGCGCCCGGGTTGCTACATTATGAAGAACGCCGGCGGGGAGATCATCTATATCGGCAAGGCCATCAGCCTGCGCAACCGGGTGCGCTCGTATTTCCACGCGGGCCACGACCAGGACCATAAAACGCGCCAGCTCGTTCGCAATATCGCCGATATCGAGTGGATCGTGGTGGATTCGGAGCTCGAAGCGCTCATCCTCGAGATGAACCTGATCAAGAAACACCGCCCTCGCTACAATATCCGCCTGAAAGATGACAAGCGCTATCCCTACATTAAGGTCCACTGGAACGATCCCTTCCCAAAAGTCACTGTAACCCGGCAGATGGTGAAGGACGGTTCGCGTTATTTTGGGCCCTATACCAGCGTGTGGGCGGTACACCAGACTCTGG
This sequence comes from uncultured Anaerolineaceae bacterium, assembly GCA_964490575.1. GTDB lineage: Bacteria > Chloroflexota > Anaerolineae > Anaerolineales > Anaerolineaceae > DSYU01. Next base: position 13,798 of record CAZBDC010000031.1, on the reverse strand, counting down.
ATGTGCTGCGCCGGATTTTCCCTTACCTGACCTGCGATCGAGAGATCACCGGGCGGGACGCCCGCGCCTGCCTGTATTATGATATCAAGCTGTGCACCGCGCCCTGTATCGGTGCGATCAACCAGGCCGATTACCGCCAGATGATCGACGATCTGTGCCGTTTTCTGGAAGGCAAGACCGATGCGATCATCGCCCGCTTGCAAATCGATATGGAAGCGGCCGCGGAGGATCTCAAGTTCGAGCGCGCCGCGGCAATCCGCGACCAGATCCAGGCGATCGAGCGCGTGGTCGAGCGCCAGCGCGTCATTTCTCCGGACAGGATTGACTCGGACGTGATCGCCATGGCGCGCACCGATGGAGAAGCCTGCGTGCAAATTTTCTTCATCCGCAGCGGCAAGCTCATTGGCCGGGAGTACTTTATCCTGGAGGGCGCTGAGGATACCGCCGACCAGGAGGTGGTGACCGAGTTCCTCAAGCAGTTCTACGCCGAGTCGGCCCAGGTCCCGCCCCAGGTGCTTTTGCCAAACGAAGTGGCCGAGGCGAAGATCATTCAGCAGTGGTTGAACACCCGCCGCGGCGGCCAAAAAGTGGAGCTGGTCGTTCCCCACCAGGGCAGTACGGGTGAGGAACTGGTCCGGATGGCGGCTGAGAACGCGGTCGAGACCCTCAGCGCGCTGCGAGCCCAGTGGGAGTCTGATACGAACAAACAGAGCGCTGCGCTGGCTGAATTGCAGCAGGCGCTGGACCTGGCAGAGCCACCCAACCGCATCGAGTGTTATGACATTTCCAATACCCAGGGCACCGCAGCAGTGGGCAGCATGGTTGTTTTTGAGCAGGGCGTGCCTGCCAAACGCCTTTACCGGCGGTTCAACATCCAGTCTGTGGAAGGCCCGGATGACTTTGCCAGTATGGAGGAAGTGCTGACCCGCCGTTTCCGGCGTTGGAAAGCAGCCCAGGAAGAGCGCGAGACGGTCGGCGCGAAAGTGGACGAATCGTTTGCCCTCTTACCCGACCTGTTGATTGTCGACGGCGGCAAGGGCCAGCTCAGCCGGGCTGTGGCTGTGCTGGAGCGCTTTGATTTGATTGGGCGGGTGCCGGTGGCCGGGCTGGCCAAGCAGCAGGAGGAACTGTTTACTCCCTGGAAGAGCCAGTCGCTGCTGCTGCCGCGGCATTCACAGGGCCTGTATCTGCTGCAGCGCATTCGCGACGAAGCCCATCGTTTTGCCATCACGGCGCACCGCAACCGGCGCACGAAGGCCGGGCTGGCTTCTACCCTGGATGCCGTCCCAGGAATTGGTCCGGTAAAACGGCGCCGCCTGCTGACTCACTTTGGCTCGATCGAGGCGATTAAAGCGGCCAGCCTGGAGGACCTGACGGCGGTGAAAGGCATCACCCAGGCAGACGCCGAGATGTTGAAAACTCAGTTGGAGTGATTCTTATTGTTAAGTTGTTTCACGTGGCTCGCAAAAACTAATTTCATCAAAACAAATCATAGGTGACTTTTGCGGTAAAATACAGGCATTCTTTTGCTTTGCATGGTTTTTTTGGAGGTTCGGAAAGATATGGCAAGTCAAGAAAAACAGTTACGGCAGAAAAAGGCGATGATGGAGGCTCACCAGCGCCAGGTACGCCGGAATCAAATTATCCTGGTCACTTTTTCGGGGTTATTAATTCTTTCGATGATTTTGTCCCTGGTCATCAACTTGTAACCCCGCGTACCCTTATCGCTTAATAATATAGCTCACAAAAATTCACCCCCGGATTTTGCCACATACTGGTATTCGTACGGCAAGCGCCAGGTGGACTCATCAGACTGTGCGTTGAGAGAGCAGTATGATGGAATTTGGTGGTGTTCCGATAGATCAGTTTGATGAGGAGCTGCTGCCACAACTGGCGCGCAAGGCCTGTGGGCGAGAGGATTTGCGCCTGGAAGGGTATCAGGCTCAGGAAATTAAAGGCGGCGCAGAGATCGGCTCGAGCATCCAGCGTATCTCAGGGGTAGGGGAAGCAGATGGGCAGCCGGTTCCCTGGAGCCTGATTCTAAAGACGATCACCCGCGGGCCTGGAAATGTTTCTGACCCACAGGCTGCGCACTTCTGGGGCCGCGAACCCTATTACTATCAATCTGGAATTCTGGATGATTTACCCACCGGGCTCAGGGCGCCCCGTTGTTATAACATCATCGAGCGCCCAGATAGCTTCCAGCTTTTCCTCGAAGATCTGCAAGACGAATTCCACTTAATTGGGCTCTCTCAGGGCTGGCCGCTGGATTACTACCACACGGCGGCGCGATGCCTGGGGCGCTTCAACGGAACTTATCTGGGTGGCAGGCCGATCCCGGAGGCGGAATGCATTCCCCGCAACTGGCTGCGAGCCTATGTTGAGGAAGCCGCGCCGGACATAGAGCTTTTTTCGAAGTCAGCCGATCATCCGATCTTGAAGCGTTGTTTGGGGCAGGTGTCCGCCAGCCTGGTTCTGCAAGCCTGGGATCAGCGGCAGGAGATCCTGGATGCATTGGACCGATTGCCGCAAGTGTTTTGCCATCAGGATGCTTTTCACAACAACTTGTTTTCCGAGCAAGTAGATGGTGAGGACCGGCTGGCGGCGATTGACTGGTCGTTTGCAGGTCCTGGAGCGTTGGGGACTGAACTGTCTCCACTGATTGGCGCAGGATTAAGTTTTGGGTCGGGACATTTCTCGGATGGCGACTGGCTGGTGGAGCAGGCGCTGGAAGGATATCTGGCAGGGTTGGGAGCGGCCGGTTGGCACGGCAGCCCGGATCTGGTGCGCTTTGGCTTCAGCGCGAGCAGCTTCTGGCGCTATCTCATTGGCGCTGTCATTGGGGAAAGCATGGTATGGCTTATCAATGAAGCTGCTTATCCGGTCATCGAGCAGATGTGGGGTATTACGATTGAGCAATTTGCCGATCGTGGGGGAGATTGGATGACCTGGTGCCTGCCCTACTACGAGGAGACTCTGCGGCTGAAGAAGAAATTGTGTTTGTAGCTTGCCTATGAAGCCTTCCGTGCTGGCGCCGCTGAAGCATCCCACCTTTCGCCTGTTATGGGCCGGTATGGCGGCTTCGTATGCCGGGGACCGGCTGCAAGAACTGGCCCAGGGCTGGCTAGTGGCTTCGCTGACGCAGTCCTCGGCCATGGCGGTGGGATGGATTGGGGTGCTGTCGTCCATCCCTCAACTGCTGATGCCCCTGGGTGGGGTGGTGGCTGACTGCCTGGACCGCCGGCGGCTTTTGATCGCCAGTCAGCTGGGCGGGGCGGCGGTTTCGGTGGTGATAGGCATGCTGGTGCTCAGCGGGCGCATCGTTCCGGGGCATATCTATGCTTGGGCGGTGTTTGCAGGATGTATCTGGCTGGTGGCGCGCCCGGCCTACAAGGTGGTCATCACCCAGGCAGTCCCGCAGCTACTGGTCCGCCCGGCAGTGGCAATCAACTCGATGAGCGAGACGCTGATGACTCTGGTCATCAATGCTTTGGGCAGCTTGCTGATCGGCGCGGTCGGGCTGCCGGTCGCCTTTCTCCTGAATACCTGCAGCTACCTCGCCGCCAGCGGCTCGCTCTGGAAGATAAAGGACCTGAGCCGGCTTGGACCTATCCCTGCGGGCAGTTCCTCGAGTGGGAAAATCTTGAAGGGACTGAGGGAAGGGGTGGTCTATCTAGCTGCCAGCCCGGCCCTGTTGTTTCCTCTGCTGCTGACCTTCCTGACCTCGGTTGCTGTTGTTCCAACTTTCAGCCTGTTGGCCGCTCTGGTTCAGCGCCAGGGCGGCACCATCACCACCCTGGGATTGTTGGGAGCTTCTGGAAGCCTCGGTTCATTTCTGGGCGCAGTATACGCCGGATCGCGTGGTGAGGGCGCCTTGACCACCCGCCGCTATGCGCTACACGGGCTGGGTTGCGCCGCGGGACTGGGGATGTTCATTCTCCTGCCAATCGGCGCGCTGGCCGCAGTACCGCTGGCCGCGATTGGGTTCCTGTTGTTTTCTGAGGCGGTCTGGAACACCAGCCGGGTCCGCTTGCTGGCTGCGGAAGCCTTTCAGGCGCGGCTACAGTCGATCACAACCATGGCTTTCACCCTGGGTGGGGCGCTTGGGACGCTGTGGGGCGGGGCAGCGCTGGACACACTGGGCCAACCGGGCTTGTGGATTGGAACCGGTTTGTTAGCTTGTGTGTCGGGGTATGCTGCTATTACAGCCCGTCCGTGCTAAATTTTTGACGGTTTTCTCAAAATAAATAAAAGCCAACCTGTGCAATATATCATGCCGGCCCGCCCTTCCGGCCATGGTAGAATTGCCAATATGAAAAACTGGCGGTTGTGGCTCGGCATCTTGATCAGCGCTGTCTTTCTCTACGTTGCGCTGCGCGGCCTTGATCTGGCCGGGTTCTGGCAGGCGCTGCAAGAGGCTAACTACTGGTGGCTGATCCCCGGCATTGGGGTATATTTTGTTGGGGTGTGGGTGCGCGCCTGGCGCTGGCATTATATGCTCCGCCCGCTCAAAAAAATCCCGACCCGCACCATGTTTCCCATTGTTACCATCGGCTATATGGGCAATAATATCTTCCCGGCCCGGGCCGGCGAAGTTTTACGCGCCGCCGTGCTCAAGCAGCGCGAAGGCGTGCCGGTTTCAGCCTCCCTGGCGACGGTTATCGTCGAGCGCATTTTTGATGGGGTGGTGATGCTGGCGTTCGTGTTCCTCAACCTGCCCGAGCTGGCTCGCCTGACAAAAGATACCGGGGTAGTCGAAGGGGTCGATATTCCACGCCTGGCGATTATCGGCGCGCTGATCTTTGTCGGCGTGCTGGTGGTGTTTATGGCGGCTGCGATGTTCCCGCGCGTGACCGAAAAAATGGTCGATGTGCTCCTGGCCCGCCTGGTGCCTGAACATTTCCGGGGCAGGACGCGCGACCTGGCCATGCGCTTCTTATCAGGGCTCGAATCGCTGCGCTCTCCGTTCGACGCACTGATGATTTTCTTTACCACCGTCATCATCTGGCTGCTAGAAACCGCTAAGTACTGGTTTGTCATGTACGCGTTCCCTTTTCATGTCAGTTTTTTCGCGCTGATGCTGATGAATGGCATTGTCAACCTGGCCACGACCCTCCCTTCCGGGCCCGGGTATGTGGGCACCTTCGATGCCTTTGGGATCGCCGTCCTGGTGGCTTACAACGTTGCGCGCGAGATTGCCGCCAGCTATACGATTGTCCTGCATGTGGCACTGTGGTTGCCAATCACGATCCTGGGTGCATATTACTACTTCCGCCAGCCGCTGCGCTGGGGTAAAGATCTTCAGAAGCTGCGCGCGGAACAGGAGCCCTCTCCATGAGCAAAATTGCGATCATTGGCGCAGGTGTGGGTGGGATGGCGGCGGCCTACGACTTATGCCGCGCCGGTCACCAGGTGGAAATTTTTGAGTCGGCCGGGTACGTGGGCGGATTGGCTTCCGGAATCGAAGATCCGGCCTGGGAGTGGTCGGTCGAGCGGTATTACCATCACTGGTTCCAGTCCGACCGGCACATGCTCGGGCTGATTGCCGAACTGGGATGGAGCGACGAGGTAGTCTTTCCACGCCCTAAGACGGTTGCTTATCATGCCGGGAAGTTCTACCCGCTTGATTCACCCCTGGCGGCGCTGACCTTTCCCGGTTACGATCTCTTTGGCATGATCCGTTTTGGGCTGGTGACGGCCTACCTGCGCTACCTGGCCAGCTGGCGATCGCTTGAAAAACACACGGCTGTGACTTGGATGCGCCGCTGGTATGGAGAACGGCTCTACCAGGCGATGTTCGCCCCGCTGATGGCCGGCAAATTCGGCGAGCATATGAACGAAGTCAACATGGCCTGGATGTGGGCCCGTCTCAAGGTTCGTACTACCCGCCTGGGCACTTTCAAAGGCGGCTTCCAGGCCTTCTGCGACCGTTTTGCGGCTCGCCTGCGGGAAATGGGTGTGAAGATCCACCTTTCCAGCCCGGTTGATCAGGTCACCGCTCTGCCACAGGGGGGGCTGCGCCTTGACCTGCCGGATGGTCCACGTTCCTTCGAGCGCTGTTTGGTGACCAGTTCGCCGGCTCTGCTGGCCCGCCTGGCGCCCGGCCTGCCTGAAAATTACCTTTCCGGGCTGCTGGGCTTAAAGAGCATGGGCGCCGTGGTGATGGTCCTGGCGCTAAAACACCAGCTTTCTCAGGAAGGCTATTATTGGTTCAATATTCCGAAGTCGGCCGGTTATCCCTTTCTGGCGCTGGTGGAACATACCAACTTCCTCTCTCCCGAGTATTTTGGCGGTGAGCACATCGTCTACTGCGGCGATTACCTGGACCCCTCCCATGAGTACTTCCGCCTGAGCGACGAGGAACTGCTCGAACGCTTTTTGCCTGCGATCCAGCGTTTCAACCCGAATTTTGAGCCTTCCTGGGTGAACAAGATGTGGGTCTCTCGCACGACTTATGCCCAGCCGATCCCGCTGGTTAATCATTCCCGCAATATCCCTACTATTCAGACACCTCTCCCCGGCCTGTACTTTGCCAGCATGAGCCAGGTTTATCCCTGGGATCGCGGGACGAACTTCGCGGTTGAAATTGGCCGCCGGGCTGCCCGCCTGATGTTAAAAGATTCGGGTAGTATCGCACGCGAAAAAGTCCCCGCGAGTTAAGGGCTGATGAGACTCCAAAATATGCGCATGACTCTACGCACCACGATCACTGAAAGACCGCCCTTTCGTTCAAACAGGGCCCGTAAATATTGGGGTCGGGTTGTAAAAAACGCGTAAAGCACTAAATATAGGGGTGCCTGGCCTGCCCGAACCCTATAAATAGGACCTGTAGTTGTTTGGTAAACGAATTTATGTTTTAGTAATTGTGTTCATAAATCCTTCATTTCTTAAGGTTTGGAATCTTAAAGAATCGGGAATTTTTAGACAACCGTTGGGTTAAAATCTTGTTAGAGTCGCCGGTTTTTGATAGAATGGAGGTCAGAGCGTTCAGGCTGTTTAGCCTGCTCCGCCTTTAGATCGTGAACCAATAGCACTATTCGGCATCTTTATAGGAATAAAATACCATCCGCTGCAGGGTTCTTGCAGCGGATTCGTATCCTCTTTTGCTTGATGCTTCGAAAAATCCGTGCCCAGGAGGAAAGTCTCAATGAACTCACAACAGGCCTGGCAGGCTACGCTGGGACAGCTTCAGATGGAAATGTCCAAAGCTGCTTATGATACCTGGGTGCGCAGCGCCGAGTTGATATCTCATACGGATGAGCAGCTTACGGTGGGTGTCCAAAACGCGTATGCCCGCGACTGGCTGGAGAGCCGCCTTTCCAGCACGGTCAACCGTTTGTTGACCGGTATCATGGGCCGGCCACAGAGCGTAAAATTCGTCGTCTGGCATAAAGAATATGAATTAGCCGATGAAGCGGCGGCGCGCCAGGAGATAAAGGATGAGGAGTCAGTTTATGATTCCTTGCCGCGCGTCAGTACGACGATTAACTCGCGCTACACGTTTGACAATTTTGTGGTGGGCGCCAGCAACCGCCTGGCCCACGCGGCCTGCATGGCAGTGGCCGAAAATCCGGCCCGGGCTTATAATCCGCTCTTCCTTTACGGAGGGGTTGGATTGGGCAAAACCCACCTTTTACACGCCATCGGCAACGCCGCCCAGCGCCAGGGCCTGGAAGTACTGTATGTCTCCTCCGAAGAGTTCACCAACGATCTGATTAACGCCATCCGTACGCACACTACCCCGGCATTCCGCGAGCGCTACCGGCGCATTGGCGTGCTGCTGATCGATGATATTCAGTTTATTGCCGGCAAGGAATCGACCCAGGAGGAATTTTTCCACACCTTCAACACGCTGCATGGCCAGGATAAACAAATTGTTATTTCCTCCGACCGCCCGCCTAAAGCGATGGTCACCCTGGAAGAACGCCTGCGCTCTCGTTTTGAATGGGGCCTGACTGCGGATATTCAACCGCCAGACCTGGAAACGCGGATTGCCATTCTCCGCTCCAAAGCGGAGCGGGCTGGCCGGCAGGTTCCGGTTGAGATCCTCGAGACGATTGCGCGCCTGGTGCAGTCCAATATCCGCGAACTGGAAGGCGCACTGACCCGTGTGATGGCTTTTTCTGACCTGAGCGGGCAGGCGCTTTCCACCCAGCTGGTCCAGATTGCGCTGGCGGATCTCCTTCCGCAGCGCACCTCACTGGAACCAACCCAGATCATCCGGGCGGTCGCCGAGGTCTTTGGCCTGTCTCCAGAGGAACTGGTTGGTCGGGGTCGTTCGCGAGCTGTGGCCCTTCCTCGCCAGGTAGCCATGTACCTGATGCGAGAAGAGGTGAATGCTTCACTGCCCCAGATTGGCGAAGTGCTGGGCGGGCGCGATCATACGACGGTGATGTATGCCTGTGAAAAAGTGGCGGATATGATCGAGCGCGATGATCGACTGCGCCGCCAGGTGCTCCAGATCCGCGAGCACCTGTTCGGCCGCGCGCTGGCCTAGATCGATTGGCCATCTTGTGCGCAGCGAAGGGTCCCCCTGCTTTCGCGGGATGCCTTCGCTGCGCTTTTTAAGTTTAGGCGTCACTTTGACAACCGGTCTTTCTTATGTTAAAATCCCATGAATGGTAAGTACATTCAGCCAGGAATCTGCTGGCCCTGAGAGAAGGATTTCTCTTTTGGATGAAAGGCGCTGTTTCCCTGGCTGCTAACCTTGCCAGGGTATTTTTTTATAAACCGGAGCCGGGCTCGATCGCGCCGATCGGATAAAGCAGCTCGACCGGATAATAAATGAATAGATGGGGCAGGCAAGCATTGTTTGTTTTTCCCCTTTCAGGCAAACACGAATTATTTGGCATAGAACTTATTTTTTGATTGAGGTAATTACAGTATGAGTTCGAACAGATTACGCATCATTCCCCTTGGGGGTCTGGGGGAAGTTGGGCGAAACATGATGGTGTACGAATATGGGGGCGAGATCCTCATCGTCGATACCGGCCTCATGTTCCCCGAGAATGACATGTTGGGGATCGATTACATCATCCCAGATCTCACTTATTTGAAAGAGCGCAGGCTACAGGTCCGTGGGATTGTCATTACCCATGGCCATGAGGATCATATTGGCGCCATCCATCACGTTCTGGAACATATTCAAGCTCCAATATACGCGACACCGCTAACCCGCGGTCTGCTGGAAGTTAAGCTGGCCCGGAATGGTATGCTGGCTAAGGCTGAATTGAATACGGTTCAGGCCGGCGATTCCGTCCAGATTGGCCCGTTTAAGGTCGAATTGTTCCACGTCTGCCATTCGATCCCGGACGCGGTTGGGCTGGGGATCGATACCCCGGCCGGGCTGGTTGTTCATACCGGCGATTATAAGTTCGATCACACGCCGGTCGATAACTGGCCAAGCGATTACAGCAAGCTGGCTGAGTTTTCCCGCCGGGGCGTGCTGGCTCTCATGGCCGACTCGACCAATGCAGAACGTCCCGGGTGGACGCCTTCTGAGCGGGTTGTGGATGCGGCCTTTGAAGATGTTTTTGCGAAGGCAAAAGGTAGAATTATCATTGCCAGCTTTGCGTCGCTGGTCTCGCGAATGCAGCAGGTAGCAAACGCCGCGCAGCGTCACAATCGCAAGCTTACCTTTGTCGGCACCAGCATGATCGATAACGCCAAAATGGCGCGCAAGTTGGGATACCTGGAAATTCCGGATAACCTGCTGGTCCCGATCGACCAGGCGTTAAGCCTGCCCGATGACGAGGTGGTGATCATGTGCACCGGGTCCCAGGGCGAGCCGACGTCGATTATGGGCCGGCTTTCGGTCGGTACGAACCGCCTGTTTGACCTTCAGGAAGGCGATACTGTGGTGCTGTCGTCGCACCCGATCCCGGGCAATGAAGAGAATGTTTACCGCACGATCAACCGCCTGTTTGAGCGTGGCGCGGACGTAATTTACGAGAGCATTGCTCCGGTTCACGTATCCGGCCACGCCAGCCAGGAAGAGATGAAGCTTCTCATCCACCTGCTGCGGCCCAAATACTTCATCCCGATCCATGGGGAACTGCGCCAGCTCAAGCAGCATCAAAAGCTTGCGAATACGGTTGGGATCCCGCAGGAAAACATCGCAATCATTCTCAACGGGCAGGTGGTCGAGTTTGCCGAAAACCAGATGCGGGTGCTAAATGTGCGCGTCCCGGCGAATTACATCTTCGTGGATGGCTCAGGCGTCGGCGATGTTGATCCCGATGTGATGCGCGAGCGCGAGGCGCTGTCGCGTGACGGGATTGTGATGGTGAACCTGACTCTCGACCGCAGCGGTCATGCCCTGGTCGGGGAACCTGAAATCATCACCCGCGGATTTATCCTCCCGCGCGAGTCGAATGGGGTAATTTCTCAAACCCGCCGCCGGGTCGCCGAAACGATTAGCCGGGCTAACGGTAATCTGAAGCGCGATGTGGAGGAGGCGGTGCAAACCTACCTGTATAACGAGACCCGCCGCCGGCCCATGGTGTTTGTTTCGGTGAACCGGGCATAAACAGGAAACCGTGATCTCAGGGGCTGGCCAAAAAGAAAATTGGCCGGCCCTTTTTCTTCAGGCCGTCGTTCGTTCAGGCCTCAAAGGGGGCTGATTCGTCCCAATCGCTGTCATGCCAGCCGTGCTGCCCGCGCAAGGGCACAAATGCCACCGGGAAAAAGCGCTCACAGGAAATGCGCCCGGCTGATTTTCGCCAGCGTTCCAGCTCCTGCCCGCCGCGGTCGCCAACCGGGATGACCAGCACGCCGCCCTCAGCAAGCTGATCTACCAGCGGCTGCGGAATACCCGGCGCGGCAGCGGTGACCAGAATGGCCTGATAAGGAGCGCTCGGAGGCCAGCCCAATGAGCCGTCTCCGGCATGGACGAACACGTTTGTGTAATTGAGTTCTTGCAGGATCGCCTGGGCATGTTGCGCCAGCGATGGGTGGCGCTCGACGGTGTGGACTTCCCGCGCCATTTCACCCAGGATGGCTGCCTGGTAGCCCGAGCCGGTTCCAATTTCGAGCACGTTCTCGCCGCCGCTTAACCCGAGCAGATCGGTCATGATGGCCACGATGTACGGCTGGGAAATGGTTTGCCCAAGACCGATCGGCAGCGGGCCGTCCTGGTAGGCTTTCGCGCGGTACCGTTCGGGTACGAACTGGTGACGCGGAACCCGGCGAAGCGCCTCCAGCAGGCGCGGGTCATAGATACCGCGCAATTCGATTTGTTTGCGCACCATGTCGGCGCGCTGGTGGAAATACCGCTCTTCGTTTTCCACGGCTACTCGCTCTCGCTGCCGGCAAGTTTTCGTGCAATCTGCCGGTCGATTTTTCCCATTGGGAAGCCGGACAGCTGGCCGGGCGTCACCCAACGGATTTCGCTGGCTTGCAGGGGTTGTGGCTCACCCTCCAGAACCTGGCAGCAAAAGGCGTGCAGGGTGACCTTGAAATGTGTGTAAGCGTGCCGGTAGATCCCAAATGCCACTCCCACCCGGATATTGATCCCCAATTCTTCCTGAATTTCACGCTGCAGCCCATCGGAGAGCCCCTCGTCAGGCTCAACCTTCCCGCCTGGGAATTCCCACATTCCTCCCAGCAATCCGGTGGATGGCCGGCGGGCGATGAGCACCTGGCCATCCTGCCAGATCACCGCGGCGGTGACGGTATAATGCGGGACAGCTGATTTTGCTTCCAGCACCGGTCGTTCTTCCTGTATGCCCAGTTTGCGGGCCCGGCACAAACTGGCGATGGGGCAAATCAGGCAGGTTGGGCTGCGGGGTGTGCAGATGGAGGCACCCAGGTCCATCAGGGCCTGGTTGAAATCCCCGGCCCGGCCTTCTGGTAAAGAATTCCTGGCGAGCTCCCACAAACAGCGTTCACCCTGCGGGGAGCGGGCCGGCAGGTCGACGTTGTAAACTCGCGCCAGCACGCGCCGGATGTTGCCATCCAGGGCGGGTTCCTGCTGCCCAAAGGCAATCGAGGCGATTGCCCCGGCGGTATAGCGCCCTACCCCGGGTAAGTTTTGGAGCTTTTCGCGCTCTGGCGGCAGCTGCCCGGCATAAGTTTCCATGACCAGGCGGGCTGCCCGGTGTAGATTGCGCGCCCGGCTGTAATATCCCAGCCCCTCCCAGGCCTGCAAGACCTCTTGCTCAGAAGCTTTTGCAAGGGCCTCGATGGTTGGGAAACGCTCCATCCAGCGTTCGAAATAGGGGATGACCGTCTCGACCCGCGTTTGCTGGAGCATAACCTCAGAAATCCAGACCCGATAAGGCGCGGGTTGGTCGCGCCAGGGCAGCCGCCGGGCATGTTGATCGTACCAGTCGAGCAATAAATGCCCAAGTTCCCGCGCGGTTGGTTCAGGCGGGGTATGGTCAGAACTGGAATCCACCCTGTGCTTCAACAACCTTTTGTGAAAAGTTTCTGACAAAATCCTGAAGCTGGTTGCTCAGGCTTTCCCATTCAGCAGAGCGGAGCACCTGCTGTACTTTGACCAGCGACGGGAGGGTGGCGCCAACCATAATTTGCGGTTGGGTGCCATAGATGGTAGCCCATGCGTCCGTCAGTTCAAAACCGAGGCGCTGAACGCCGGGGATAAATTCGCGGACCACAAATTCAAAATATTCTTGCTCACGGTCTGGGGCGATATCCCATGTCATGATTAATTTGTATTTATTCATGGGTTGCTCCTTTATCCACGTTGAGGGCTCAGGATAATCACCTGTGTTTCATCCGGTAAACTTGCGTTTGAAACCTTAAGGCTGGCCTGGGGCTCTGGCTCACTAACCCCCATCGCCTTGAGAAATTTGCTCAGTGGTTCCAGTGGGATTTTGCATTCTGGCGTAGCATAGTACATTGGAATAACGATATTGGGTTCGAGCAGGCTGACGACTTCGGCGGCGCGAGCTGCGTTCAGGCTGCCGCCCACCGGGATCAAGGCCACCTGGACCGGCCCCATCGCCTCAATCTCGGACTGCGTGGGGACACGGTTAACGTCGCCCAGGTGCGCGACTACCAGGGCATTATAGTCAAAAACATACAGAGTGTTGCGGGTTTCTCCTGGGCTTTTGCTCCCGCTGGTCTGGATACCAGTAATAAATACGCTGCCGACTTCGTACTCGCCTGGACCGCTGATCAGGTAAGGTGTACCTTTGACAGCTTCCAGGTAGCTGTGGCCGGGCGCGTTGTTGCTGATCGTGACAATGTCGGCAGCGAGCTTTAAAGGGCTATAGCCCGTTTCGCGAGGGTCGTAAGGATCGGTTACGACCGCTGCCGCGCCGCGCTCGGTCAATTTGAAGCAAGACAGCCCATACCATGTAATTTCCATGCAGCCTCCATTATTCGAATTCGATTATACAATAAAACGATTCGCAGCACGCTTCCTTGACGGTTTCTCAATCTTCTGATAGACTCCCTGGTCTCTGGCTTTGCTGGGGTTGGCGTGAAATTGACTGTGTTTCACCAAACTGCGGGGCGACTGCCCCGCATCTTAATGAACACAAAGGGATTCCAACGTAAAACCTTGTAAGAGTCGAGGGTCTCTGGTATAATCTACGCGCTTTTTGCGGAATCTTAACAAGTGATTTCCGCCGACGTAGCTCAATCGGCAGAGCAACCGCCTTGTAAGTGGTAGGTTACGGGTTCGATTCCCGTCGTCGGCTCAGTTGTAGGCTGGTGCGTGAAGCTGTTCAAAGGAACGGCTTCACCCGCGGGCCGGCAACGGTTCGGAAATGGGCAGTTACCCAAGTGGCCAAAGGGGGCTGACTGTAAATCAGCTGGCGGACGCCTTCGG
>CAZBDC010000030.1:3789-38525 GCA_964490575.1 uncultured Anaerolineaceae bacterium | reverse complement strand
TCCTACACTCTTTCCCTACACGACGCTCTTCCGATCTGATCTCGGACCGCGAGATGACCGAGCAAGTGCTGGACACCATGGATCTGGAGCGCGAAAAAGGCGTCACGATCAAGGCCTCGGCTGTAAGAATGATTTATACTGCCGCCGACGGCAACCAGTACGAGCTGAACCTGATTGATACCCCGGGGCACGTAGACTTCAATTACGAAGTCAGCCGGGCGCTGGCGGCCTGTGAAGGCGCTTTGCTGGTTGTGGACGCAACCCAGGGCCTGGAGGCGCAAACACTGGCTAACCTGTACTTGGCGCTGGAAGCGGATCTGACGATCATCCCGGTGATCAACAAGATTGACCTGGTTTCGGCGCGTCCGGATGAGGTTGCCCAGGATTTAAGCAATCTGCTGGGGGTCGACCCGCAGCAGATTCTGCGCATATCGGCCAAGGAGGGCTTAAATGTCGACCAGGTGCTTGAGGCTGTGGTCGCCCAGGTCCCGCCGCCGACTGGCGATTCAAAAGCCCCCCTGCGTGCTTTAATTTTCGATTCTCATTACGACTCGTACAAAGGAGTGGTGGCGTACATTCGGGTTGTTGAAGGTACCCTGCGCGCCACGGACACGGTCCACCTGGTAGCTACCAACGTTGACTTGAAGCCGGTCGAAATCGGCTTTTTTACTCCTGGCATGCGCCCGGTGGACGTTTTGGCTGCCGGAGATGTGGGCTATGTGGCGACCGGTCTCAAAACCGTCCGCGAATGCCGGGTCGGCGATACGTTTACCCGCGCCGATCAGCCTGGGGTACCGGCCCTGCCTGGTTACCTCAAAGCCAAGCCGATGGTCTTTGCGGGGATTTACCCGGTCGAGGGCGAAGATTATGGCGACCTGCGCGATGCTTTGGAAAAGCTGCAGCTCAATGATGCTGCACTCCTGTTCGAGCCAGAGACGTCCCAGGCGCTCAATTTTGGCTTTCGCTGTGGTTTTTTGGGCCTTTTTCACATGGAAATCATCCAGGAGCGGATTGAGCGGGAGTACGACCTTGATATTGTTGTAACGGCTCCATCTGTCGAATACGAGGTGGTGACGGTTGGTGGAGAAGTCGTTCTGATCGATTCCCCGGCTCAATTGCCGGATGAAGGCCAGGTCACCGAGATCCGCGAGCCCTGGATGATGGTTGAGATCTTTGCCCCGACCGATTACTATGGAACGATTATGGACCTGGTGACCAAGCGGCGGGGAATCTTTAAGGGGCAGGAATTTCCAGCTCCCAGCCGCGTGCAGCTTAATTTTGAGATTCCGCTGTCTGAGCTGATTGTGGACTTTTTCGACAATCTGAAATCGCGCACTCGCGGGTACGCATCGATGGATTACCAGTTCCTTGAATATCGCCCGGAGAGCCTGGTCAAGCTGGAAGTGCTGGTGAACAGCGAGCCGGTCGATGCCCTGGCTGCCATTGTGCACCGGGAAGATGCTTATCACAAAGGCCAGGCCCTCGTCTCAAAACTGAAAGAAATCATCCCCAGGCAGCTGTTCGATGTGCCAATCCAGGCTTCTGCCAGCGGGCGGATCATCTCGCGGGCAAATGTCAAAGCGCTGCGCAAGGACGTGCTGGCCAAGTGCTACGGCGGCGATATTACCCGCAAGAAGAAGCTTTTGGAGAAACAAAAACGCGGAAAAAGGCGCATGAAGATGGTTGGAATGGTTGAGATTCCCCAGGAAGCCTTCTTCGCGGTGTTGCGCCTGGAGGACGAGTGAGCTCAACTGCCCCGGAAGCGTGGCGTTCGATGACTCGTTCGCTGCTTCACTGGCTGCCTGGGGTGGCGTTGACGCTCCTGGCATTCTGGCTTCTGAGCAGGCTGGTCACCTGGGATGCGTTCTTTCGCGCTGTGACCTCGATCTCAGCCGGTACGATCTTGCTTTCCATAGTTATTTACCTGGTTTCGATGGTCATCCGCGCGCTGGCCTGGCAGTTCTTGCTCCAGCGCAGAGTCTCCCCCGGGCAGGCCATCCTGGCGTTGAATGAAGGCTACTTTTTCAACAACATCCTGCCGTTCCGGATCGGCGAGCTGGCGCGAGCCTTTTTATTAGGCCGGCGCAGTCACCTGGGATTGTTTTATGTGCTCTCAACCATCGTGGTCGAACGCTCTTACGACCTGGCCATTGCTGCGGGACTTCTGTTGGTAACGCTGCCCCTGGCGTTGGGTCTGGGGTGGGCGCGCCCGGTGGCGATGGTCCTGCTGGCGGTGATTTTGGCCGGCCTGGTCATCCTCTACCTGGCTGCCCGGCACAGGCAGTGGGTTGAGGACCGGGTTGGACGGCTGGCCGGGCGGGTGGGGTTGGTGCGCCGGTTTGTGATGCCACAGTTGAGCTCCATTCTGAACGGCTTTTCTGTGCTCACCCGGGTGGAATTTTTTGCCGGAAGCCTCGGGCTCCTGGCCTCAAGCTGGTTTTTGGCGATTTTGCGCGATTGGCTGCTGATCCGGACCTTCGTTGCTGATGCACCGTTGTGGTGGGCGGCCCTGGGAATCAGCGCAGCCAACATCCTGGGGGCTGTGCCATCTGTAATGGGCGCGCTGGGGACATACGAACTAGGCGGGACTGGCGCTTTAACGCTGGTGGGAATGCCCGGTGAAGCCGCCCTGGCTTACGTTTTATTGGTCCATGTGACGCACCTGGTTTCTTCCACCTTGATTGGAGCTATTGGTCTTTCTCGAGAAGGCCAAACTTTATCGGAACTGTACGCTGATATCCGCCGCGCGAGACAATCCGAAAACTGAAATGCGCATTCTCATTGGTCTGACGTATTACCGCCCACACTATTCGGGCCTGACGATTTACACCGAACGGCTGGCGCGTGGATTAGCCGGGCTGGGGCACCAGGTGACTGTGCTGACCTCCCGGTTCAATTCCGAACTGCCCGAACAGGAAGTTCAGGACGGGGTGCGGATCATCCGCCCAAAGGTGATGATGCACCTGAGCAAGGGAGTGATCATGCCCTCTCTGCCGGCCTGGGCGTTCAAGCTGCTCCGGCAGGTGGACGTGGTCAATCTCCACATGCCGCAGATGGATGCAGGGTATGTTTCCTGGATGGCAAGGCTGGCAGGGAAACCGGTGGTCATGACGTATCACTGCGACCTGCGGCTGCCGGCCGGCCTGGTGCACTGGGTGGCAAACCAGGGCGCAAACCTGACCAGCCACCTGACCGCCCTGGCTGCCCAGGCTGTGGTCACCAATACGCGCGACTACGCTGAGAACTCGACCTTCCTGCGCCGTTATCTTCACAAGATGCACTTTTTCCCAACGCCGATCGAGCTGCCCACCATCACAGAAGGGGATATCGCCCGGTTTCGAGAAAAGTATGCGTTACTTCCCGGTCAGCGCATCATTGGCATGAATGCCCGTCTGGCGACCGAAAAAGGGGTCGAATACTTGATTGAGGCGCTGCCCGAGATTCTTAAGCGTCACCCAACTGCACGGGTGTTGCACGTGGGCCAGTATCAGAATGTCCTGGGTGAAGAAAAGTATGCCCGGAAGCTGGCGCCGATGATCGAGCGCCTGGGGCCTCACTGGTCTTTCCTTGGAATCCTTCCGCCAGGAGAACAGGCGGCCTTCTTCCATGCCAGCGAGGTGCTGGTGCTGCCCAGCCTCAACTCAACCGAGTCGTTTGGCATGGTCCAGGTAGAGGCCATGACCTGCGGCACGCCGGCGGTCGCTTCCAACATTCCAGGGGTGCGCTGCGCGGTGCAGGAGACCGGCATGGGCCGGGTTGTACCGCCGCGTGACCCGCGGGCGCTGGCCGATGCAATCAGCGATATTCTCGACCAGCCAGGGAAATTCGCCGGTGATCCCGAACCAATTCGCCAGCGTTATGCGCCGGAGACGGTCGCCCGGCTGTATGAATCTCTTTTTAAGGAGTTGTTGGCACCGACATGAATGCGTCCCAATCCGAGGAAATTTTATGGCGGCACCTGCGCGAGCTTCCTTATTTTCGCGCGATGGTCAGGGCGGTCGAGGATCGTTTCTACCAGGGGCTTGAACTCCCTTCCCCGGTGCTTGACCTGGGATGCGGAGACGGTCACTTTGCCTCTGTCGCTTTTGACCATCCACTAGACGTGGGATTGGATCCGTGGTGGGCGCCCCTGTTAGAAGCCAGGCAGCGTAAGGCGTATCGGGTGCTGGTGCGCTCGGATGGGGCGAAGGCGCCTTTCCCCGATGGCTACTTCGCCAGTGTGGTCAGTAATTCGGTTCTTGAGCATATCCCTCACCTGGACCTGGTGCTGGAAGAAGTTGCGCGGGTCATCCGGCCGGGAGGACGATTTGTTTTTTGCGTTCCCAACCACCGCTTTCCCCAACTGCTGCTGGGCACGCAAATCCTGCGCCGGCTGGGATTGAAAGGCGTTGCGGCGTGGTATTCGCGCCTGTTTAACCGGATCTCTCGCCACCAGCACACTGACTCTTACACGGTATGGAAGCGGCGCATGGATCGCTTTGGCTTCACCATCGAGAAGCATTGGGATTACTTTCCGGCGGATGCGCTGCATCGCATGGAAGTGGGCCATGCCTTTGGCCTGCCGGCTTTATTGAGCAAGAAGCTGACCGGGCGGTGGATCCTGTCGACCAGCCAGGCCAACCTGTGGATTCCATGGCAAATCACGCGCGGTGTGTTTCTAAACCCGATTTCTCAGGATGGCGTTTATTCGTTTTACATCACCCATCGCAATCGTGAATAAGCCTGAGTGGCTTATCGGTGGCACGTTTGGACTCAACGGCGCTGCAGGAAAAGCGGTCTTGCTCTCGCGGTATAGTTGAAGTATCATTGCATTTTATTCTAAAAGAACTCTTCAACGCATATGATGGATGAACCCAGTGTTCTGGATTACGTAAAATCGAAGATTTTCTTCTGGAAGTATCCTGCCGTTAAGATTCCTGAACCGGCTGACCCGGTTCTGTCTGCGGGGGATGTTTTTCAACTGGACCAGGACGCCGGCGGCGCGCCGGCTGAACCCTATCCGGAGAAACAAACTGCCCGGTTACAGCCGGCTGCAGCCGGGATCTTCTCCGGCAGGGTGCTGTTGGTCTCTTCATTGCTCCTGCTGGCGCTGCTGGCCCAGGGTCTGCTGGAACCGCCTAACCGCGCTGCTCCGGTGAGCATTTTTTTGTACCTCGTCGTCGCGGTCCTGGTTGGGTTTGCGTACTTCCGAAATGTAATCCAGCCTTGCGAGGTGCCCGAGGATGAAGTCGCGCCTGGCAGCCAGGATGTGCGCGGCGATCGGCTGTTGATTGGTTTTCTCATGATCACGGCGGCGTTCATCTTTTTTGGCCGCGGGGTGGGGGACGTCCCAGAGTTCAATCTGCTGAACACTGCGCTGTGGCTGTTGGGCATCGGGTACCTGGTTTGGGCCTTTTTGCTTCCGGTTCAGGGAGACCGGCTCAAGAGGCTTGTCCGACGTGCAGCAGGTGTATTTTCGACTCCCGCCTGGAGACTGACTGTCACCCGTTGGGTGCTGGTCCTGGTTGGGGCTGCGGCGTTGATCCTTTTCTTCCGTTTCTACCGCCTTGATACCGTCCCGGCTGAAATGGTCAGCGACCATGCCGAAAAGCTGCTGGATGTGTATGATGTGCTGAACGGCGAATTCCGCGTGTTCTTTCCCCGCAACACGGGCCGCGAGGCGTTCCAATTCTACTGGACGGCCTTGATGGTCAGGTTGTTTGATACCGGCATTTCCTTTATGGCGCTAAAGCTGGGGACGGTCCTGGGTGGCCTCCTGGCCCTGGTTTATCTGTACCGGCTTGGCGATGAGGTTGGCAACCGCTGGGTGGCGCTGCTGGCGGTGCTTTTTGCCGGCTTCAGCTATTGGGCCAATACACAGGCACGGATCGGCCTGCGTTTTACGCTTTATCCGATGTTCCTGGCTCCCCTGTTGTTTCATCTGATCCGGGGACTTCGCCGTGGAAGCCGGAATGATTTTATTTGGGCTGGCCTGTGGTTGGGCATCGGGCTGCATGGCTATACCGCATTCCGGATTGTTCCGTTTGTGGTCGTGCTTGCTTTTCTGCTTTACTTTTTGCACCGGCATTCCGCCCAGCGGAAGTGGTTTGCCCTGTGGGGAGTTTTGATTGTCGCCCTCATTTCGCTGGCGGTATTTGTTCCGCTGCTGCGCTTCGCGTTGGAAAATCCGGATATGGTCGCGTTTCGATCGCTCACCCGCTTAGGCGACCTGGAACGCCCGCTGCCTGGGCCGGTCTGGCTGATCTTCCTGAAAAATACATGGAATGCCATGGTGATGTTCTTCTGGAGCAATGGCGATGTGTGGGTTCATTCGATCCCTTATCGCCCGGCGCTCGATGTGATCTCGGCAGCCCTTTTCTTTATTGGCCTGGTGCTGTTATTCCTGCGCTATATTAGCAGGCGCTCCTGGATCGATTTGTTCCTGCTTCTTTCCATCCCGCTGCTTTTGATGCCTTCCATTCTTTCCCTGGCCTTTCCGAATGAAAACCCGAACCTGAACCGCACAGCGGGAGCGTACATCCCGGTTTTTCTGATCCTGGGGTATGGCCTGGAAGCGCTCCTCATGGCGCTGAAACGCAGTTTTCCTGGCCGCCTGGGGAGCATCCTGGCGGGTGGGGTAGGGCTGGCACTGATCCTATTCTCGGCCGGTAATAACTACGATCTGTTTTTCAATCAATATGATCAATCGATGCGTCAGAGCGCCTGGAATTCCTCTGAAATGGGAACGGTGATCCGTGACTTTGAGCAGTTGGTTGGCGACGCGAACCAGGCCTGGGTCGTCGCGTATCCTTACTGGGTGGATACGCGCCTGGTAGGAATCAATGCCGGGATGCCGGCTCGTGATACGGCCATCAATGCTGACCAGTTGAGGGACACCCTGGCTAACCCGGGCGCTAAGTTATTCCTGTTGAATCTGCAGGATGTAGACAGCCTGCGGCTGCTGCAGGAGCTTTACCCGGAAGGACGTTATTGGACGTATCCATCGCGAACACCTGGGAAGGAGTTTGTCGTTTTTCTTGTCGCGCCGCGCGAAAATATGCTGCCACGCGGGCCTGAAGATTCCAATTAAATATCCTGCCTGGATAAACAAGCAGCCAATCCTTTTATTGCTGAACTTCGAGCCGGCTTTTTATGAACCATCACACATCTACTCCGGAATTGAGGCCGCCGGCCATGGGGGCTAATGCGGCGCAGGACATCTTGCCAGGCGGGCTTCGCTCCAAACCCCACCTGGATTGGGTTTGGAATCTGTTGCTGGTTGTGGTGCTTGCAGTTGGGGCATATTTCCGGTTCGTTGGTGTAGATTGGGATCAGAACCAGCATTTACACCCTGACGAACGTTTTCTGACGATGGTAGCCACCGCAATCGCCCCGGTTGAGACGGTCTCGGATTACTTTAATACCGCCACTTCTGCGCTCAATCCACATAACCGGGGGTTTGGCTTTTTCGTTTATGGGACACTGCCGATGTTCGTGGTGCGCTACGTAGGCGAATGGCTGGGTAAAACCGGGTACGATCAAATTCACCTGGTGGGACGGCAGGTGTCGGGAGTAATGGACCTGGGCACTGTCCTGGTCGTTTATTTGACGGCTGCTTATCTCTTCCGCAACCGCAGATTGGCCCTGCTGGCGTCGGCTTTTGCGGCTTTCTCGGTGCTGCCGATCCAGTTATCACACTACTTCACCGTCGATACGTTTACGAACTTCTTTGGCATGTTGGCGCTCTACTTTGCGGTGCGGCTGCTGCCTATTGGCCCAGAGTGGCAGGCCAGAAATCGACTGTCTGGCGCTGGGTTGGCGAGGCGGATGTTCACAGTAGGGGGTTCGGCCGGGCTGTATGTTCTGTTTGGCATCGCGCTGGGCCTGGCAATGGCGTCTAAAATCAATGCGGCCCTGCTGGCGGCATTGCTGCCGGCAGCTGTCGGCGTGCGGTTCTTCAGCCAACCGCCGGCCGAGCGGGAGCAGTGGCTGGGGATTTATTTGCGCAACCTGGTGATTGCCGCGTTGGTCAGCATTGTCGTTTTTCGAATTTTTCAGCCCTATGCATTCAGCGGGCCAGGCTTTTTTAACTTCGTTCCAAACCCGTTGTGGGTGGAGAATTTGCGCTCGCTGGCTGCGCAAAGCACCGGGGATGTCGATTTTCCACCAGCGCTGCAGTGGGCCCGCCGGCCGATCTGGTTTTCGCTCCAGAATCTGGTCTTGTGGGGCCTTGGTTTGCCGCTTGGTTTGTTAGCATGGGCAGGTTTCTTTTGGATGGGTTACCGCATCTTGAGAGGGGAGTGGAAAACCCATTTATTGATCTGGGGCTGGACAGGCCTTTATTTTGCCTACCAATCGATCAACTTTACCAGCAGCATGCGCTACCAGATGCTGATTTACCCGGCCCTGGCCATCATGGCGGCGTGGGCGGTATTTGCGCTTTGGGACCGCACGCGTACGGGCGACCTTCGCCCTGGCAGGTCGCGGGTTAACTGGTCAAAAGTAGCGGCTGTGCTCGCCGGCCTCAGTGTCCTGGCAGCTACATTTGGCTGGGCGTTTGCTTTCACCCGGATCTACACGCGCCCGGTGACGCGGGTGGCTGCCAGCCGCTGGATATACCAAAACATACCCGGCCCGCTTAACCTCAACATTGAGACAGAAAACGGTGTTCAGAACCAGCCGCTCGCTTTCCGGTCCGGGTATACCTTGCGCTCGGCTGAGGGCCCGCTGGTGTTGGCTTTTCGTCCCCGCCAGGCTGGTGAACTGGTGGATGTTCGCTTCGAGCACCTGGTAAATGTCAACATCGAAAAACAACTTCAGATCCTTGATGTGGCTGTGCGCGGCGATCCGCAAGGCAACTCACTGGCATCTGCCCAAATCATGGAAGTGTTCCAGAGCGAAGGGGATCCGCGCGGCGGAAGTTATTCCGCCACGTTTGGACAGAATATCATTCTCAATCCATCTCGCACATATTACCTGATTCTCACCCTGCGCGGCGAGCAGCAGAGTCTCGCGCTCAGCGGAACCATCTCGTATTCCATTTATACTGAACAGGGAACCATCCTGCAGGTGTTGCCTGAACCGGTGGACGCTTTGAAAGCGGGTGAGAGCTACCAGCTAACTTTTACCGCGTCTCAAACCGGGCAGGTTCGCTCTGTCGAACTGAATCATGTGGTCGACTGGGAGGCCCACCCCGAAAACAAAACCTTGCGGTTGTCCCTTCTCGACTCGGTTGGGACAGGGCGTGTTTTAGGCCAGTCTGAACGCCGGGAACCATTCGCCGCCGAAGGGGATGTGCGCGGTGAAAGCTATGTGTTCACCTTTGATCCACCGGTCCAGGTGGTTGGCCAACAGCAATATGCCATTCGCCTCGAGCATGCCGAAGGGCCGGGAGTCCTGGCTGTGTATGGCAGCAAGCAGGCAAATGAAAGTTCTTGGGATGACGCCCTGCCGGTTGGCCTGGATGGGTATAACCCTTATGACTACAGCTACGGCGTTTACCGCAGCGACCTGAATTTCGAGATGTACTGGGACGACAACCAGGATAAGCTGGACCGGTTTCAGTCCATCCTGGATCAGGCCGATGCGATCTTTATCAGCTCGAACCGCCAGTGGGGGACCACCGTCCGGCTGCCTGAGCGTTACCCGTTGACCAGCCAGTATTACCGCAGCCTGTTGGGCTGCCCGGCCGAAAAAGAAATTACCTGGTGCTACAGCATGGCCGAGCCCGGCATGTTCCAGGGTGAGCTTGGTTTTGAACTGGCGGCTGTTTTCCAATCTGACCCCAACCTGGGCGGCCTGCGTTTTAATACCCAGTTTGCCGAAGAAGCCTTCACTGTTTACGATCATCCCAAGGTCTTGATCTTTAGAAAGTCCGATTCTTATGACCCTGACCGGGTACGAGCAATCCTCGGCGCCGTCGATCTGTCAACGGTGGTGCATCTTACTCCGCGCCAGGCCGGCGCCAACCCGGGCAACCTGCTGCTGCCTGACAACCGGTTGGCTCAGCAGCGCGCGAGAGGAACCTGGGCAGCGTTATTTGATACCCGGGCGCGGTCCAATCGCTTCCCGGGCCTGGGCGCGCTCCTTTGGTATGGGGCGATCTCACTGCTGGGTTGGGTCCTCTATCCATTTACCCGTTTGGCGCTGCACGGCCTGCCGGACCGGGGGTACCCACTGGCCCGCCTGGTTGGCATGCTGGCGCTGGCTTACCCGGTCTGGTTGTTGGGATCTTACCAGGTGCCGTTCAGCCGCCTGACCATTTGGATTGTGTTTATCTCGCTGCTGGCTGCCAATCTGGCCCTGGCGTATGTTCAGCGCAAGTCCCTGGCGCGCGAGCTTCGCGAGCGCTGGAAGTACTTCTTGATGATAGAGGGGCTTTTCCTGCTGTTCTTCCTGGTGTTCTTGATGGTCCGGCTGGGTAACGCCGACCTCTGGCATCCGTGGAAGGGTGGCGAGAAGCCGATGGATTTTTCTTATTTCAATGCGGTTCTAAAGAGCACCACTTTCCCACCCTATGACCCATGGTTTGCCGGTGGATATATCAATTATTATTATTATGGCTTTGTCCTGGTTGGGGTTCCGGTCAAATGGCTGGGAATCGTTCCGGCGCTGGCCTACAACTTGATCCTGCCAACCCTGTTTGCGCTCCTGGGCCTGGGTGCCTTTTCGGTGGGCTGGAATCTTCTGTCAGCCGTGCAGCAAGCAGTTGCGGGCCGCGGTTGGCCGGCCTTTAACGGCATTACCGCGCCCGACCGGCGCGGTCCTCTGTTAGGCGGGTTGGGGGCATCCCTGGCGACGGTCGTGATGGGGAACTGGGGCTCCGTTCGAATGATCTGGCATGGATTGCAACGGCTGGCCGAATTGCAGGTTCCTTTTGAGGAGGCCTCGCTGCTGCTGCGGATACAATGGACTTTTGAAGGCCTGGTGCGCCTGGTTACTGTCCCAGGTACTCGCCTGCCGTATGGCCCAGGAGACTGGTACTGGATTCCCAGCCGGGCAATACCGGGTGAGCCGATAACGGAATTTCCCGCTTTCACATTTTTATATGCTGACCTGCACGCTCACATGATTGCCTTGCCTGTTACAATCCTGGCGCTCTCCTGGGCGCTGGCGGTCCTGCTTGGCAAATGGAATTGGGCGGGCAGGGGCCACGCGGCGGCCAGTTTCCTGTTGGGCGGGCTGGCGGTCGGGACGCTGCGTCCCACCAACACCTGGGATTGGCCGGCGTTCCTGGCCTTGGGCTGCGCGGCAGTCGTTTACACCGCACTGCGTTATGGCCAACCTTGCCGCCCGCGCCTGGCTGTCTCGATCAGCCTGCCGGTCCAGCGATTTTTAATTGCCCTGGCTGGCGTGCTGGCGCTGGTTCTGTTATCGACTCTCTTGTATCAACCGTATGCCCGCTGGTATGGCGAGGGGTACAACCAGATCGACCCCTGGAACGGCCCGCACACGCCGTTCTGGTCATACCTGACTCATTGGGGCGTTTTTCTCTTTGTGATCGTCTCGTGGCTGGCCTGGGAAACGATCGACTGGATGGCCGCCACACCGGTGTCCGGTCTCAACCGCCTCCGGCCTTACCGGGGTGTTCTGCTTGGGATCGGCCTGATGCTGGTCGCTTTTTCTGCTGCCCTTTGGCTGCAGGGAGTCGAGATCGGCTGGCTGGTAGTCTGGTTAGGGGCCTGGTGCGCCGTTCTTTTGTTCAGGCCTGGCCAACCCGATTCAAAACGGGCCGTGCTTTTCATGACCGGCGCGGCCCTGGCGCTGACTTTGTTTGTCGAGCTGGCTGTGCTGCGGGGCGATATTGGCCGAATGAACACGGTGTTTAAGTTCTACCTGCAGGCCTGGACCCTCCTGGCATTGAGCGCCGGGGCCAGCCTGTTTTGGGTGCTGCCTGCGCTGGCTCGCTCCTGGCGCTCGGGCTGGCAGACTGCCTGGGAGACTGCGCTGGCTTTGCTGGTGGCGGGGGCCATGCTTTTCCCGGTTCTGGCTGGTGTGGATAAAATCAATGATCGGATGGTTCGTTCTGCCCCGCGCACGCTCGATGGAATGGCCTACATGGCCTATGCCAGCTATTCGGAAGGGGAGCGCACCCTGAATCTAAGCGAGGATTACCGGGCTATTCGCTGGATGCAGGAGAATGTCCCCGGGTCCCCGGTGATTGTGGAAGCCAATGTGCCTGAATACCGTTGGGGCAGCCGCTTTACGATTTATACCGGTTTACCAGGCGTGGTTGGATGGAACTGGCACCAGCGCCAGCAGCGGGCGATTGTGCCGGGCGAATGGGTTTTTAACCGGGTAAATTCAATCCATGCGTTTTACAATACCACCAGCCCCGGGGATGCCCTGGATTTCCTTCGCAAATATTCGGTCGAGTATATTGTGGTTGGCCAGTTGGAAAGAGCCGTTTACTCCCTGGATGGGTTGCAAAAGTTCACGGATTGGAATGGGAAATTCTGGCAAGAAATTTATCGAGATGGGCAAACCTCCATTTACCAGGTGACGGAATGACATTGGTTTGGCAGTTCTTATCCTGGTATCTGGCCATCAGCCTGGTGGGCTGGCTGGCCTTTCCATTGGTTTTCCGGCTGCTGCATTTTTTGCCTGAGCGCGGGCTGGCTTTTGCGCGTCCTTTGGGACTGCTGTTGTGCGGTTATTTTTACTGGCTGCTGGTTTCTCTGCAAATTTTGCAGAATGACCTGGGCGGCGTCCTTTTTGGGCTAATTTTGGTTGCCGGAATCTCGCTATGGCTGCTGCGTAAGGGTGGGTGGCATGAAATTTCTGGCTGGGTGAAATCCAGTCGGGTGGAAGTGATCACCGCTGAGCTACTTTTCCTCCTGGCTTTTGGGGCCTGGGCGGTTGTGCGAGCGGCTATTCCGGATGCTTCAGGGACCGAAAAACCAATGGAGTTGGCCTTTATCAACGCCATTTTGCGGTCACCAACTTTTCCTCCCAGCGATCCATGGCTTTCTGGTTATGCCATCTCCTACTACTACTTTGGATACGTGATCGTAGCAATGCTGGCGCGCCTGGCTGTTGTGCCTGGCGCGGTGGCGTTTAACCTGGCGGTCGCCTCGTGGTTTGGGCTGGCTGCCCTGGCTGCTTACGGACTTCTTTATAACCTGCTTGGGCTGCGCTTGCGGGGGAAACGGAAAACAGCGCGCCTCATGGCGCTCCTCGCCCCGCTTTTCCTGCTGGTGATGAGCAACCTGGGTGGTTCTCTTGAGGTGCTGCACTCAGGAGGCGTTTTCTGGCGGCAGGCTGGCGATGGGACCTGGCAGTCTGAATTCTGGACCTGGCTGGATGTACAGGAGCTTACTGAGCCGCCAACTCCCCCCTTTACAGGCGAGCCGGAGCGTGCGACGGGCATCTGGTGGTGGCGCTCGTCACGCGTTCTGCAGGACTACACCCTGGACGGGCAGCCGCGGGAGGTCATCGATGAATTCCCCATGTTCTCCTTCCTTCTTGGGGATTTACACCCGCACGTGCTGGCGATGCCGTTTGCACTGCTTTCGGCTGTTCTGGCGCTGAATGCATACTTGAAGCGCACCAGCCGGGGGGAAAACCTGTCTGGCTTTCCGCAGTGGCTGGGCCAGCCAGAATTTTGGACTGCTGCGCTGGTGCTCGGTGGAATGGCTTTCTTGAACACCTGGGACCTTCCCATCTACCTGGCCTTGTTTGGGGCGGCTGTGCTGCTGCCGGTATTGATGCGCCGGGGCTGGCGCTGGCAACTGGTTCTTGATTTCCTGAGCCTGGTCGTCGCTTTGGGATTGGCCGGTGGGATCCTCTATTTCCCGTTCTATCTTACCTTTGCTTCTCAGGCGGGCGGCATCTTGCCCAGCCTTGTGTTCTTCACCCGCGGAATCCATTTTTGGATTATGTTTGGCACCCTGCTGATTCCGGCGGCGGCCTGGTTGGTGCGCAGCTGGCTGCGAAGCGGTCGAGCTGTGCAAATCTGGTCCAGCTTGCTGTTTGCTGCCGGCGTGATTGGCGGTCTTTGGCTGGTTTCCAGCCTGATGGGGTTTGTCCGCCTGCGTTCAGAGCCATCTCTGGCCGGGATTTGGGGGGCTGCTGATCCTTTGAACCTGATTCTCGGATCTACTGTGAGTCGCCTTGCTTCTCCTGGCGCATGGCTGACTCTGCTGATCTTGCTGGGCCTGGCCTGGGAAGTTCTCAAACGCTTGGTTTCACCGGCGAACCTGGCGCCGGTCGCTCAGGATGGCCAGGCGGGATGGGCTGCCCGGGAGCCTGAACGCTCAAGCCCGTTTGTGCTGCTCCTCTTTCTGGTAGGCACTGGCCTGGCGCTTTTCCCTGAGTTCTTTTACCTGCGTGATTTGTTTGGCGTGCGCATGAACACCATCTTTAAGTTCTACTTCCAGGCCTGGATTTTGTGGTCGCTCGTTGCGGCGTACGGGTCGGCGGTGCTGTTGCTCGAACTGCGCGGCGGCTGGCGGGCCGCATTCCGGGCCGTCTGGTTCATCCTGGTGGTACTGGCGCTGCCCTATCCTGTGTTTGGTGTGCTTTCTCGGACGAACAATTTCCAACCTGCCGCATGGTCGCTGAACGGCGCTGCTTACCTGGAGCGTTACTCACCAGACGAAATGGCAGCGATCGCCTGGCTGCAGCAGGCGCCTTACGGTGTGGTTGCGGAAGCGATCGGCGGAAGTTATACTGGGTATGCCAGGGTGTCCACTCACTCCGGCCTGCCAACGGTGTTGGGCTGGCCCGGGCATGAAAGCCAGTGGCGAGGCGGAATGCAGGAAATTGGGTCGCGCGAACCGGATATTGCCCAGCTTTACCGCGCCAGGCAGTGGGTTCAGGCTGCTGAGGTTATCGAGAAGTATAATATCCGGTACGTTTTCCTGGGAGCGTTGGAGCGCAGCACTTACCGCCCGGAGGAAACGCTCTTTCAAAGGAACCTGGTCGAAGTGTTCCGCAGCGGTGGCGTAACCATCTATGAGGTTCCTCGTTATGACTCTGTGCAGGGGCAGGCTGATAGACCATGAGACAAAGAGGATTAAGTCTGGAATATACCGGTTACGCAGTTGTCTTTTTGCTGGCGCTTTCAATTCGCCTGGCCGGGATTGCGCAGCAGCCGCTGGCAGATGGTGAGGCAAGCCTTGCGCTTCAGGCGCTGGCCTTATCGCGGGGTGAAGCCATTCAGATCAGCCCGCAGCCGGCTTACCTGATGTTAACCACAGCCTGGATGTTCCTGTTTGGCGGCGGAGATTGGGTGGCGCGCTTCTGGCCGGCGCTTGCCGGCAGCCTGTTGGTGCTGGTGCCGCTGCTTTACCGGAATTTCCTGGGAAGATTCCCGGCCCTGCTCATGGCCGTTTTCCTGGCGCTCGATCCTGGCCTGTTGAACGCCTCGCTGCAGGCGGGCGGCCTGACGCTGGCCCTTTTCCTTACCCTGTTGGCGGCTGGACTGGTCCTGGCAGGCAAGGTTGCCCCGGCCGGTATTGCAGCCGGGCTGGCGCTCCTGAGTGGACCCTCAGTCTGGCCGGGCCTGCTTGGGTTGGCACTGTCAGTCTGGTTGATTTTCTTACGGCGAGACTCCCCGAGCAGTGATCTCAGGCAAGCTGCCGGCGGGCCGTTCGCCTGGCGACGTTGGATGATTTTTGCCCTGGTCACGATCTTTTTTGCCGGGACCTTGTTCTTTACCATTCCCCAGGGATTAAGTGCCATGGCAGCCAGCCTGCCGGCTTATCTGAGCGGGTGGGTAGAGCCATCCGGCATCTCCATAGTGTTGATCATCCTGGCTTTGATCCTGTATGAATTTTTTCCATTGATCCTTGGCCTGTGGGGCGGTGCTGGCGGTTGGCTGCGAAAAGATCCGGCAGACCGGTTCTTGCTGGTTTGGTGGGTGATCTCGTTTGGAATTGTGCTGCTCTACCCGGGCCGCCAGGTGATCGACCTCGCCTGGCCGGTCGTAGCGCTGGCTGGGCTGTCTGCCCGGCAACTGACCAGGGTGATGACGGTGCCAGATGAGGACCGGGTGCTGTTACTCGGGCAGGCGCTTCTTTCTGCGCTGATCCTGGGCTTTCTTTCTCTGACCATTTTATCGGTCGTCAACAACCCGCAGTTCGCCGGTGGCCAGGAGTATTGGATTCGCCTGGTTGGCGCCCTGGTTATGCTGGCAGCCAGCACCGGTCTGATTGGGTGGGGATGGTCGCGGGGCGTGGCTGCGCGCGGATCGATCTGGGGATTTTTTGCGATATTGTTTCTTTATGCCATTACTGCGGCCTGGAACTCAGCCGGCCTGTCTTCGAAATCAGGCCGAGAATTTTGGACTGCCGGGCGCCAGTTGCCTGAGGAACGGCTGCTTCTGGAAACCATCCAAGATTTGTCAGAATGGGGGCCGGTGGTCAGCGGTGGGCCGGACCTGGTTGTGGTCGGCGTTCAGTCGCCGGCTCTACGATGGGCGCTGCGTGATCATCCCAAAACGGAGTATGTTGCTCATTTGTCTACCGATTCCAGCCCGGCCCTGGTGATTACCGTTGAGCAGCCCGGCCTGGGGTTGGCTGCAACTTACCGGGGGCAGGATTTTATCCTGAACGAGGTTCCGGACTGGAAATCTTTTCAATCGGACCAATGGGTGCGCTGGCTGGCTTTCCGCGCGGTGCCGGAGAATTTGATCCGGCGCGACTGGGTGGTCCTATGGGCCAGGACAGATCTTTTCCCAGGGGGTGAAGTACAATATTTGACAGATTCGAGTGATATCATTGTTGAGCCTGTAGCGCCAGAATAGCTTTCTGGCTTAGTGTTTACAAAACGGTTAATTTCCTGGATAATCAAAGAGATATCATGGGCATTCCAAAGATAATTGCAGTAGATGGTCCGGCGGCATCCGGGAAGTCAACTGTCGCGGAGAAGCTGGCAGTTGAGCTTGGCTATTTATATTTTGACACGGGTGTGATGTACCGGGCTGTCACACTCGCTGCGCTGCAGGAATTTTCGGCTGTCGACGATGAACAAGCGGTCGATGACCTGGCTCGCCGGTTGCAGCTGGATGTCCGCTCGCCGAGCAAACCGGACGGCCGGTTATATGATGTAATTATGAACGATGAAGATGTCACCTGGGCTATTCGGACCCCCGAAGTTGATCGAAATGTATCACAGGTTTCAGCGTATGCCGGGGTGCGCGAAGCGATGACCGAAAAACAACGGCTGATCGGACGGCGTGGTTGTGTGGTTATGGTTGGGAGAGATATTGGTACCGTTGTTTTTCCAGAAGCTGAATTAAAGATATACCTGGATGCCTCGGTCGAGGAACGTGCCCGTCGCCGGTTCGAAGAAGTTCAGCGGCGCGGTCAGGCGGACACTTATGAAGAGATTCTCAACGCGATGAAACGGCGCGACCAGATGGATTCCACCCGGGCAATTGCACCTCTCCGTCCGGCGGACGATGCAGTCATCGTAAATACAGATTCTCTGACGATCGGTGAAGTCTTGCAAAGGGTTAAGGCGTTGGTTTTGAGTTAGATTCTCTTGTTGCGGTGCAACCCGGTACCCTTATTCGAATAGGATCAGGTTGGGGCGAGTGTGTTAGCGTTGGAAATTCGGGAGGATCGATGGTCCAATTGAGGGTAATTGTTGTTGGTACGTCCCCAGCAGAAACCCTCCGACTGGAAGAAGCATTGCAGCAGGCTGGCGCTCTGCAAAGCTTCCGCTATATCGGCCTGGAACAGGCCCTGGACCGGACACCCGATTGGGATGAGTGCGACCTGCTCATGGCACGTGATCAGGAACAGACCCGCGATACATTGCTTGCGCTGGTAGCGCCTATCTTACGGAAAGCATCTCCGCCGGTGATATTTTTGACACAGCCTTACGACCCGATTGTTGTCAACCGGCTTTTGAACGCCGGAGGGCGGCGCGTCTTACCTTTGGAGGGGATTGAAAGCGTGATTGAACCTACCATCGCGGCTGTTTTTAGCGATGGTCATCTGGCAACCCCCTTAGCGATCCGGCGTTCAGACAATGGCCGGGCCCAACCAGCATACGAACAGGGAGGGCTTTTCACGCCAGATGAGGGCTTTTCCAGGCTTTTCAGGCGCAGTCCAATTGGAATCGCCATTCTCAGCACGCGGGATGGGCGATGTATCGACTGCAATGATAGTTTCGCCGCTTTGCTGGAATGGCAGCGGGAGGAGTTGCTCGACCGGACTATTTTCGAACTGGGCATCCCAACTGACATTATGAAGCA
Organism: uncultured Anaerolineaceae bacterium; assembly: GCA_964490575.1. Lineage (GTDB taxonomy): Bacteria > Chloroflexota > Anaerolineae > Anaerolineales > Anaerolineaceae > DSYU01. The sequence goes on along the minus strand of CAZBDC010000030.1, from coordinate 20,341 downwards.
GTTTGAGGCTGCCGGTTACCACGCAGGCAGCCTCAAAGACGCGCCGGTCATCCAATTCGAGCGGACAATCTTCACCTGCAGCCGGAAAAGCCGTCGCGTTCAGATTCATCTGGATCTGATCGAATGGGCCGGTGAGGAATGCCTGGTTGCATTGGTGCAGGATATTACCGAAAAAGAACAGGCCAAAGAAAAAATAAAACGTCTCAATAACGATTTAGAGCAAATGTTGCGGGTGCGAACAGGCGCGCTGGAAGCTGCCAGCCGTGAACTGGCTGATGAGATCGACAGGAGCAAAATCCTGGAAGATTTTTCCAACCAGCTTAGTCAGGTTGTCTGGGAAACGCCCGATGTGATTGTTATCTGCTCCCCAGATGGAAAGATGCAGTTCTTAAACCGCGCGGGAAGGCGTCTGTTTGGTTTGGAAGAAAGTGCGCCGGTTTCACATCTCGATCTTTTTTCGGTTTATCCCGAAGATTTACACCGTTGGTTCCGTGAAGAAGTTCAACCTGAAGTGATCCGGCGGGGAATCTGGCACGGAGAGACACGCTTTCACCTCCCGGATGGGCGGGTAATCCCACTTTCTCAGGTTCTGGTATGCAAGAAAGATGAAAATGGCCAGATCCAGTACTTCGCTTCGATTGCCCGAGACGTGTCTGATTATAAACGGGTCGAACAAGAACTGCGCCAGAGCCGCGAGCTTTACCGCACGCTGGCGGAAGCCGCGCATGACATCATTTTTATGGTTTCAAGCGATCACTTGATGGAGTATGCCAACGAGTATGCCTGTCATGTACTCGGTTTAGATCCGGGTAAGGTGGAAGGTATACCTGCCAGTCAATTTTTCCCCCAGGAGATTTCCGCCAATTACCTGCGCATGTTCCAAGAGGTGCGTGAGATCGACCAGCCAGTTTACAAAGAAAGCCCATTTGTGCGCGGTGAAGGGGGATCCTGGCTGGGCACCTGGCTCGTGCCGATTCACGATGAGCAGGGGAAAATAATCTCAATTCTAGGGTTCTCTCGCGATATCACAGAGCAAAAGAAGGCCGATGAGGCGCTGAAGCGGGCATTACAAAATGAGCGCAGGCTGGCAGAAATCCGGTCGAATTTCTTCTCGATGACTTCCCACCAATTCCGCACCCCGCTTAGCACGATTCTGCTGTCAGCCGAGCTGATGAACAAATATGGCCAACGATGGGATGACCAGAAGCGAACCGAGCACATCGGGCGCATTCAGGACGCAGCCCGGCGCATAAACAGTATGCTGGAGGATATTCTGGTGATTGGGCGGGTTGAATCGGGCCGCTACATATGCTTACCGAAGGAATTTGATTTAATTGCCTATATTGAGCAGGCGGTGTGTGAGCTGGCTGATAATGACCAGGGCCAACATCAATTGATCTTTGAGCATGAATCCGATGAAATGCCGGTGCGTTTGGATCCTGAAGTGCTCCACCGGGTTGTTGATAATTTGCTCAGCAACGCGATAAAATACTCATCTCCAGGAACCTGTGTGACCGTCCGGGTAAAGACTGAAGAGCAGAACGTCCGGCTCGAGGTCACGGACCAGGGAATAGGGATCCCAGAGCGGGACCTGAAGTACCTTTTCCAGCCTTTCCAGCGTGGGAGTAATGTGGCTGAATTTCCGGGAAGTGGAATTGGCCTGGCGATCATTCAAAAATCGGTTGAGTTAATGCAGGGCGATGTTGCCATTCATTCAAAAGAGGGTCAGGGGACAACCTTTGTGGTTCGTTTCCCGGCTCGCATTAACAGTGCAATGGATCTGGTTTCTGCTGCGAAGAAAGCCGGCTGATGCTATAATCCATTTAGTTTTTTAATGGATTATTCATGACAATGCAGTTCTTGTTCAGCCTTTTCGATGGCGCCCAGCCTGGCCTGATCTTTCCTAACCAACTGGTAGGTTGGCTGGGCCTGCTGGCGTCGGCAGCATTGTTGGGATGGGGTGTCTGGCGCTGGCAAGAAAACCTGGGCGCTTTGCGCTCGCGGTGGTGGGTTGCCCTGGCCCTCCTGGTCGCCACGCCGTTCCTGGCCAGTTTTGTTGGAATCCGGCTCCCAGGCACGGTGCAGCCCATGCCTAACATGCCGTTGGAAATGCCCGCGCCGGCAGTGATGATCTTTTCAGCCATTCCGTGGGTTCTGGCGGGTGGCTTGCTGGGCCCGATTCCTGCTGCACTGCTGGGCCTCCTGGCGGGTTTATTGATAGGCTTTTACGAAACGCATAACCCCTTCACCCCCCTGGAAATCAGCACCCTGGCCTTACTTTTCAGCGTGGCTGTCAGGCAAAATTACCGGACCCGTTTCTACCAATTCTTGCGCCAGCCGCTGGGCGCCGCATTGATCGTGCTGCTCGTCTATATTCCGATCATTATCTGGGGAACGCTCTTCTCTACCAACGACACCCTGGCCGTCCGCCTGGACTATGCCTTCACCCAGGTATGGTTGGTTTATGCGGCCCGGGCCGGAGAACTTATGGTCGCCGGGGTGGTTGGGCAGGTGTTTTCTTTATTGGCGTCCCGGGTTTGGGGACGCAAACGCCCCTTGATCCCGTCCCCGGCTGAAAGCAATATCCAGACTCGTTTCTTTTATGGAACGGTTCCGCTGGTGGCGTTGTTGGTTTTGTCGCTGCTGATGGCCGACTGGCTGGTGGCAGGCAAGGTGGCCGAAGATATGCTTGAAAGACAGCTCTCCAGCACGGCCAAAGTGGCTGCTGAGAGCCTGCCATACTTTACTGAAACGGGGCAAAACCTGATTCTGACTCTGGCCTCTCCTGACCTGCTGGAAATGTCGCCAGACGAGCTTCCGGATGCGCTGGCAAAACGGCTCCGGTCTGTGCCATTCTTTCGCCAGCTTTTCCTCTTCGATCGAGACCTGAAGCCGGTCGCGGGATATCCAGAGCGGGACAGTCTCCAAATCGGGATGACTGAAGAGGAGCAGGTCGGTATCGGCCTGGCCTTGAAGGGGATCAGCACACAGGTTTATATCGTTAAACCGTTCCCGAATGAAACCTCCGCCCAGGTTTCCTTTATTGCCGCTATTCGCGGCGAGAATGAGGAGACGGTTCGCGGCGTTCTGTTGGGGCGTACTGACCTTAATACTAATCCCTTCACACAGCCAGTGATCCAGGCTTTGGCTACGATTGGCGAGCTGGATGGCCAGGGAATGATCTTAAACGAACAGGGGCTCATTCTATATCACCCTGAACCTTCGCAGATTTTGCAAAAATACCCTGGAGAAATTGGTTCGGAACTGTCTTTTGGGATCCAGCCATCGCCAAACAACACCCGCCAATATGTCAGCGTCAACCCGATTGTTGGACGCCCGTGGGCAATTGTGATTACGGTTCCGGTGCGTGTAGCGCAAAACCTCGCTTTGGAGATTGCGTTCCCCCTGCTGTTAATGTTGATCGGTTTTGCAGTAGCAATCTTCTTATTCCTTCGCTTCAGTTTGCATTCAGTTACTTCTTCGATGCAAACGTTGGCCCAGGAAGCAAACTATATCTCCTCAGGTCAGCTTGACCGGCCACTCAAAGTAAAAGGTGTCGACGAGGTTGGCCAGTTAGGCGTAATTTTTGATCAGATGCGAGTGAGCCTGCGAAAGCGGCTGGATGAGTTAAATAGCTTGCTGCAGGTCAGCCAGGGTGTCTCCGCAAATCTCGAGATCAGCGAGGCCGTTCAACCAGTTCTTGAGGCCGCGCTGGTCAATGATGCCTGTTCGGTCCGGCTTGTTTTTGTTCAGGATGTGGCGCTCGATGCGAATGAACGCGGCCCGGTTGCGTTTGGCCTGGGGCCAGCCGCGCAACTATACGCGAATTATGATGACCAACTCTTCGACCTCGTCCGCCAGCAGGATATTCTCAACCTGCCTAATGTGCCTCGGACACGCCGGCTGCTGGTTGCGCCCGGCGCGCCGCAACCCGGCGCGTTGATTGCCGTCGCGGTCCGCTATGAGAACCAGTACCACGGCGTGCTGTGGGTGGCGTATGACACTCCGCGGAACTTTTCGGAAGAAGAAATCCGTTTCTTGAGCACGCTGGCGAGTGAGGCATCTCTGGCTGCCAAAAATGCGCGCCTGTATGCCACAGCTGAAGTTGGCCGGCGGCGGCTGGAGGCTGTGCTGGCTTCGACGCCTGAGCCTGTTCTGGTGATCGATGAACAGGCCCGCCTGCTGCTGCTGAACCCGGCAGCCGAACACGTGCCTGGCCTGATCCTTGCCAGGAAGACCGGCCAACCCATTGACGAAGTCGTGGGCGCCAAAGATCTGGTCCGGCTGTTGACTGCTCCTTTGAATGAGCGCATCTCTTCAAGGGAAATCAGTTTTCAGAATGGGAAGGTTTACTACGCCAGTGTTTCTCAGGTGATGAATGAGGAGCGCTCGGTTGGGAAGGTTTGTATCCTGCGGGATATCACCCATTTCAAGCAGCTTGAACAGTTGAAGTCTGAATTTGTCGCCACAGTCAGCCATGATTTACGCTCCCCGTTGACTCTCATGCGAGGGTACGCTACAATGCTGCAGATGGTGGGCGACTTGAACGAGCAGCAAAAAAGCTACGTTCGGAAGATCGTCTCTGGCGTGGAAAACATGTCCCGTCTGGTCGGAAACCTGCTTGATCTTGGACGCATCGAGGCCGGGATTGGCCTGCAGATTGAGAAAACCTCGGTGAAAGAGATCGCAGGTGAGGTCATCAATTCTTTACAGCTTCAAGCGGTGCAAAAAGATATCCAGCTCGTGGAGGAGGTATCTGGGCCAAATAAGAAGCTCATCATTGATGCGGACCGGGCCTTAATCCAGCAGGCCCTCTATAACCTGGTTGAGAATGCCATCAAGTACACGTCCGTGGGCGGTCGCGTCAAGGTTCGTTTGGAGGAGCGGGCCAACTCTGTGTTGATCGAAGTTCAAGATAGCGGGATTGGTATCGCTCCACTTGATTTGCCACATCTCTTTGAGAAATTCTACCGGAGTGGGCGGCGAGAAGCATACCAGCAGAGAGGGACAGGCCTGGGGTTGGCTATTGTCAAATCCATTGCCGAAAGGCATGGCGGGCGAGTCTGGGTCGACAGCCAGCTTGGAAGAGGGAGCGTATTTTCGCTAGAAGTTCCTCGTGAGCAGATCCGGACCTCGAACGGAGAAAATGAATAATCTCTTAAAGAAGTGCTAGCAAATTTGTATACTTTGTGCTATAATCTCAGGTTGCATGTGCAACAAGAGATAGTCCTGCCTTTCTTCAAAGCGCCAGAGTGATGAGATTCTCTTGCGCTTCTGTTTCTGTTTTGATGCTAGTATCGTTTTGTGTGAGCAACACAGTGGCCCGCACAAAACGAACGAAGCCCGAATAACTTTTTTCTGGGATTTAGGTGTAAGGAGGCGTTTTAGTGGAAACCAAAGGTCTGACCGCATTACGTATCAGCCTGGCTTCGCCTGAGACTGTTCGAAGCTGGTCTTATGGTGAGGTACTCAAACCGGAAACGATCAACTACCGGCGTTTGCGCCCTGAAAAAGACGGGCTGTTCTGCGAGGCGATCTTCGGGCCCACGCGTGATTACCAATGTTATTGTGGAAAGTATAAGAACCCGCGCTATAAAGGTATCGTTTGTGATAAGTGCGGTGTTGAGGTTACTCGTTCTTCAGTCCGCCGCGAGCGGATGGGGCATATTGAGCTGGCTACCCCTGTGGCTCACATCTGGTACACACGCCGGATTCCTTCCTACCTGGGGCTGCTGCTGGATATTTCGCGCCGAAACCTGGACCGGGTCCTGTACTTTGCGCAGTACATTGTGACGTATGTGGATGAAGATGCCCGTGCGAAGGCGCTGAAGCGTTTGGAAGATGAAATTAGTGTTTCTGAACGTGAGCAGGCCAACCAGATTAACGAGAAAATTAAGCAGGTCAAACTGGAGCGGGACCGCAAGCTGGCTGAGCTGCAGCAGCAAAAGGCTGATCTCCAGTCTCGTTCGGATGAGCAGATCGCCAACAGTCTTGAGCCGGTCATTAAAGAAGGCCAGCGCCTTGAGGCGACGCTGCAGGAACGGCTGGGCCAGACAGCGACCCGGGCAATCGTGTTCGATGCGACCAACCAGATTATTGTGGAGGTTGGAAAGCCCATTGGAGCGCAGCACATCTCGCTGGTTCAGCGCGCGGTAAAAGAGCGGTTGGATGAACTGGAAGCCGAGACACGCGAGCGCCTCCAGCGCGATATTGAGCAGATTTCGATGGAAATCAACCGGATCCGGGCTGAGGCCGAGGATGCGATGGAAGGTTTGCGTAACCAGCTGGAGGATCAGTCTTTCCAATCCCAAAACCAGAATTCGCGGGTTCGTGATGAACTGCAAGAACTGCGTCCTTTCACCTTCCTGAGCGAGAGTCGTTTCCGTGAGTTAAAGTCTCGTTGGGGCCAGGTATTTCGGGCCGACATGGGCGCGGAAGCATTCTATGATATTCTCCGCCGCCTGGACCTGGAAAAGCTGTCGGAAGAACTGTGGCATGAGGTCCGCACTTCCAAGAGCAAGCAGAAACGCAAGAAGGCGACCACCCGCTTGAAGGTCGTGGAGGCCTTCCGCCGCTCGACCAATCATCCGGAGTGGATGGTGCTGACTGTTCTGCCGGTAATTCCGCCAGACCTGCGCCCAATGGTCCAACTGGATGGTGGTCGTTTTGCGACCTCAGATCTGAATGATCTGTACCGCCGCGTGATCAACCGCAACAACCGGCTCAAGCGACTACTCGAGCTGGGTGCGCCGGATGTCATCGTGCGCAACGAAAAGCGCATGCTCCAGGAAGCGGTCGATTCGCTGATCGATAATTCCCAACGCGGCAAGGCGCTTTCGCGCCGGGGTCGCCGCGAGCTGAAATCGCTGAGCGATATGCTCAAAGGCAAGAAAGGCCGTTTCCGCCGCAACCTGCTTGGCAAGCGCGTGGATTATTCTGGCCGGTCGGTAATTGTTGTTGGCCCAACCCTCAAGCTTCACCAGTGCGGCCTGCCCAGGACGATGGCGCTGGAACTCTACCGCCCGTTCGTGATCGCCAAGCTGGTCGCGCATAATTATGCCGCCAATGTCAAGGGCGCACGCCGGTTTATCGAACGAAACCGGCCGGAAGTCTGGGAAGTGTTGGAAGAGGCGATCAAAGAGCGCCCGGTTCTCTTGAACCGCGCCCCGACGCTGCACCGCCTGGGTATTCAGGCCTTTGAGCCGGTCCTGATCGAGGGCAGCGCCATCCAGCTTCACCCGCTGGTCACCACAGCCTTCAACGCGGACTTTGACGGCGACCAGATGGCCGTCCATGTCCCGCTGTCTGAAAAGGCGGTCTGGGAAGCGCGTAATTTGATGCTTTCTTCCAAGAACCTGCTGAAACCCGCCGATGGTGAGCCGATCATCAGCCCTTCCAAGGACATGGTCCTGGGCGTGTACTACCTGACGATGGACGGAGATGCGAAAACGCTGGGCTCTGAACGCCACTTCGCGGATATGGACGAAGTCGAGCTGGCTTACCAGCTTGGCCAGGTCAAGGTTCACGAATGGATCCGGGTGATGGTGAACACCTGGTACGACGAAAACGACCGCCGGATGAGCAATTCGCGCAAAGTACTGCTGCATACCACGGTTGGGCGTGTCTTGTTCAACCGCATCCTGCCCCCGGAGGTTCAGTTCCGGAATATCAAGCTGGACAAGGGCGGCGTGAAGGATTTGATCGCCGACGTGCTGGAGGTGAGCGGTCAGGAAGTCACCACTGGTGTGGCCGATCTGGTGAAGGACATCGGTTTTGCCTACGCCATGCGTTCCGGGTCGACGATTGCCGTCTCCGATATCACCATCCCTGAGCAGAAGCAGGAGATCATTGGGAAAGCACAGCAGGATGTTGAAAACGTCAACCGGGCTTTCCGGCGTGGCCTGCTGACCGAGCAGGAGCGCAACGAGCGAATCATCGAGATCTGGCAGAACACGACCCGCGATGTGGCTGTGGAGGTCCGGAAGAATATGGACCCGAACGGCAACCTGTCGACCATGGCGAACTCCGGGGCGACAAAGGGTGGCTTTGGCCCAATCTCGCAGCTGGCTGGCATGCGCGGTCTGATGGCTGACCCTGCCGGACGTATTATCCGCCTGCCCATTCAGTCAAACTTCCGCGAAGGCCTGAACACCCTGGAATACTTCATCTCTACCCACGGCGCGCGCAAAGGTCTCGCCGATACCGCGCTGCGTACGGCAGATGCCGGTTACCTGACCCGCCGCCTGGTGGACGTGGCGCAGGATATTATCATCAACGAGGATGATTGCGGCACGCACGATGGCGTGTGGATCCGCAAGAGTGATGATGTGGCCGGCCAGTCGATGAAAGAGCGCCTGTTTGGCCGGGTGACGGCTACGCGGGTGGTCGACCCAACCACTGGCGAGCTGTTGGTCGATCGGGATGTCATCCTCGATCACACCAACGTGCGCAAGATTGTGGATGCGGACATCGATGAAGTGAAGGTTCGTTCCCCCTTAACCTGCGAATTGGTGCACGGGATCTGTGCCCAGTGCTATGGGATGGACCTGGGCCGCGGCCAAAAAGTTGCCCTGGGTTCTGCGGTTGGCATTGTGGCAGCCCAGTCGATTGGCGAGCCTGGCACACAGCTCACGCTGCGTACGTTCCACACGGGTGGTGTGGCGGCTGGCGGCGATATCACCACCGGTCTGCCGCGCGTGGAAGAGTTGTTCGAAGCCCGCCGAATGCCAAAAGGTGAGGCGATCATCAGCCAGATTGGCGGCATCGCCCGCATCATTCAGTCGGATCGGTACAGCGACCAGCGCGTCGTGCGTGTCGAGCACAGTGAAATGATCAGCGACGAGTACAACGTGCCAGAGGAATGGACGGTGACCGTCAAGGACGAAGGCATGGTCTCGCTGGGCGATCCGATTGCGAATATGGGCGATGCGAGCATCACTGCTCAACATGCCGGGCGCGTCCGGATCGAAGGCCGCAAGGTGATTGTGTCCTACGAACAGCGCGACACGGAGGAGTACGACATTCCAAGCACTTCGCGCCTGTTAATCAAGGACGGCGAACATATTGAGGCCGGCACCGCGTTGACCGAAGGATCGTTGAATCCCCATACGGTGCTGAGGATTAAGGGCCGGGATGCCTGCCAGATGTACTTGCTGACGGAGATCCAGAAGGTCTATCGCGCACAGGGCCAGAACATTAACGACAAGCACTTTGAGGTCATCATCCGCAAGATGCTGGGGAAAGTCCAGCTTCTTCGCCCGGGCGACACGACCTATCTGCCCTCGGACTTCATCGATCGCCTGGAGATCCGGCGCGTGAATGAGCACCTGGTTGGGCAAGGAAAACAGCCTGCCCGCTATGCGGAAATTCTCCTGGGCGTCACCAAGGCTTCGCTGAATACCGACTCTTTCCTGTCAGCTTCCTCCTTTCAGCATACGATCAAAGTGCTGGCAGGGGCGGCGATTGCCGGCACGGAGGATAACCTGTATGGTTTGAAAGAGAACGTCATCATTGGTAAGCTGATTCCGGCTGGAACTGGCTTTGTCCATGGGCGCTTCGACGCAGATGACGCCAATGACCAGCAGAAAATTGCCGTGTCGAGCCGGTCAGACGAAGAAGAGTAAAACAGGTACTATCAAATAAACAAGCAAAGGCTGTCCAAAGGTTCATCTTGGACAGCCTTTGTGCTTTCAAGGTTTCAGGATGCCCTCCAGGCCTAGCGCGGGCGCGACCTGGCGCATCGCCAGAATTACGTTGCCGGTATGTACCCATAAATCCATTCCAAATTCCTCGGTGGCCCGGGTGATCTCTTCACGGTTTGCCCCGGCGGCAAAGGCGCGGTCTTTCCATTTCTTTTTCACGGAGGAGGCCTCCAGATCGTACAGGCTGCGCGAGGGCCGGACGAGCGCCACCGCGGTGACCAGCCCGGTGATTTCATCGCAGGCATATAGGGCCTTTTCCATGAGTGTTTCTCTTGGCACACCGGTGTGGTCTGCGTGGCTCAAGATGGCGCGAACGATTTCTTCGGGCACGCCCCGCTCGTGGAGAATGGGCGCGCCGGCCTGTGGGTGCTCTTCCAGGGTCGGATGGATTTCCCAATCGAAATCATGCAGCAGGCCGGTGATGCTCCAGGCCACCTCATCCTGGTTGAGCTTCTGAGCGTAGAAACGCATCGCGGCTTCGACGGCCAGCATGTGATTAATGAGGTTTTGATTCTTTACGTATTCTTTCACGATTTCAAGCGCTTCTGTGCGTTCCATCATCCCTCCTGGAATAACGTGTATCTGCCGGTGCTTTGTGGTGATTGTTGGGTAGGCGCTTCGGGAAAGATCGGCTCTGGATTGCCCAGCACCGGCAGCGGTCGTGAAACCCATATTTCCCAGAATGCGACGGTGGTGGCAAGCACCTCGCGCATGCCCCAGTATACCCGGTACCGGCGCAGGAAGAGCCCATCGGCTGGAACACCAACTGATTGAACCCCCAGATTGTTGCAGGTGTACAGCGCGCGCGGCATGTGAAAGTTTTGGGTCACCAGGACGGCTTCTTTGACGCCAAAGATATGCCGGGCGCGGTAGCAGGTATCATAAGTGCGCCGTCCGGCAAAGTCGAGCACGATGTCCTCTTCCGGAACACCCAATTGCATGGCGTAACTGCCCATGGCACCCGGCTCGTTGTAATCCAGGAAGCGGTTGTCTCCGCTCATCAGGAGTTTCTCGACTTTCCCGGCTTTATATAACATCACGGCTGTTTCAATCCGGTCGCGAAGAACCGGGGAGGGAGACCCGCTGCGAAGCAGGCCGGCGCCGAATATAATTGCTGTTTGCTCAACTGGCGCTTCTTCCACCAGGAAAAGCCTTGTCTTCGCATATTCATGGGTGAGCAGGCGTGGAAGGCCAAAGGCGACCAGCAGGGCGAGCAGCACGCCGGCCATAACGCGGACCAGGAGCTTAAAGATCTTTCGCGCCATAAGGCTAATTTCCGATTAACTCCCGCAGATCGAGCTCGAGGACTTCGGCGGCGCTGCGCAGGGGGTTATAGACTGTATCGTCGATCGTCTTCATCTCTTCGATCTGGTAGTTCCCAGCCGATAGCGATAACAGTCCCTTCCCTTCGGCAGCCCGGCTTAATTCGAGAAACGCCGTCGACAGGGTCTGCCGGTTGCTTTCGGATAATCCGGCAATGTAGGACAGGTTCAGGTTAGGGATGACAGGATCGCTGCGCCAGATAATGATCACGCGGCTGGTTGCAGCCGGTAGATCCTGCTGCACAGCGGCTGCGGTGCGAGGATCTCCGGATATCGCGTAGGTTGCGCCAAAATCGCAAATCCCCTTTACATATAAAGCGCGGATGACTGCCGGGTGACTTTGGGTAATCACGGCGGGGGGATTGGTAACGCCGGCCTGTCTCAACAGACCGGCTGGGAGAATGTAACCGGCAGCGGATTTGGGCTCTACCAGGCACGGGCGCATATCCTGGAACTGCGAGAGGGCAGTTGGACCATCGACCTGGTTCAGCCCGCTGATTGGATCGTGGAAAGGGGTGAAATTGCTTTCTACATTGGCCAGGAATTGCGTCCCGTAAAAATAAACACCGAAATGATTGGTCAGCAGGGCAGCTTCAGCCAGGCCTCGCTGGCTGGCAAACAGGTAAGTTAGAGGCGGAAGCCAGGTAATATGAACCTTTCCGAACGAAAGGTCGTCCAGCAAGGTTTCGTAGGACGGATAAACCAACCCACGGACGCTTAAACCAGAACGGCTGCTGATCTGGATTGCCAGCTCATTTGCCGCCGCATCCATTTGTGGATCGTCGTTTTTGTCCACCAATCCGATGACAAAGGGGTTTTCGGGTCTGCCTAAGGGCACAGGTGTCGGCGTCAGGGTGGGCGGAAACGTGGCTGTCAGGGTGAGTGTGGGTGTGGTGGCGGTTATCGTGCGCGTTTGCCCCGTCCCGCAGGCGCTGACCAGCAGAACGAAGACCACTCCGAGGCTAAAAAGAATCAACGCAGAATAAATTGACCTGGAATGATGCTGTATCGGAAGCAGCCGTTTCACGAAAAGTACCTGTTTATCAAAAGTAATTGTCCCAGACCGATTATAATCAATTTACGGGCTTTGGTTGAGACATCTGAGGAATGGAATTAAACGATGATTGGCACTCAAAAGGATCAAGTTGATGATGCTCCGCACGAAGGGAGGTTTTTGATGGATAGAACAACAAAGTTCGTGCTTATTTTTGTTGGTTTAACCATCTTTGTGGGCCTGGCAATTGTGGGTGTGTTTTATGGCATCACGCAGGTAATCCGGAAAACGACCCAGGATGCGCTCGCCCCGATTGCGAATATGAATCAGACCATTGGCACCCGGGTGGCGGAGGTGCTTAATCCTACCCCGACGATCATCCCAAATCCGATCACGATCATCCGCGAAATCCGCTCGCTTTCCCGGCTGGAAACCATTCAATACACCATGGAAAAGGTTATCACCGCCGAACAGGGACAGGGCGACCTCGGCTTCTTATTCGGTGACCGGCTTTTATTTGTGGCCCATGGTACAGTCATTGCCGGCATCGACCTGGGCCGCATGCGACCGGAAGATATTTGGGTGGAAGGCCAGCTTCTTTACATCCGGCTCCCACCGGCCGAGGTCTTTCTTGTAGATATCGACAATGAAAAGTCTTATGTTTATGATCGTGAAACAGGATTATTGAATAAAGGGGATGTCAATCTCGAACGGGCGGCTCGTATTGCGGCAGAGCAGGCGATTAACCAGGCTGCCCTGGAGGATGGTATTCTGAATCAGGCCCAGGAAAACGCCGAAAATTATATGGCGCGCTTGCTGCGTGGCCTGGGGTATCTTGATGTCGTTTTTATTCAGGCCACACCTGTTCCGGCTCCGCAGCCTTGAGGCAGCGGGGCGCGGGGATCGACTAAAATCGGTAGGTCCAGGAGGGATGGCCGTACTTATCTCGCGCCAGTTCTGCCGCCCGGCGCAGCTCTGCCGCCGTCAGCGGTTCTTCCTGTAGGTTCAGGCTGAGGATTTCCTGGAAAGCGGCCCGGAAAGCATCGGCAGCAGCTTCCCAGGTCAGGGGGTGGCCGAGCAGTTCAGCGTTTGCGGCGTGATCCAACAATCGCCGGGCTGCTTTTTCTCGGGCCGGCTGGTCTGGGTATACCAGGACCTGGGTGATGCGGGTCAGGTCTCCGTACAAGGGCAGCGAACCATGTTGGAGAACGCCATCTTTTCGCCTGGCCTGGGCGCTGCCGACCAGCTTCTTGCCAGCCACGGTGATCTCATAATTCGACGGCACTTCAAAACAAACCGGTCCGCCGGCCGGTGAGTCGCCCGCCTGAGGGTATTCTTTGTCTGCCCGGGCGGGGAGCCCAAGCTGGACCAGTGCTTGAAGCAGCGCCTGGGAAAGCCGGCGATAGCTTTCCAGGACGCCCCCGGCGACCCGGGCTTCATCAAGGGGTGCGGCGACGGAATAGGTAAGCTCATCGGCGTGCAAGATGGCTCGTCCACCGGTGGGCCGGCGCACTAAATGCCAACCCCGTTTTTGCAATGCCGGATGGTCTACGTCTGCTGCCGGCTGGGCAAAACCCAACGATAAGCACGGGGGGACCCAGGCATACAGGCGCAGGGTTGGCAGCACGGCTCGCTCGCCCACTGCTTCGAGGATTGCTTCGTCTACTGCCATATTCCAGGCGCCCGGCGCCGGATCGGTGCGGATTAATCTCCAGGTGGTTGGCTGCATCTACTTTCTCCAGGGTCATATTTTACCCGATAACGGCCCTGGTGCATTCATGGTAAAATCACCCAATGAAGGAACCGGTCCAGGCAGTTGAACAGCGTTCGACGGTAGAAATTCACCTACCGGATGGCCGTGTATATTCCGGTCAGCGGAATATGCCGGTTGAGAAATTTTTACAGGCATTGCCTGAGTGGGGAAATCCTCCCATTGTGGGTGCCGTGGTAAACGGCGAGCTGCGCGAATTGACTTACCCGATTGTGATGGATGCCCGGGTGCAGCCGGTGACGACTGCTGATGCAGATGGGGCCAGAATTTATCGCCGATCACTGGTCTTTCTATTGGAGGCTGCTTTTGAGGATTTGTTTCCCGAAGCCGAACTGACGGTTGATCATTCCGTAACTTCAGGTGGGTACTTTTGCCAGGTTACCGGCAGGCCGCCGCTGTTGAAAAAAGATCTGGAGGGCCTGGAGAAGCGGATGCGCCAGATGGTGGATCGAAATCTTCCGTTGGTGCGGCGGCAGGTGCCGCTGAAGGAAGCAATCCAGTATTTCGAGCAGCACAGGCAGTTTGACAAGGTCAGGCTGCTCAAATACCGCACAAAAGACCACCTGGTACTTTATGCAATTGGCGATCACCAGGATTATCACCATGGTTACATGGTGCCCTCAACCGGATATCTGCAGTGGTTTGGACTAAGGCTCGAGGATAAAGACGGGTTTATTTTACGTTATCCGCGCCGGCATTCGCCAAGAGAACTGCTGCCGATGCCCAAGTACCCAAAGCTGCTGAACACATTTCGCCAGTATGGAAAATGGCTTTCGCACCTGGGGATTGAGAATACCGGTGCGCTGAACGATACGATCGACAGCGGTCGAGTGCGGGAGATCATCCTGGTCTCCGAGGCTTTACACGAACAACGCATCGCTGATATTGCCAGCGAGTTCATCAACCGCAAGCAACACCCACGCGTCATCCTCATTGCAGGGCCGTCTTCGTCAGGGAAGACAACTTTTTCGAAGCGCCTGTCTGTGCAGCTTCTGGCTCACGGGGCAACACCTTATGCTCTGGAGCTCGATAATTACTTTGTGGATCGCGAAAAGACGCCCCTGGATGAAAATGGCGCCTACAATTTTGAGGCGCTCGATGCGCTGGACCGCGAACGGCTGAAGAACGACCTCTGGCGCCTGATTGCCGGCGATCAGGTCATGCTGCCGCGTTTTGATTTCAGACTGGGCAGGAGCTTACCGGGGGATACGGTGCAGCTCGAAAAGGACCAGATCATTATTCTGGAAGGGATCCATGGCCTGAATCCACTCCTTTTGCCTGGCTTTGAAATGGACCAGACATTCCGGATTTACGTGTCCTGCCTGACCCAGCTAAATCTGGATCGCTACAACCGGATCTCGACGACCGACAGCCGCCTGATCCGCCGGATCGTTCGGGATGCCCGCGAGCGAGGCTACCCGGCCCAGGTAACGATCCAGCGTTGGGAATCTGTCCGCCGGGGTGAGAAGGATTATATCTTTCCTTACCAGGAAAACGCAGATGTGATGTTCAACTCGGCCCTGGTCTATGAACTGGCTGCACTGCGGCCTTTTGCGGAACCGCTGCTCCGCCAGGTCCCTTATGGCTCAGCCGAGTACATCGAAGCGAAACGGCTGCTGGCCTTTCTCGAATGGTTCCTGCCGTTAAATACCGATCTGATCCCCGACAATTCGATTATCCGGGAGTTCATCGGCGGCTCGATCCTCAAAGAGTTTCGGCTGTGGGATCGCAAGATTGAGTCCAGGGGCTGAGGCTGCCCAAGCTTTTTTGGACAGCCTCAAGGTGGGCCAGGGTTATTCTTTCAATCTGCGGATGTGTGCGCCTAGCGCGGTCAACTTGGCGTCCACGGTTTCATAGCCACGGTCAATCTGGCCAATGTTGCGGATGGTTGACTCGCCCGGGGCCGATAACGTCGCTAAGAGAAGCGCCATTCCCGCTCGGATATCCGGGCTTTCCATCTTTTCTGGAAACAGCGGCGTTGGTCCCTGGACGATACACCGGTGAGGATCACAGAGCACGATCTGAGCGCCCATACCGACCAGCTTATCTGTGAAGAACATCCGGCTGGGATACATCCAATCGTGGAATAAAACAGAACCTTTCGACTGCGTGGCGATCACGATGGCGATGCTCATCAAGTCAGTTGGAAATGCCGGCCAGGGCATGACACTGATGTAAGGAATCGCGCCGCCAAGATCTGGCTCGATTTCCAGGCGCTGGGTTGAGGGGACAATGATGTCATCTCCTTCTACGACCCACTCGACGCCCAGGCGTCCCAGCACAAGCCGGATCATATCCAGGTATTCTGGGCCTGCTTTGCGGATCCGAATTTCACCATGCGTCACCACCGCCGCCCCGATGAAGCTGACTACTTCCAGGTAATCTGGACCGATGGTGAATTCTCCTCCGTGCAGGCTGGAAACGCCCTGGATTTGCAGGGTGTTCGAGCCGATATTTTCGATTTTTGCTCCCAGCCGGTTTAAGAAGTGGCACAGTTCTTGAACGTGCGGTTCTGAGGCTGCGTTGCGAATCACCGAATCGCCTTTGGCGGTTACGGCTGCCATGATGGCGTTTTCCGTGCCGGTCACGCTGGCTTCATCCAGGATGATGTCTGCGCCGGTGAGCTGCCTGGCTCGAAAATGATAGGAACGGTCATACTCGACCTTCGGCGCGCGTTAGCCCTGAGCCAGCAAATGCGGCTGGTGGGGGCGTCGCGCGTGCTCATGAGAGCCGGGCAAGGGGGGGTGGAGGGCGCCGAGGGGAG
>CAZBDC010000030.1:0-3779 GCA_964490575.1 uncultured Anaerolineaceae bacterium | reverse complement strand
CGACCTGCGCGCCGAGTTTGCGCAGTGCCAGCAAATGGGTGTCCACCCGGCGTCGCCCGATCACATCACCGCCGGGCGGCGGGAGGTGGAGTTCGCCGAGGCGAGCTACCATTGGACCGGCGAGCAAGAAAGAAGCTCTGATTCTCCTGGTTAGATCGGGGTCCAGGCTGGCTGGCTGAAGCTCCTGGGCATGGACTCGCCAGGTGTTCTTATCGATCGTAGTAATGCTTACGCCCAGGCTTCCTAGCAGCGCACGCATCGTTTGAACGTCCAGGATTTCGGGCACATTTCGCAGGATTACCGGTTCATCGGTCATCATGCAGGCTGCCAGCAAGGGCAGGGCGGCGTTCTTGTTTCCGGCAGGTGTTACCTCGCCTTGCAGTGGAATACCGCCTTCAATGATGAATTTTTCCATCAGAATCCTCCCGGGGTTCGTCTTGGTGACGGCTGTTTTCAATCTTGCAATCGAGCATGAATAGACTTTTTCAGTGGGTTTCAACCATCCAATTGCTTTTGCAGATCCTCAAGGCTGGTGACCGGCAGCTTGCAGGTGAAGCCCTGGCATACATAAGCGGTGGGTTTCCCATCGATAGGCCTCCGGCCCTTTAAGAGATCAGGTGCGTCCTGGCTCAAATAGGCTCCGTCTTCTGCCGCAGCCACGACCATGCGCGGACGGTAGCCCTGCCACAGATAAGACAGCATTTGTGCGGTGCGGGGGTCTTGCTGTGAACCGATCACAGCCACCTGGTGAACCGGTCCAACGGCAAAGTCCAATCCCTGCAGCCACAAGCTAAAAGCGGTTGGGTAGCGTGCCATCTGCTCCTGCATAGCCCGCAGGGCAGCCTCTGCCTGTGCCTGCCAATCCGCGGCGCCTGAAAATGCGCTCAGTTGCAGCAGGGCGCTGGCGGCCAGGGCGTTTCCAGAGGGGGTGGCATTATCCTGGGTATCTTTTGGCCGGGTGATGAGGTCGCCGTGTTCCGGGCGGGTGTCAAAGAAACCGCCGCGCGGATCACGGAAGTAGTGGTTCATATCTTCAGCCAGCCGCACGGCTGCGTGGTACCAGCGCGGGTTCAGGTCCGACTGGTAGAGTGACAGCAAGGCCAGGATCAACCCGGCATGGTCTTCCAGAAAAGCGGGCTGGCCGGCCTGACCGGCGCGCCATGAACGCCTCAGGCAGCCCTGTATATAAAGCTCGTCGAGCAGGAAACTGGCGTTATTCTGGGCTATTTGCAGGTATCCTGGGTGGTTGAGAAAGCGAGCTGCTTCAGCAAAAGCGCGCAGCGCCAGCGCATTCCAGGATACCAGGACCTTGTCGTCGGTTTGCGGGCGGGCTCGCTTTGAGCGGGCGTCCAGCAGGGCGCTGTGAATTTGTTCCAGGCGCGCCAGCAAGGCATCGACCGGCATATCCAGGTGGGTGGCTGTGTCATCGAGTGTTCCGGCGCGCTGGAGGATGGTTTTGCCTTCAAAGTTTCCCCCCAATTTTACCGGGTACACCTGGGAAACCAGGCGGCGGTCATCTTCATCCGGAAGGGCCTGGTCAATCTCTTCCTTTGTCCAAACGTAGAACTTGCCCTCTTTGCCCTCCGAATCGGCGTCCAGGCTGCTGTAAAATCCACCCCCGGGTCCGGTCATTTCACGCTGGATGAAATCGAGCGTTTCTACGCAGACCTGGCGAAAGGCCTGTTTTCCGGTCAGCAGGTAGGCATGGAGATAAACCGTGGCTAACTGGCCGTTATCGTAAAGCATTTTCTCAAAATGCGGTACCAGCCACTGGTTGTCTGTGCTATAGCGGTGGAATCCGCCGCCGACCAGGTCATACATTCCGCCCTGGCCCATTTTCTCCAGAGCGTGGCTGGCGGCTTCGAGCGCATCTTCCTGGCCGCGGGTGGCCTGCAGTAATAAAAACTCGATCGCCATCGGCTGTGGAAAGCGGGGTGCGCTTCCCCAGCCGCCCATTTTCCAATCGTAGCTGTTGAACAGCGCCTGGAACGCCTGCCGGAGTGTTTGTGGGGTAATGGCGCTGTTTATGCTGGCCTGGGCTGTTCCGGCGTCCCAGGCGCTGCTGGCGCGCACATGCTCGGTCAACTGTTTGCTCACACGCTGGATCTCAGCCTTTTCACCGTCCCACGATTTGGCGATTGCCTCCAGTACTTCGCGAAAAGAAGGTATCCCGTACCGTCGCGCAGGCGGAAAGTAAGTCCCCCCATAGAAGGGTTCACCCTGGGGAGTCAGGAAAACGCTCATTGGCCAGCCGCCCTGGCCGGTCATGGCGACGACCGCACTCATATAAATGCTGTCCAGGTCCGGCCTTTCTTCCCGGTCGACTTTGATGCTGACAAAATGGTCGTTGAGCAGGGCGGCCATTTCCGGATCTTCAAACGACTCGTGCGCCATGACATGACACCAGTGGCAGGCCGCATAGCCAATGCTGAGAAAGATTGGCTTGTTCTCCTCGCGAGCTTTCTGCAGCGCCTCGGTTCCCCAGGCATACCAGTCAACCGGGTTGTTAGCGTGCTGTAGGAGATAGGGCGAGGTTTCTTTAATTAATCGATTCGGCATGATTGTGCTTGCTCGATTGTTATAACGTTTCAGTCACTTTGTGGAGCCCTTCAGGCTGGTCCGGGTTCAGGCCTCGCTCAAGCGTCAGTTGAAGGGCGAAACGCTGGCCTGGGAGCACAGCCACCAGCGGGGTGAGCCACTCCGGCATGCCAGCCGGGATGGGCAGGGCCAGGTGGGCATTCTCCAGGGCCTGGGCATCATCGGAAATGATCAACAGTTCGGCCTGGCGTTCGTGCAACTCGCCGATCAAGGTATGCATGTCGCCATATACGGAACCTTTCGGGAGGATGAGAATGACCGGGAACCCGCGCCGGGCGGTCGCGATGGGGCCGTGCCGAAAATCAGCCGAGGAATATGGTTCGGCGACTGTATAGGTCAGTTCTTTGATTTTTAAGGCAACCTCGAAGGCGGTCCCGTAATTTAGCCCCCGGCCGATGACGGCACACTGCTCAATATAGCGGTAGCGCTCAACACGCTTCATCGAAGGCTCCAGATGATCGAGGGTTTGCTGCATTCGTTTGGGCGCACTCAGCAAAATATCCAGGTCGGCAGACTGCCCATTCATGGCGCAGGATAGCAGCGCCAGGGCCGCCAGTGAGGTGGTATACGTCTTAGTGGCTGCGACGGCTTTTTCTGGGCCGGTATGCAGCGGCAGGACATAGTCGGCAGCCTGCGCCAGCGGCGAATTTTCGTCATTGGTGATTGCCAGGGTTGGGCGGCCCTGGACCTTTCCTTCTTTGAGTACCGAAACGATATCGGGGGACTGGCCGGACTGTGAAATCCCAATCACCAGAGCGTTCGCAAGGTTGGGCGGCGAGCCATACATCGTGAAGAGGGAAGGCGTTGCCAGGGCTACCTGGAGGTGGTGCTGCACGCCGAATAAATATTGGGCATAGCGGGCGGCATTATCTGAGCTTCCCCGGGCAGCAATGACCATATAGTTGAAACGGTTCTTTAATTCGCGCGCGATCTGGTTGGCATTCTCTCGCTCGCTTTCCAGGAAAGCCTGGATAACGGCAGGTTGCTGGGCAATTTCACGTTCCAAAATGGAGGTCATGGGGTTATTCCTTGTATATTGATGGTCGCAAACGGGCGATCAAATACATTGCGCATGTCTTAGGACTAGTATACGGGTAGCTTGAATCAGAGTCAATGAAAGTGGCGTAGGTTAGTGTATTCTTGTTTCTGTAGGATTTGAACCTTAACAAAAGTTGTAGGTC
>CAZBDC010000029.1:0-38546 GCA_964490575.1 uncultured Anaerolineaceae bacterium | reverse complement strand
CCACCACCACCCTACCCTACACTCTTTCCCTACACGACGCTCTTCCGATCTACTTACAACGGTGGTCCTAACAGTCACCGGCATGGCCATCCTGCTCTTCTCTCGCCCGGCCGGTTGGGGTTTTGGGCTGGGCATGCTTGGCCTGATCCTGGCTGGCGCGGCCGGCCATTACTTCCTGGCGCCCACCGATCTCGATCTTTCACCCTACCTGCGCCTGGGCCAACTGGCGGCTTTTCCGCTGCTGCCTACTCTGATGCACAGGCTCAGCCTGGCAGATGCTCCGGCCAGATCACAGCCAGCGGTTCAGCCTGCCAGCCAGCCGCAGATCCCATTTCCCCGGCAACAGGAACGCCGCCGGTACAGTGCAGATCCAAGAACCGTGCAGGCCTGGTTAGAACTCCGCGATGCCAGCGAACCAGAAAGGGTGCTGACCGGCATGGCCAAGGCAATCGCCCACACCATGCTCTCCGATCTTTGCTTTATCCTTTCTGGCCCGGCGATGGGCCACATTGCTTTACAGGCCGGGTACGACCTGATCCGCGAAGAAGCGATCCCGGGGACTTTGCTGGAACAGAAACAGGTTCCGGCTTTATCCAATGCCCTGCAGCGCGGAAAACCGCTCTGCCTGACGGAGGAAAACTCAAAGCAAGTCGATTTTTCGGCGCTCGCCGCGGCTTTGGGCCTCAAAGAAATCGGAAGCCTCCTGGTGATCCCCATCTTTTTCAATGAGAAACCACAAGGCGGCCTGCTCCTGCTCTCCCCCTATTCAAACCGGCAGTGGAACACCGACGACCAGGCCTTTCTCAAGGCGGGGACCGAGAATATCGCGAGAATCCTGAACCAGGCCCAGCAGGAACCCGGGACACAGACAAAGGCCGAGGCTGGCGAGGACACCCTCGCCGAGTTGGAATTTCAACGCCAGGAAAACCGGCTGCTTCTAGAGGAAATCAGCGAGCTGCGGGCGAGCGGGCCGGGCAAGGCACAGGCGCTTCCCCAACCAGATCTCCACGCCCTGGTTGAACTGCAGCAGGAAACACAGGAACAGCTCCTGCACCTGCAGGCCGAAAACGAGCGCCTCCAGGCCGCTTTACGGAGACAGGAAGTTCCAGCAGCCTCCAGCGTGGCGCCTTCACAACTGGAAGCTGAACTGCGGATGACGCTCCAGGAAATTGCCCTCTTGCAGAACCAGCTGGCTGAAGCAAATGCGCGCAGCCTGACACTGGAGCGGGAAGGCCAGCCGGCTGGCCAGGCCGCCAATGAGGACCGCGAGGTCATCACATCCATCGTGCAGGAAATCCGCCAGCCGATGTCGTCCATCCTGGGTTATACCGACCTGCTGCTGGCCGAATCGGTTGGTATCCTGGGCGCGCTGCAGCGCAAATTCCTCGAACGGATCAGGGCCTCCACGGAAAAAATGCGCACGATCCTGGACGACCTGATCCGGGTGACCACCATGACCGAAGGCCCAATCGAGCTGCTTCCCGAGCCGATTGAGATGGGCAGCCTCATCGACGGGGCCATCGCTGAAACAACCGCTCAACTGCGCGAGAAAAACATCGCACTGCTGGTTGACCTGCCTCAAGACCTGCCCAAAATCATGGCCGACCGGGATGCCGTCCAGCAAATCATCGTCCACTTGCTGCAAAATGCGGGCATCGTCACCCCGCCAGAGAACACGATTACACTGCGCACGCGCGCCCAGAAAGATAACGGGGAGGAGTACCTTCTGCTGCAGGTGACCGACACCGGCGGCGGCGTGAGCGCGGAAGATCTCCCGCGCGTGTTTACGCGCCGCTACCGGGCCGATAAGCCCTTGATCCAGGGCCTGGGTGACACAGGGGTTGGGTTATCCATCGCTAGAACCCTGGTGGAGGCGCACGGCGGGCGAATTTGGGTCAACAGCCTCGCCGGGCAAACCACCACCATCAGCGTGCTGCTGCCCATCCATCCAAACGCCGTCGACGTAAAAGCCGCATGAAACACCTCGGCCAGCTCTTCGTGGGTTTGATCACGGCGGCAGCGTCCAGCCTGCTCGTGCTGTCAGCGGCTTCGCTGGCGCTGCTGGAAGGCGGCCTGAACGTCCTGCCCAGCCCGACCGCGCTGCCTTCCAGCACACCTGTACCCGGTGAAACCATCACCATCACGCCGCCCACCCCCACAGAGCCTGGCGCCCCATCTCCCACGGCGCAGCCGACCACCTGCCCGTTCCCTGCCGGATGGAGACCTTATACCGTTCAGGTTGGCGACACGCTGGAATCGCTGGCCGAAATGGCCGGAATTTCAGCCGACGAGATTTACCAGAAGAACTGCCTCCCAAGCCGCTCACTGGTGATTGGGTCGCTCCTGTACCTGCCGCTGCCTACCCCCACGGCGACGCTCCCGCCAGTGCCCACCGTCGAGCCAAGCGCGACGCGCATGGCGACCAGCACGTTCATCCCTTGCATTGTCAGACCGCCCTTCGGCTGGGTGCCCTACATCGTCCAATACGGCGACACCTTATCCAAGCTGAGCCGGGACTTCAACGTCAGCGTCAGCCAGTTGATGATCGTCAACTGCCTGGTAAGCGACCGCATCCTGGCCGGCCAGATGCTGTACGTCCCCTACGTCCCAACCCGCACCCCCACCCCCAGCAGCACGCCGACTACAATAGACACGATTACTGAGATACCTTCACCCACGCCAGTACCCCCATCGCCGACACCTGTGACACCTTCGCCCACCCCACAGACCCCGTCTCCAACGCCGGTGACACCTTCCCCAACTCCAATTACCCCATCACCGACACTGATTACGCCTTCGCCTACTCCATCTACTCCTTCACCAACACCGGTTACGCCTTCTCCAGAGTCACCATCGCCAACGCCTGAATGACCTGGAAAATAGATTGTAACGATTGTTCATAACTACTTTGTGAAATTTAGGTACTCTCTCGGCAATCCAATTTTTAACCATGCTTCGACACCTCGCCCATCTCGCCCTGATCCTCTTCCTGGTCTCGACAGCCTGCAGCATGCCTATCGCCGCAGCGACGACACCTTCAGTCACGCCGCGGGCTGTTGCCCAGATCCTGGTCCGGGCGGGGCCTGATTCGACCGCCACCCCAACTCCTTTCCAACCGGTCGGCCCCACCAGCACGCCCATGCCAACCGCAACGCCCACCGCGACTCCTCTGCCAACCGAAACGCCCGTCCCAGAGGAACCGACAGAAACGCCGGTCCCGACCATCGATGTCGAGAGCCTGCCGGAGGGAACGGTCAGCCTGGTGCTCCTGGGCTCCGACTGGCGGCCCAGTTCGGGCTTCCGCACCGACGTGATGGTGCTGGTGACGATCAACGCGCGGCTCGGCAAGGTCAGCGCGGTATCCTTCCCCAGGGATCTCTACGTGACCATCCCCGGCTGGACCACGCAGCGCATCAACACTGCTTTTGCTCACGGCGGTTTTTCGATGCTGGCCGACACCCTGGAAACCAATTTTGGTGTGCGCCCAAAGTTTTATATTATGACCAACTTCCAGGGTTTCATCGACATCATCGACAGCCTGGGTGATATCAATGTGAACGTTGAGCAACCCCTGACGGATAAATGCGACCTGCCCCAGGCAGTCAATACCTACTGTACGGTCGAGCCCGGGGTGATCCAAATGGATGGTGAAACGGCGCTTTGGTACGTTCGCTCGCGCTATTCGTCGAGCGATTTTGACCGCCTGCGCCGCGCGCAGGAGGTCCTGTACGGCATCTTCAGCAAACTCATGTCGCTGAATGCGATCTCGCGCCTGCCCGACCTGTACAACACGTACAGGAGCAGCGTGGAGACGAATCTGACCGTCGATGATATCCTGCCCCTGCTGCCGGTCGCACCCCAAATCCTCAATAATCCCAACCGCATCCAGCGCTTTACAATCGGCCCGGGCCTGGTCTACCCTTACTGGACGCCCGACGGAGCAGCCGTCCTGCTGCCGGATTATGGTGCCATTTACCAGATCATCCAGGATGCATTGTTCCTAACGGATTAAAAAACTAGCCCACATTCTGATTGACAAAACCGGGCGATTTGTGTACACTCGAATCGCTTCACCTATGCGCAAACCGTAAGGCCATGGAGGCTTATGCCCACTGACGCTGTTCCGCTTACAACCGCACATATTACCCAACACACCCCGCTCCCGCCCGCCATTCGCGCCTGGGAAATTTATCTGCAGGACCAGGGCAGGTCAATTTACACCATCAAGGCCTTCAAAGGCGACCTGGAGCTGCTTACTTCCTACCTGCCGGCCGATCGCACGCTGGGCACAGTGACCACTACCGATTTGAACCATTTCTTGCAGTGGCTTCAAAAGGGCCGCGGCATTCCCTGCAGCCCGAAAAGTTTGGCGCGCCGGATCACCTCCTTAAAATCCTTCTTCCGCTGGCTGCACCAGGCCGGCGTGCTGGTGACCGACCCGGCTGAAAAAGTGATCCAGCAATCGGTGATGAGCCCGCTCCCGGTTGTGCTAACCAAAGATGAAACCCGGCGGGTGCTGGAGGCGGCTGACGCTCACCGCACTGCGACCAAACCAGATGCACGCCCCTACACCCTGCTGCAGCTCATCCTTAGCACCGGGATAAAGAAAGGCGAATGCCTGGCCCTGGCCCTGAACCACATCGACCTGGAAGCGCCCAATGGTCCCATTCTTTTTGTCCGCTACGCCAGTCCCAGCAGCCGCTATAAGGAACGCAAAATCCCGCTTCAGGCCGACTGGGTTAATAGCTATAAAGAATACCTGGAGCAGTACAAACCGGCCGACCGCGTCTTCCCCTGGTCTCCCCGGCGGCTGGAATATCTGCTGGAAGACCTTGGCGAAGAGGCTCTGCTCGATAAACATTTGTCCTTTGATATGTGCCGTTGGACCTGCGCGCTGGACAACTGGGAAAGCGGAATGGAGCCCGAAAAGATCCGCCAGATGCTGGGAATTTCAAAAATCCAATGGCGCGAAATCAGCCTGAAGCTTCGCCAGCTTTCGGGCGAGCAGCCGGCGGCGGCCGAACCCAACTGAGCCTCGGCGCCCGGAGCCAGCCCGAGAAACCTTATTCACCCTCCAACACCCGGAATAGGCGCAGATAGAGCACTTTCCGGGTGTTTCCGTTCACCCGGGCCACTTCTGCCGGGCGAAAGCCCGGCACCCAGACGATCTCATCCCCGGCCACTACCAGCGGCCAGGCAGATCTGGCCCGGCGGGGCAGCTTGTGATTGATCCAGAAATCGGAAAGCCTGACCGAATGGCCCGCCATGCCAAGCGGACGAAACCGGTCGCCAGGGCGCGGCGGGCGGACTGAAAGCCCGCCGGGGAGCGTTTCCACGTCCAACCAGGCCACCCAGGCTGAAGCGTTCTGCCACCAGTTCCCGGCCGGGCATTCAGCCCGGTCAACCCACTCACCGGTCAAACGCCACCCGGCAGCCAGGTCAACCTGGCCGGGGATATTTAGAACCAGCTCCCCGGTGGATTCGAGCTGCGGCCAGTCGGCTGACGCCGGCAGGGCGCCCTGGTCCGCGATCACCAGCCGGCCGGCCTCCGCGAACAGGCGCAGGCCTTTGAGCAGATCCACCTGTCCAGCGGCGCCCGCTTCCAGGAAACGCAGCGCGCGCTCAACCACGCCAAAATCAACATCCCGCAGGACGGGCAGCAAACACGCAATCGCGCGCCGCAGCACGCCCCGCTGCAAACCCACATCCAGCGACCTGAACCCGGCCAGGTCCAGGGTGACCGTCCCTGCTTTTTGCTGGGCCAGGCAGTCGATCCAGGCCCGGTCAACCGCAGCGCGGACGATCCCCTCATCCCCGGCCAGGACACGCGCCGTCCGCCACAACACCGGGCGGATCTGGGGATTATAGCTTTCCAGGAACGGGATCAGCTCGTGGCGCAGCCGGTTGCGGAAATATGCCGGATCCTGGTTGCTCGCATCCGTGACCGGGTTCAGGCCACGTTCGTCACAGTAAGCGACCGTCTCCGCTCGCCAGAAAGCCAGCAACGGCCTGACCAGGGGAATCTCAGGATCCCAGGTTTCCATCCGGGCAACAAAGTCCATCCCGGCCAGCCCAGCCAGGCCAGATCCCCGCAGCAGGTGCATGAGCACCGTTTCAACCTGGTCATCCGCCGTATGGCCAACCGCGACGGCCTGCGCCTGGCAGCGCCGGGCTTCGGTGAATAAAAACCGGTAACGCAGCACACGGGCAGCCTCCTCGATAGAGAGACGTTCCGCAGCTGCAAATTCAACCACATTCTGGCTGCCCAGCCGAAAAGTCAAACCCAGGCGCTCCGCCGCCTGGCGCGCTGCGTCCGCATCACTGCCCGACTCGGGTCGCAGCTGGTGATCGAAATGAGCCACAACGAGCGAGAAACCCAGCCTGGCGAGGCCGTCCAGCAAGCACAGGCTGTCTGGGCCGCCTGAAACCCCAACCAGCACCGGCCTTTTAACACTCAGCCGGCATTCGTACTGTGCAATCTCCTGCAATCGGTTAAGATCCATTCAATTTTGATTATAATATGGGCAGGAAGATATTACATTAAGTGTTTGTTATCCTGTCAATCTTTTAATTGACAGTTTCCGCCTAGAGAGGTATAATCATCCTTCGTGAATTCTGAAAACTGGAGAGGAATGTAATGGAGTCAAGCGTTGCTGCGGAAGCTGACCGCACAATCGAATCGAATCTTACAGACGAAATCAAGACAAAGATGCACTTTACCGGTACTGTTGTGAAAATTGGACTGGCAGGTGCAATCCTGGATATCGGGGTCGGGCGACCTGCGGTGATGCATATTTCGCAGATCGTCTCTGAAGGCACCGAGCAGCCCATCAAGCGCGTTGAGGATGTCCTCAAGATTGGGCAGCAAGTGGATGTGTGGGTCAAGAAGACCAAGGACAACCGGGTCGAACTGACCATGATCAAACCGCTCGACCTGGAGTGGCGCGACATCAAGAAGGGCATGAACGTCAAAGGTCAGGTCGTTCGCCTGGAAAAGTTCGGCGCCTTTGTCGAGATCGGCGCAGAGCGTCCTGGCTTGATCCACATCAGCGAGATGGCGCATGGTTACGTCCGACAACCCTCTGATGTTATCAACGAAGGCGATGAGGTTGAAGCCCAGATCATCGACGTCAACCGCAAAAAGAAACAGATCAAGCTGAGCCTGAAAGCTCTTCAACCCGAGCCGGTCAAAGAAGAAGAACTCCCGCGCGTCTTCACCGAGCCGATTCGCAAAGAAAAGGACAAGGAAAAAGATAAGACCGTGCGCCGCAAGAAAACGCGCTCACCCCGCCAGCGCAGCCAGGACGGCTATGTGGATGTCGACGAACTGATGGCAACCGTGAACGAGCCACAGAAAGAAGCCGAGCCCACCGCCATGGAAATTGCTCTTCGCGAGGCGATGGAGCGGGCCAAGGCACGCAAGCAAGAAGACAAATCTCGCAAGTCAAAAAGCGTTTCTCAGCAGCAAGAGGATATCTTGAGCCGCACGCTCGAGAACAAGGTCCAGTCCTGAGAAACTACCCGAGGATGGGTAACCGCTAACCGCTGATCTGTAATCAAGGAGCAAAAACCTCCTGATCCGTGAACGACCAGAAGATTTCTGGCACGCCGGGCAACCAGGGGAACCCAAAGTCTTGATCATTTGACTCCCACCCTCTCCCAAAAATCCAATAGACCCCCGTTCCCTGGCGAGCGGGGGTTTAATTATTGTCATTTTTGTGGTTTTTGGAGAAGCCTCATTACCGCAAAACCACAAAATCCTGCTTCCCGACATGGATCGTTGTTTTTTGCAAACACCCCGCATCTATGGTAAACTTGGGCAAAATTACGGTTTGATAAACTTGAGAATGATCTTGCTGTTCCGGGATTCGAGGTTATTGCTAATGCCGGAAACCACAAAACTGTGGGGAGGCGCCGGTTCTACGGCCCTCCCCACTTCTTTTTTTACCGAGGAGACGGTCTTCTATGGCAACTAAGTATATCTTCTTCACCGGCGGCGTGGTCAGTTCCGTTGGGAAAGGCGTCACCGCGGCGGCCATCGGCCGCCTCTTGAAAGACCGCGGCTATGCGGTCGCCGTCCAAAAGCTGGATCCATATATCAACGTTGACCCAGGGACTATGAGCCCATACCAGCATGGTGAGGTCTTTGTCCTGGACGACGGCGCAGAGACCGACCTGGACCTGGGTCACTACGAGCGCTTTATCGATATCCGCTTGAACCGGGTGTGCAATGTGACCACCGGACAGGTATATGCCGAGGTCATCAGCAAAGAACGCCGCGGCGATTACCTGGGCGGGACCATCCAGGTGATCCCGCACATCACCAACGAGATCAAGCGCCGCATCGCCGCCGTTGCCCGGTCCACCGGCGCCGAAATCGTCCTGGTTGAAGTCGGGGGAACGGTAGGCGACATCGAGAGCCTGCCCTTTCTGGAGGCGATCCGCCAGGTCCGCAGCGACCTGGGGCGAGAAAACACCTTCTATGTCCACGTGACCTGGTTGCCTTATATTGGTGCAACCGGCGAGATCAAAACCAAACCAACCCAGCATTCCGTCCGCGAGCTGCGTTCGATCGGGATCTCGCCTGATATGATCGTTGCCCGCTCAGACCACCCGGTTGAGCCGGGCCTGGTGGAAAAGATCGCCTTATTCTGCGATGTGGAGAAACAGGCCGTCGTCCCCATGGTAACCACCCAGATCCTGTATGAAATTCCCCTGCTACTGGAAGAAGCCGGCGCAGGAGACTACGTGCTCCACCGGATGGGACTGGAAGCGCGCCGGAAGCCAGAATTGACCCAGTGGCAGCGCCTGATTGAAGAAATCCGCCGGCCTAAGCCCTCCGTAAAAGTTG
This sequence comes from uncultured Anaerolineaceae bacterium, assembly GCA_964490575.1. Taxonomy (GTDB): domain Bacteria; phylum Chloroflexota; class Anaerolineae; order Anaerolineales; family Anaerolineaceae; genus DSYU01. Next base: position 29,695 of record CAZBDC010000029.1, on the reverse strand, counting down.
CCCTGGTAGGAAAATATGTCGAGCTGCATGACGCTTACATCAGCGTGCGTGAGGCGCTCAAGCACGCCGCACTGCATCTGGGCGTCGAACTGGACCTGTCCTGGGTCCACTCCGTTGAACTGGAAAAAGGCCGCGGGTGGGAGGCAATCGAAGGAGCCGACGCTATTGTTGTTCCAGGCGGATTTGGCAGCCGGGGCATCGAAGGAAAGATCCAGGCCGCTCATTTTGCCCGAACCCACAACCTTCCTTACCTCGGCCTGTGCCTGGGGATGCAGTTGATGGTGGTCGAGTTCGGCCGTGACGTGCTGAAGAACGAAAAAGCGAATTCAACCGAGTTCGAACAATCCACACCACACCCGGTGATTGACCTGATGCCCGACCAGGAAGGGATCACCGATATGGGGGGAACCATGCGGCTCGGGCTGTATCCATGCGACCTACAGCCCGGTACAATCGCAGCCAATGCCTATCAGGAACACTCTGTCCAGGAGAGGCATCGCCACCGGTTTGAGTTCAACAACACCTACCGGAAGCTCTTTGAGCAGCGCGGGATGCGTTTCTCCGGGCTATCACCGGATGGGCGCCTGGTCGAGATAGCTGAGCTGGCAGATCACCCATTCATGGTTGGCACGCAGTTCCACCCTGAATTCCTTTCGCGACCTGACCGGCCCCACCCGCTTTTTGTCGGCTTCCTGGCAGCCGCCTGTGACCACGCAGGCATTCCAGTGCAGAAAAGTGAGCAGAATGCCTGAGGCCCTCCCGCCACCAGGCTGCCTAAATCTGTTCTCAGACGGACAGGCACTTCGTAAATTTCAACACAGATTGGGATGAACATATTATACTTAGAGAGATAACGATTTTCTCTCACCACCATCAGTGATAACGCCACTGAAATCTATTTCCGAGGAATACACATGGACACTGTAATTGAATCAGTAGCTGGTCAAGAAGTTCTGGATTCACGAGGCAATCCAACCGTAGAAGTCGAGGTGATTCTGTCTGATGGAAGTTGGGGCCGCGCAATTGTCCCATCCGGGGCTTCCACCGGCATACACGAGGCCCTGGAACTGCGCGACGGCGATAAATCGCGCTACGGTGGCAAAGGTGTATTGAAGGCCGTAGAAAACGTCAACACTGAGATCGCCGAGCTTCTGGTAGGCTGGGATGCTGTGGAACAAAAAGCGATTGACACCGCCATGATCGAGCTGGATGGCACGCCCAATAAATCGAAATTAGGCGCTAACGCAATCCTGGGCACCAGCCTGGCTGTGGCAAAAGCGGCTGCCAACGCGCTTGGGCTGCCCCTCTACCGCTATCTGGGCGGCGTATACGCCCACGTTCTGCCCGTCCCAATGATGAACATCCTCAACGGCGGCGCGCATACCGGCTGGCAGTCAACCGATGCACAGGAATTCATGGTCATGCCGCTGGGTGCGTCCTCCTTTGCTGAAGGGCTACGCTGGGGCGCCGAGATCTACCAGGCGCTCAAGGGAGTCCTCAAGGCCCGCGGTTACACAACCCTGGTTGGCGATGAGGGCGGTTACGCCCCGGCCTTGAAAGCCAACGCTGAAGCCGTTGAAGTTATCCTGGAAGCGATCCATAAAGCTGGCTACCAGGCCGGCTCACAGGTAGCCATCGCACTCGATCCGGCCGCATCCGAACTGTACGACGAGGAAACCGGGCGTTATAACCTGCGCAAAGAAGGCCGCCTACTTTCCGGTGAGGAAATGGTCGCGTTCTGGAAGTCGTGGGTCGACCAGTACCCGATCGTCTCCCTTGAAGATGGGCTGGCCCAGGACGACTGGGAAAGCTGGAAACTGATGGTCAAAGAACTGGGCGACCGGATCCAGATCGTCGGTGACGACCTGCTGGTCACCAACCCAGAACGCGTCCGCCGGGCCATCCGCGAGAAAGCGTCAAACGCGCTGCTGGTCAAGGTCAACCAGATTGGTTCGCTGACCGAAACGATTGAGGCGGTTGAAACCTGCCACCGCTCGGGTTGGCGGGCGGTCACTTCTCACCGCTCCGGCGAAACCGAGGATGCCACCATCGCCGACCTGGCCGTGGCGCTGAACACTGGCCAGATCAAGACCGGCGCCCCGGCCCGCTCCGACCGGGTTTCCAAGTACAACCAACTCCTGCGGATTGAAGCCGAGTTGGGCGATACCGCCAAGTATGCCGGTTGGGATGCCCTGCTGGTGAAACCACCGTTCGCCAGGTAGCATTTCCACTCCTTTAATTTGTGAGAGGCTGTCCAAAAAGAACCTTTGGGCAGCCTCTTGCTATTGATCCGCTCCAGATGCCCCCTGAGCTATCAGGAGGGAAATTCCCACCTAAAAGGTCAGAATCCCGCCCTTTCAACTGTCCACTTATACCGTATAATCGAAACAAGGCTTAATACCGTTGGTTGAATCCGGGCCTTTGACCGATGAAAGGGATCTTTGTGCTGCAAGGACGCGGGATAAAACTTATTCTGGCTGCGCTGGGGCTGCCCCTGTTATTTGGGTTTGCTCTGCACAACCGGGTGCTCAGCGCGCAGGTACCTGCCCCCTCCCCGCAGCCTGCTTTTTACACACTTTCGGCGCTGCCAGAAGCCATGGTCGCCCAGCCTGCCTCGCCCACCCCAACCCAGGCGACCACGCGCCTGCAAGCCAGCCGGACCGCCATCCCCACGCCCACCTTGCCGGACCGGGAAACCCTGGAGACCACACCGGCGCCCCACTTGCCGGCAGCCACCGCTCTGCCTTCCCCGGCACCTTCCCGGCAAGCCACAACGCTTGACCCACTCCTGTGGAAAGAATGGCCGGTCATTCCAACGGTATCCGGCGAAATGAAAGAAGTTTACCGGCAGGGACTCGGGCAGGGTAACGACCCCCACGCATTCTCAATCCTGGGCGACTGCCAGAGCCTGCCTGAGGTTTTCCTGGGCGTGTTCGATGACAATCCGGTGCTCGTCTCCACCCTGCCGGAACCCTGGCAAGAAACTGTGGCACAGTTCCAGGGCTCCTTTAACCGGTACAGCCCGACGGTAAAAGACGGGACGACAGAAGGAGCCTTGCTGTGGGGACAATGGAACGACAACAAAGAGAAAAAGTGCCAGCCAGGCGAGCCGCCCCTGGATTGCGAGCTGCGCGTCCACCGGCCAGGCATCGTTTTTGTCCACGTCGGCACCCACTGGGAGGCGCGCAACCGCCACTACCTTGAGATTATCCTGAAGAAGATCCTTGCCCACGGGGCCGTGCCAGTGCTGGTCACCAAAGCGGATAACCGCGAGTTAGATGAACGGGTGAACGAAAATTATGTTTCCCTGGCAGCTGAGTATGGCGTGCCGCTGTGGAATTTCTGGCGTTCGGTCCAGGGCCTGCCTGACCACGGCATGGAGCCAAACAGCGACATGTATCTTAACCCGGTCGGGCTGGAAGTGCACCGGCTCGGCGCCCTGCAGGTTCTAGATGCTGTCTGGCGCGCCGTCCGCTGAAAGCTCGCGCGAAATTTCTTCTTCGCGGATCTGATCCAATACCCGCAAAACCGTCTCGTTGGGCGGGATGTCCTGCATCGAATCGCCGTAGTGGGCAAAGCGGATTACACCATTGCGGTCAATGACAAATAGGGCCGGCATGCGGCCGAGTTTGAACAGGTTGACCTCCTGGTAATAGCGGTTTGCCACCCGCGAGCGCAGATCAGGCAAGCCAATAAACGGCATGTCATTTTCTTCCCAATAACGTTTGAACGCATTCGGCCCATCCGGTCCAACCACCAGCACCACTGCGTTACGCTTTTGAAACTCAGCAAAGTCCTGGCGCAACTGCGCCAGATGCGCGCGGCAGAACGGTCATATAAACCCACGCGTCATTACCAGCACAACCGGCTGGCGACCACAGAATTCAGACAAGACAACCCGGTTGCCCTTGACGTCGGTCAGATCGAAGTCGGGCGCCTGGGCCAATTGCTGCAAACGTTCTGCCATTTCTTTTCTCCTTGTTGAAATGTAATTGTGATGTGTCATTCAATGACGCCGCGAATGAACGGCTCAACCGCCTGCAGGAAAGACTCGGGGCATTCTTCCTGCGGTACATGCCCGCACTGTTCAAAAACAACCAGGCCGGCATCTTTTATCTCACCGGCCAACCGGATGCTGTCGGCGGTCGGGACAATCCGGTCATCGTCGCCGGTAACGACCAGAACCGGCAGGTTGAACTCATCGAGACGCGCTTCCAGGCCAGAAGCGCGTGATGAACGGGTCAATTCCCACAAGGCGACATCCCAGTTATCTGCCATGAGCGGTTTGCGGTAGTTCTCGATGATCTCTGGTGTAATTTTACTCTGATCGTGCCAGGCGGCATACAGGATATCCATCCCGCGTGTAGAAATCGAGCGAGCCAGCAGAACGCCAAGCCGGTCCATCTGCGGGGTTTGAAACAGGGGACGCAGAAATGCCGGGGAGCCGCCGCCGTTGTAGACCGCCGCATCCACCAGCACCAGGGCCTGCACGCGCTGCGGGTTTACCAGGGCCGCGTTCATCGCCACCGTCCCGCCGGCCGAGTTCCCAACCAGGATAGCGCGATCGATCGCGAGCGCATCCATCAAGCCAAACAACAGGTCGACCTGGGCAGCAGGGCTGTAGGGGCTTTCCCCGGTCCATTCAGCCGGCAGGGGCCGTTCGGTCAGTCCAAAAGCCGGGCGGTCAAAGGCCACGACTGTTCCCAGGCTGCTCAAGGGCTCCATGACTTCCCGCCAGCTGTAGGTGCTGGCGCCAAAACCATGCAGCAGGATGATGGCCGGTTCCCCCTGCCCGGCCTGCTGGTAATGGACGGTCAGCCCGTTTACGTCGACAAACCGGCTGTCAGGCCAGGCCAGTTCCTCAACCGGCAGCGTATTCTCAAGCGGAGGAACCGGCATCAGGAACGGTCCAATAAGCAGAACTGCCAGGAGACCCAGCAGCGAGATCGCAATGATTCGGAATGCGCGTTTCATCTCAGCCTTCTTCCAGCGTTTCTAAAAATTTCACGATTGCGTCCACAGCCATGGCCTGCTGTTCAGCCCGGCTGATCGCCGCCTGGCCATCGCCACCCTGAACCCCATACCAACCAAACTGGGCGTGGTTGCCTCCCTCAATTGCCAGGTATTGGGTATCCGGGGGAAGGAATGCCCTGGCCGCGTCAATTTTCGCGGGGGTTGCCAGCCCATCCAAGGTGGCATAGATGGAAAGCACCCTGGTTTCCAGGCTGGCCAGGCTGTCAGCTTCGGCCGGGTAAGATGCCAGGAGCACCAGGCCGCTGACCTGATCTGGATTCTGCGCGGCATAACGAGCCGCCATCGATCCCCCCAACGAATGCCCCCCGGTCGCCCACCGGCGCACCTGTGGATAGGCATCGATGACCTGCGCGGCTCGGTCCGGAGAAAAAACAGCCAGGTTGAGCCGCATCGGAACGATGACCAACAGGTACCCACCGTCGGCAATCGCCTGGGCTAACGGCGCATAGGCCCGGTAATCTACCCGCCCACCGGGGTAAAAAATCAGCCCGGTCACGGGCTGTGCTCCCGCCGGTTGGAAAACCAGCCAATCAGCTTCGGCTACCTCAACGGTATTCTGCGAGGCAGCTATCGCTTCTGGCATTGGGCTGAGCGGGTTCAAGCTCCAGGCCAGGAATGCGCCTGATAGGATCAGGGCTAAAATCAGGAAAACAAGAGCGGCTCTCTTGAATACTACGATGCTTCTCTTGGCGCGCAAAGCTAACCTCCACAAAACGATATTCAATTGTTATTGTAGAGGCGGCCCCAACTGAAAGCAAGGATAATTTTATACAAAGATTATACAGAGCTTCGCAGCAATCCGCGCGCTGTCTGCCAGACCGAATCAAACATTTCCCGGGTCAGCCGCCCGGTCTGCGTATTCTGCTGGCTGGGGTGGTAGGAAGCCAGCAGCCAGGGCAGGCCATCACCTAACGGCCCTGCGGAACCGTGCCCAAAGCCGGGATGGTTGGGGCCATACCCCAGGGCCCGGTAGGCAGCCAGGATGGTTTCGAAGCCAATCCTTCCCAAAGCGACGATCCCCTGCAAATTGTGCAGCAGGCGCAGCTCGGCCAGCAGGTAAGGCCGGCAGTTGTCCATCTCAACCCGGGTGGGTTTGTTGTCGGGCGGCGCGCACCGGCAGGCTGCGGCGATATATACATCCTGCAATGCCAGGCCATCGCCTCGCGCAACCGAGCCGGGTTGGTTCGCGAACCCGGCCCGATACAGCGCGCCAAACAAAAAATCGCCAGAGGAGTCGCCGGTGAAGACCCGCCCGGTCCGGTTTCCGCCGTGAGCCGCTGGCGCCAGCCCGACCACCAGCAGCCGCGCGCGGGGGTCGCCAAACCCGGGAACAGGGCGGCCCCAGTAAGTCCAGTCGCGAAATGCCCGGCGTTTCGTCCGCGCCACCTCTTCCCGCCAGGCCACCAGGCGCGGGCAGCGCCGGCAGTCCACCAGGATTTCATTGACTTCCGCCAGGGTCGCCGCCTGGTCGAGGGCCGGGATCAGCCGGGAATCGTCATCCACCATGGTCAGGAACTCCTAGAGAATGAGCATCGCATCGCCAAAGGAGTAAAACCGGTAACCGCTTTCCATTGCTTCGCGGTACGCGTCCAGCGTCCGCTCGCGCCCCGCAAAGGCGCTCACCAGCATGATCAGGGTCGAACGAGGCAAATGGAAATTGGTAACCATCGCGTCCACAACCCGGAAGGAGTAACCGGGCAGAATAAACAGGTCGGTCTGGCCAGAATAAGGGGCGACCACCTGGCCCAGCCCAGCCTGCCTGGCAGCCGACTCAAGCGTGCGGACGCTGGTCGTCCCGACAGCAATGATCCGCCCGCCCTGCTGGCGGGTACGGTTGATGGCCTGGGCAGTTTCGGGAGAAAGCTCACACCACTCAGTGTGGATCACATGCTCGAGCGGAGATTCTTCTGTGACCGGGGCAAAAGTATCCAGGCCAACATGCAAAGTTACCTCGCAGAAATTCACACCAGCCGACCGGAGGTGTTCCATCAGCTCAACCGTAAAGTGCAGGCCCGCGGTTGGAGCAGCCGCAGAACCCGGTTGGCGAGCATAAACCGTCTGATAGCGTTCCGGGTCGTCCAGGCGCTCGTGGATATAAGGCGGCAGCGGCATCTGGCCAGCCTGGGAGAGGTAAGCCTCAACCGGCTCAGTAAAACGGATCAACCGGCGGGATCCACCCAGGTCAGCCATCACCTCGGCCTTTGGCCCTCCCTCAACCGCCACCTGCCGGCCCACCTTCATTCGCTTTCCGCCCACCAGGGCTTCCCAGGTCAGCAGGTCGACCCGGCGCAGGAGCAGGATTTCCACCCGTCCGCCGGTATCTTTCAAAGCCGACAGGCGGGCCGGGATCACCCGGGTCTGGTTAATAACCAGCAGATCGCCGGGGCGCAGGTAATCACCGATATGCCAGAAAGTCGTGTGCGCCACTGTGTCGGTCGCGCGGTCCAGCACCAGCAAACGCGAAGCATGGCGCGGCTCCACCGGGGTCTGCGCAATCCGATCCTCAGGCAGGTGATAGTCAAAGTCAGCAGTTTTCAACTTCAGAACAGGCTGGGTTGTTGTCCAGGATCAATAAACGGGATATTGAGGTGCTCGTAGGCCCGGCGAGTCGCCACGCGTCCCTGGGGGGTGCGATCCAGGAAACCGAGTTGGAGCAGGTAAGGCTCTACCACGTCCATGATGGTATCCGGTTCCTCGCCGATCGAGGCCGCGATCGTATTCAGGCCGACAGGTCCACCACTGTATTTTTCAATCACCGTGTGCAAAACGCGCCGGTCCACTTCATCCAGGCCGAGCGGGTCCACGTTGAGCAGGTTCAGGGCCTCGTTGGCGACGTCACGGGAGACCATCCCCTGCGCACGCACCTGGGCATAGTCGCGCACCCGGCGCAGCAGTCGCAGCGCTACGCGGGGGGTGCCGCGTGCCCGGCGGGCAACCTCTTCCAGGCCCTCTTTCTCAACCACGATGCCCATCTTCCGCGCAGCGCGTTGGAGGATTTCCTCAGCGGCCGGGAGATCGTAATAATCCAGCCGGTACACCGCGCCAAACCGGGCGCGCAGCGGCGCAGAAACCAGCGCCAGCCGGGTGGTCGCGCCAATCACCGTGAAACGCGGCATCTTCAGGCGAATGTTGCGGGCCGCCGGCCCTTTGCCAATCACGATATCCAGGGCGAAATCCTCCATCGCCGGATAGAGCACTTCTTCGACCACCCGTCCCAGGCGGTGGATCTCATCGATAAAGAGAATATCGCCCGCGCGCAAATTGGTAAGGATGGCAGCCAGGTCGCCCGCACGCTCGACGGCCGGGCCAGCCGTGATTTTGATGTTGACCCCCATCTCATTTGCCAGGACGTGAGCCAGGGTGGTTTTTCCCAACCCGGGTGGGCCATAAAACAGAACGTGCTCAAGCGATTCTTTGCGCTGGCGCGCGGCCGCGATCAATATCGCCAGGTTTTCCTTCAGCAGCTCTTGCCCGATGAAATCCGCCAGGCGCGTCGGGCGCAGGGCCGGGTCGACGTTTTCATCCGCTCGGGTCTCTGGGGTCACCAGTCGTTTTTGCAGATCACTCATAGTGGCGATTATACTCGATTTGGCATTGAACCGAGAGCCTCAAGCTGCTGGGGTAAATCTCCCCGCCAAAAAAAGGTTTTGGGGCAGATCTACGATATAATACCCAAAATCACCCGGGAGAATGGCATGTCGAACATTTTTGTTTCAAAACACCCGCTCGTACACCACAAGTTGAGCATCCTTCGCGACGTCAGCACCGAGCCGAAGAAGTTCCGCCAGCTGATCAAAGAGATCACGGCGCTCCTGGCCTACGAGGCCACCCAGGACCTGGCGACAGCGCCCATCGATGTCCAGACTCCTCTGACCATCGCCCACTGCCAGGAGTTGCAAGAGAAAATCGGGCTGGTGCCGATCCTGCGCGCAGGATTGGGCATGGTGGAAGGGATCTGGGAGCTAATGCCATCCTCAGAAGTCTGGCATATCGGCCTTTACCGCGATGAGCAGACCCTGAAACCGGTCGAGTATTACAACAAGCTGCCCATCGAGCCTACGGTTTCTGTGTGCCTGATCCTGGACCCGATGCTGGCCACCGGCGGGTCGGCCACTGCCACCGCGGATGTGTTGAAACGCTGGGGCGTGCGAAAGATTAAGTTCCTGGGGATTATCGGCGCGCCAGAAGGCATCGAAAACATGCAGAGGCATCACCCCGACATTCCCATCCACCTGGCCTGCGTGGATGACCGGTTGAACGAAAAAGGCTACATTCTGCCAGGGCTCGGCGACGCCGGCGACCGGCAGTTCGGCACCGGTTAGCCCCTAACCGCCAATCTGTCGCATGCAGCGCGAGGAGGGCAGGTGCTGTTCGGACAGCTCGTGCCCGGCCGGTTTAAGGTCGATCGCTTTTTGCATGAGCGGCAGGATTGGCTCGCCGGCCCGCAGCGCGGACAGGAACGGGACTTCGATATCTTGTAGCAGGCAAGGCCGGAAGCTGCCGTCGGCGGTGACCCGCAGGCGGTTGCAGTCCTGACAGAAATGCTCGCTCACCGGTGAGATGAAGCCAATCCGGCCCTTTCCACCTGCCAGGCAGAATGTTTTCGCCGGCCCGGCGCCCGCCTTTTCCTTGTCTGGAACCAGAGAAAGCGACGCCAGCCTTTCTTTGATCTCTTCAATCGAAATGTAAGCATCCTTGGGCGAGGGAAAACCCGGCGCCCAGGCATCCTGGTTGTTGACCGGCATCAGTTCGATAAACCGCACGTGCCAGTCGCGCGCGCGGCTGAGCCCGGCCAGGTCTGCCAACTCATCGTCATTCACGCCCCGCATGGCCACCACGTTGATCTTGATTGGGGATAAACCTTGCGCCACGGCAACTTCCAGGCCGCGGAACACGCCTTCCAGCCTCCCGCCGCGCGTGATCCGAGCAAAGCGGTCGGGGCGCAGGGTGTCGAGGCTGACATTGATCCGCTTGAGACCGGCAGCCCTTAAGTCAGCCGCCATCTGTTCCAGGAGGATCCCATTGGTCGTCAGGCTGATATCCTCAACACCCGGAATAACAGAAAGCATCTCCACCAGCCTGGGCAGATCCCGGCGCACCAGCGGCTCCCCTCCGGTCAGGCGCACACTCGAAATCCCCTGCTGCGCGGCAATAGCAACCACCTGGGCAATCTCTTCATAGCGCAGGATCTGGTTATGGCCGCGCGGCGCAACTCCTTCCGCCGGCATACAGTAAACGCAGCGCAAATTGCAACGATCCGTGACAGATATCCGTAAATATGTGATCGAGCGACCCCAACGATCTGCTAACACGATGTCAACCCGCTTTCTGTTTTCTCATACTTGCAAGGCAATCTCAACAATCATCCACCTACCAGCCGCAGCCCCCTGAGCCGCATGATGAATTCGCGCAGCAAGCGAAATGGGAACAGCAGCACCAGGTGAAGCGCAAGGCTGATGCCAAAGACGGTCGCCAGCGCCCGCAGCGCCTGGTTAAGCCAGGGGGCCAGGTTTTCCACCATCCACGGGCCGGCGCCGGCCAGCAGCGCCAGCCCCACCAGCCCCAGGATCACCGCCGCGATTGGCAGCCAGGCTCGCCGGTCAGAGGCCGAAGGCAGCATCGTGCTGCTGATTGTAAAAGCCAGGTAAAACCAGAGCCAGAAATCTGGCAAACCCGGAAGCAGGCCCAGTTCGTGCCAGAAAGAGGCCCAACCGGCCTGGCTGGCAAAACCGGCCAGGGATACCAATTCAAGGCGGTCAATGCCAATATAAGCCACCGCCGCCCCGCCGGTAACCAGGGGGGCGGCGCCAATCAGCGCATCTCGAACCAGGTCAGCTCCGGCTGTCTCCACGTAGCCCAGCCGCAGTTTTCCATCGCCCATCACCTTGGGCAGAAGCGAAAAACGACCGGTGCGCACACCTAACAGGCGAGCCGCCAGGTAATGGCTGAGCTCGTGAAGAAAAACCCCCGGGAAAAAGAGCACCGAAAACAACCCCAGGGCCATTCCCATCCGGCGGGTGAGCAGAAACAGCACCAATTGGATCTCGCGGTGGAGCCAGCGCTGGGCAAACAGGAGTGGCCCCAGCATCAGCAAGAGCCACCCCAGGCCATCCAGGTATGCCCAAAGCCGGTCCACCGCTTTCAGACAGGCAAAGGCCGGTTAAATGCTGGCAGCGGCGGCCCTGACAATCGCCGCAAAATCCGCCGGTTTTAAACTGGCGCCACCCACCAGGGCTCCATCGATATCGGGCATGGCAAAGAACTCAGCCGCGTTCTTGGCGGTCACCGACCCGCCGTACTGGATGCGCACTGCCTGGGCCACCTGATCGCCAAACAACGTTTTCAACGCCGGGCGGATGATATCAGCCAGCACAGCATTCGCGCCTTCCGCCGAAGCTGCCCGCCCGGTCCCAATCGCCCAGACCGGCTCATATGCAATCACCAACTGGCCGGCCAGGGAGACATCCAGGCCCTGCAGGCCCTCGCGCACCTGGCGCCCAACGACTTCCGCCGTCCGGCCGCTTTCATTTTCGTCCAGCGTCTCGCCCACGCACATGATGGGGGTCAGGTGATGGGCAAAAGCGGCTTTTACCTTCCGGTTGACCGTCTCATCGGTCTCACCGAAGTAAGCCCGCCGTTCAGAATGGCCAATAATAACGTACTGGCAAAATTCAGCTACCATCGCCGGAGAGACTTCACCCGTGTAAGCGCCGGACTCTTCCCAATACATGTTCTGGGCGCCCAGGCCAATCCCAGTCCCGGCCAGCATGGCTGAAACGGGCATCAAATAGGGGTACGGCGGGCAAAGCGCCCGGTCAATGGACACAGCGGTTTGCAGTTCAGGGATCAACTCTGCCACCAGGGCCCGGGCTTCTGCCCCGGTCTTATTCATCTTCCAGTTGCCAGCAACAAAAGGTTTTCGCATCATTCTCCTCGCAAATATGATTGGAACTCAGGCCACGCAAAGGCCTGGATACTTAAAAACTGGGCAAGCTCTATGAGCCAGCATCCCCTAGTATAAACGATATCAATGGATTTCCACGGGAAAAAGCAAAGATTTTTGACAATCCCCGGCCTTCAGGGTATGATATAGATCCTCAGGCTGGTCGGATGACCGCGGCCGGGCCCAGTGCCGGGTCGAGGAAAGTCCGCACTCCATCGAGCGGGATGCCGGGTAACCCCCGGGGTGGAGTAATCCACCGGAACGGGCCACAGAAACATACCGCCTCTTTGAGGTAAGGGTGAAATGGTGGGGTAAAAGCCCACCGGCGCGGCAGCAATGCCGCGGCCAGGCAACCCCCATCTGGAGCAAGGCCAAGCAGGGGCAAAGGTCGCAAGCCCAAGGGCTTGTTTACCGGGAGGCGGCTCGTCTCCCTGGAGCCCCGGGTAGGCTGCACGAGCGCGCCGGTGACGGCGCGCCTAGAGAGATGGTCATCCAGGCAGAAATGCCGGACAGAATGCGGCTTACAGACCGGCCTGGGGAACCCCAATTAAAGCATCACACCCCGCAGGATTTGCTGCGGGGTGTGATGCTGTCAGGAAGAAATTACTTCACAACCGGCAGTTCAGCGGCGATCCAGGCGCCAAGACCGCCACCCAGGTTGCGAACATCGGTGTAGCCATTCATCGCCAGGGCCATCATTGCGATGGCGCCGCGGTGACCGCTCTTGCACAACACGACCATGGGAGCGGCTTTATCAGCAGGCAGCTCGGACAGGCGGGTGAAGAGCTCTTTCAACGGAATGTTAACCGAGCCTTCAATATACCCATCAGTGGTCAGTTCCTCTGCACTGCGGACATCCAGGACGAAAGGCGGCTTATCGGCCAGCGCAACGTTCAAATCAGCGGCTTTGATCGTGGCGAAGCCTTCCGGCAGGCCCGAGAGGAAAGCATCCAGCTTGGCGAACATCGCCTCGTTGACCTTGGGCGCCTCGCCGGCGACCGGGTCAGCCGGTTTGCCGGTCGCGACCGGGAGTTCGGCCTTCTTCCAGGCGCCTAGCCCACCACCCAGGTTGCGGACATCGCTGTAGCCCAGCATCTGCAGGGCAGCCATCGCCAGCCCGCCGCGGTGACCCGAGGCGCAGTAGACCACAATCGGCTGATCCTGAGCCGGGAGCTTGTCCAGGTTCTTGAGCACATCGCGGACCGGGATATTGACCGACCCCTCGATAAAGCCATCTTTCTCCACCTCGCTGGCTTCGCGAACATCCAGCAGGAAGGGCGGCTTGTCCACCAGCGCCACGTTGAGATCGGCAGGCGAGACAGCCGAGTAGTTATCAGGCATGCCAGCCAGGTACTTGGCCCAGGCAGCGTTCCAGTCCACCCAACCCTCAACCGGGAATTCAGCGGCTTTCCAGGCATTCAGCCCACCACCGAGGTTGATGGCCTTTTCATAGCCCAACAGTCGGAGCCCCATCAGGGCGACCGATCCCCGGTGACCCGACACGCAGTAAACGACCATCGGGGTATCTTTGGCAGGCAGTTTATCCAGGTTGGCGAAGAGCTCTTCCAGGGGGACATTTACCGCGCCAGCGATTCGCCCGTTCTCATCAAACTCCTTGGCCGTGCGGACATCGAGAAGGAAGGGCGGGCTCTCGACCAGGCTGACATTCAGCTTGTCGGCGCTGGTAGCGAGAAAGCCTTCCGGCAGATTGGACAGGAATCCATCAAGCATTGTGAAGAGGGCCTGGTTCTCGATCTCAGGCGCCGTCCCGGCGACCGGGTCGGCCGGTTTACCGGTTTCAACCGGTAGCTCAGCCTTCTTCCAGGCGCCTAGCCCACCGGCCAGGTTGCGGACGTTGGAATAGCCCAACACGCGCAGGGCAGCCATGGCAAACCCGCCCCGGTGACCGGAGGCACAGTAGATGACAATTGGCTGGTCCTGGGCCGGGAGCTTGTCCAGGTTCTTGAGTACATCCCGAACCGGGATATTCACCGAGCCCTCGATAAAACCGTCTTTCTCGACCTCACCGGCCTCGCGCACATCCAGCAGGAAGGGCGGTTTTTCGACCAGTTCCTCGTTCAGTTTTGTCGCCGCAACCGTGCCATATCCTTTATCAGCCGGCATCCCGGCGACCAGCTCAGACCACAGCGCCTGAACATCTGGAGCTGGCTCAGGAGTGGCGGTCGGCGGAGGGGGAACCTCCGTCGCGGTGGGCGCGGCGGTAGGTTCAGCGGTAGGAGCAACTTCCGCCGCCACCTGAGTAGGGGTAGGCGTCGGAGCGCATGCGGAGAGCAGGAGGCTCGCCAGCACGACAACGATAATTGAGACAGATAACTTTTTGTGCATACTCTTCTTCCCTTGCAGTTTGAATCGGTTGATCTTGATCCGGGTAAAATGGGATTTCAGGCGTGTGAAACCTTTATCTATTGTATAAGCCAGACCGGATAATTATAGTGATTATTATCACAAAGTGTCATTTGATTATCCAATCAATTACAATAAGTTATACTTATCAACGGGTAGGTTCATCGCCATGGAGGGAAAATGCTCGATCCTCACCAGTTACGTATATTTCTCATTGCGGCCGAGACACTTAACTTCTCGCGAGCAGCCGAACGCCTGCACATGTCGCAGCCCAGCGTCACACAGCATGTGCAGCAGCTCGAAGTACACTTCGGAGCGCCACTGTTCATCCGCGCCGGGCGGCGCATGGCGCTGACTGAGATGGGACAGGCCCTGATCCCACTGGCCCGCCAGCTCGTCTCGCTGTCTATAAAAACAGAAGAAGTCATGGAAACCCTGCGCAACGAGGTGCACGGCCACCTGATCATCGGCTGCAGCACCACCCCGGGGAAATATATCCTGCCGGTTCTGCTGGCAGACTTTATGCGCCAGTACCCGCGCGTGCAGGCCACCTGTTCGGTCCATCCCCGGATTACGGCGCTGGAACTGCTCGAACAGGGCAAAGTTCATTTTGCTGTTTCCAGCAGCAGCGAGGAATTCGACCAGAACATCGAGTTCCGCCAATTCATCAGTGACCCGGTCGTCCTGATCGCTCCCCTCACCCACCCCTGGGCAAAGCGGGACGGAATCGAACTCAACGAACTGTACCAGGCACAGTTCATCCTGCGCGAAGAGACAGCAGGGACCTATCGAGTCGCGCGGTCCGGGCTGGCCCAGTTAGGCATCAACATCTGTGATCTGCAGGCCATCCTCACCGTAGGGAATTCAGAAGCAATTGCAATTGCCGTACAGCAGGGCGTCGGCGTTGGGTTTGTCTCACAGATGGTTTTCGCGCACATGGTCGCGGGCAGAGTCGCCCAGGTGAAGGTGCACGGCCTGAAACTGGACCAGCATATCTACCTTTGCCGCCACCGGCTGCAGCCCACCGGAAATGTGCAGACCGCGTTCTGGGAATTTTCCAACCCAACAGACAGCCCGGCGATGCAGGCACTGGTTCAGCCCCGCCCGGAGTAATCGCAGGTGATCCTATCTTATCTTCGAACAGGAGTATCATATGCCAAAGCTGACCAAGAGCCACGATTTGAGGCTGCCGGAGTGGGGCCCTTATACCAAGCGCTACACCGGCATTTCACACATCCCGGATCCTGCCAGCGGGCTGCGCTTCGATCTGGGAATCGTGCCAGGGCATTACCGCCGGCAGGTGCTGGTGCCAAATGCCAAGTGGGAGTCGCAGCACCATGCCTGGGAGGCTTCACCAGGGCTGGAGTATTACACCTACCGCTATGAACTGGAATGGAAAGACCAGGTCTACTGCGATGTATCGTTCAGCACGCTTTCACCGCAGGCCCGCCTGGTGCGGTGCGAGTTCGTCAACCAGACCGGTGCGGAACAAAACCTGGTACTGCACTGGATGGCAGCAATGAACTTTCCCCCCGTGCGCCCTTATTCGGACGAACCGATCCAGAAAGTAACCGTCAGGCTGCCAGAAGGCGGCCTGTGGATCGATGCGCTCGACTATGAGACGCTGGAATTTGCCCGGCCGCGCCCGACCGATCAGCTCGTTTACGATGCCATGTTGCGCGGTGAGATCCGGCAGCATGGTTTCGTCAACGGCAGCGGGATTGGGCAGGGCTTTGGGCGCGACGAGGGCGACACGGTCCTCTACCGGCTGCGGCTAGAGCGCGCCTGGCAGGATGCCACCCTGGCGCTACGCTATCGGACTGAGGGCCAGGCGGCATCCCTGCGCGTAACAATGCCGGTCGAGCAGGTCATCGATCTGCCTGCATCCGGGGCGGAAGGCGCTTTCGGGCTGGCGCACGTGGGATTGGGCAGCCTGGCTGCCGGAGAACACCTGCTGCAACTGATTTCGGCAGGCGGGCCGGGTCTCGAACTGGACGGCTTTGCACTGGTGGAAGGCGCCGGGGCAGCCCAGGTCCGCTTCTTACCGCATTTGTGGAACCCGGTCCCGGAATTATTGCCCGGTCCAACGGCCAGCAGCCTGATCCTGAAATACGCCGACGTAGACATCTATTACGGGTTAGCCTGGAATTATACCGACTGGGTCATACGCGAGATCCTTAACGATGAACTGGACGGCTTTTTCCGCCACATGGTCCACGAACATGTGCGGCGGATCCTGTCTGGGCCAGGCGAAGGGCATTTCACCAACGTGTTTCTGCGCCCCATCCCGCTCGGGCCGCACAGCTCGCGCGTGATCCATGGGCTGGTTTGCTCGGGTAACCGGGCAGAAGTGGAAAAAGCCCTGGCCGGTTTCAGCCCGGAGACCAGGCAGCTCGAGGGGGTTTACCAGGCCGCGCGCGCACGAACGATGCGCCCGCAATGCAAACCCAGCGGCGAGGCTTACCACTTCAGCCAGGAACGCATGGCTGCCACCACTCTTCTAAATGTCGTCTACCCGGTCTACACCCGCCGGTCGTTTATCCGTCATTATACGCCGGGCAAGTGGTGGGACTGCCTGTATACCTGGGACTCGGGCTTTATCGGCCTGGGGCTGCTAGAGATCGATCCTGAGCGAGCCATCGACTGCCTGAACGCTTATGTCACCGACCCGGGCGATCCCCAGGCGGCCTTTGTTCACCATGGCAGCATGGTGCCGGTGCAAATGTACCTCTTCCACGAGCTGTGGCAGAGAACCCAGTCAGCCGATCTGCTGGCGTATTTCTACCCGCGCCTGCGCCAGTATTATCTCTTCCTGGCCGGGCGCCTGGGCAGTTCAACAACCCGCGTTCTGAAATCGAACCTGCTCAAGACGTGGGACTATTTTTACAACTCGGGCGGTTGGGATGATTACCCACCGCAGGTATACGTGCATCAGCAAGGACTGGAGAACCGGGTCTCACCGGCGGTCACCACGGCGCATGCTATCCGCAGCGCCCGGATCCTGCAAATGGCAGCCCAGCAGATGGACATCACAGATGACAACGCCCTGTACGAAGAGGATATCGCCGCGTTTAGTGAGGCGCTGCAGCGCCACGCCTGGGATGAGCAGGCCGGCTACTTCAGTTATGTGGTTCACGATGAAACGGGCCGCCCGCGAGAGATTCTCCGGCATGAGAGTGGAGCGAATTTTGACATGGGCATGGACGGCGCCAGCCCACTCTACGCGGGGATCTGCACCGCCGGGCAGGAAGCGGCCCTGATCGAGCGGCTGTTCAGCCCGGAACGAATGTGGACGCCCATTGGCCTCTCCACCGTTGACCAGAGTGCACCGTATTACCGCAAGGACGGGTATTGGAACGGCGCGGTCTGGATGCCGCACCAGTGGTTTTTCTGGAAGGCGCTGCTCGACCTGGGTCATGGAGAGCAGGCAAACCAGATCGCTCGAACAGCCCTGGACTTATGGCAGGCCGAAGTGGCCAATTCGTACTACTGCTTCGAGCACTTCATCGTGCAGTCGGGGCGCGGGGCCGGCTGGCACCAGTTCAGCGGGCTTTCGACCCCGGTGATGGCCTGGTTCAACGCCTATCACCGGCCGGGCCGCCTGACAGTTGGGTTGGATGGCTGGATCGAGCGACAGGAGTTTTCATACTACAACCAGGCGCTGGAAGCAGACCTGCGCATCGCCGGGAAAACGACCGGCAACCTGGCCGCCCTGGTAAGCCTGCAAAGCGGGCCAGCTTACCAGGCCAGGTGGAACGGCGCCGCGGTCAGGTGGACAGAAATCTACCCGGGCACGCTGCAGGTTGAAATCCCCAGGCAGGCACGAAAAGGGAAACTGGTGGTAGAAACGCTTCCGCGGATTTAATGTTGCGGCTGTCCAAAAAGAGCATTTGGACAGCCGCAACAACATTCGCGATTAGCGCGATTGACTAATGATATTCTGGCAGCCAACCCTTGTGCGCATCGATCAGTTCATCGACCAGCGACCAGATCTGGTCGAGATCAAGCTCGGCGGCGGTATGAGGATCGAGCATCGCGGCGTGATAAATGTGCTCGCGCTTGCCGGTCAGCGCCGCTTCGACCGCCAGCGACTGAACGTTGACATTGGTCTGCATCAACGCAGCCAGGTGCGGTGGCAAGGCGCCGATCTTGGTGGGCTGAACGCCATTCTTGTCCACCAGGCAGGGAACCTCGACCGAGCAGCCCTGGGGCAGGTTGTCGATCAGCCCGCGGTTCGGGACGTTGCCATAAATGACACGGGGGATGCCCGTCTCAAGGCTGTGAATGATCAATGAGCCATACTCGTGCGACGGCGTAACCTGATCGAAGTTCATCGCCATTTCGCCCGCCCAGCGTGCTTCCCCTTCGCTGCCCCCGGCAGCCAGGATCTTCTGGCGGATGGCTTCCTTGTTAACTGGAACATCAGGGTTCTCGATCGTATCCTTGGTCAGCTCCCAGCCGGCAATCTGGACTTCGCAGCGGCGGATGTATTCGTCAATCGGGATGTTGAACTTCTCAATCAGGTCGGGGCGATCGCGCTTCATAAACCAGGGCGTATACTCCGCAAAGTGTTCGCTGGATTCGGTCACAAAGTAGCCCAGGCGCTTGAACATTTCATAGCGGACGCGGTTCCAATCGGGAACACGCCCTTCTTCAATCACCTTGCGGACGAGCGGGTAAAGATCGACCACGCCCTCTTCTGTCTTGCGCTCGAAGCGCAGGTAAAAGGCCATGTGGTTGATGCCGGCGCAGATGTAATTGATATCCTCAAAAGGTACCCCAATGTCACGGGCTAACTGCATGGCAGTACCCTGAACGCTGTGGCACAGCCCGACAGTCTTGATCTTGCTGCTGCGGCTGATGGCCCAGCAGTTCATCGCCATTGGGTTCACATAGTTCAGGAAGGTAACCTCGGGGCAGAGCTGCTCCATATCCTGGCAGGTGTCGAGCAAGACAGGGATCGTGCGCAAGGCGCGCATGATCCCACCAATGCCAAGCGTATCGGCGATCGTCTGGTTCAGGCCGTACTTCTTCGGGATTTCAAAATCGATCACCGTCCCAGGTTTATAGCCGCCGATCTGGAACATGCAGATGGCATAATCCGCGCCGTCCAGTGCGGCGCGCCGGTCGCCGGTGGTTTCAATGCGCGGGTTCGCGCCAACGACTTTCGCCAGCCGGTGAGCCACTTTTTCGGTCGTGTGAAGGCGAGCCGGGTCAATATCAAAGAGCGAAATAGTAGATTCGGCCAGTTCAGGGAAACTGAGGATATCGCCGAGCAGGTTGCGAGCGAAGACGGTGCTGCCGGCGCCGATGAAGGTGATCTTGGGCATATTGGATTCATCTCCTGGTGATTCAGACCACACGCGCGGCCTGTAGATGAATATATTTTAGCGCGATATAAAAACAAATGCGAGTATAATTCTTATACTGACACTTCTGGCGGGCGGTTCTGCTGAAACCAGGCCTGCCGAACGATCCCCCCCATTACCCCCAATAGGTGTTTGTATGGCTATCAAAATTGCTATGATTGGCGCCGGTTCGATTGGTTTTACCCGCCGCTTGATGCGGGACATTCTATCCGTACCCGAACTGGTCGAAACAACTTTCGCATTTACCGATATATCCGAATCGAACCTGAACATGGTCACCCAACTATGCCAGCGCGACATCGATGGCAGCGGCGTGCCGGCCCGGCTGTTCGCCACGATCGACCGCCGGGAAGCGATAGCGGACAGCGATTATGTCATCAGCCTGATTCGCCAGGGCGGCCTGGAGGCATTTCAGATGGACATCGATATCCCGCTGAAATACGGCGTTGACCAGTGCGTGGGCGATACACTTTGCGCCGGGGGAATCATGTACGGGCAGCGGACGATCCCGGTCCTGCTAGATTTCTGCAAGGATATCCGCGAAGTCGCTAAACCAGGGGCCGTATTCCTGAACTACTCGAACCCGATGGCGATGAATACCTGGGCCTGCAACCAGTACGGTGGAGTCAAAACCATCGGCCTGTGTCACGGGGTGCAGGGCGCGCACTGGCAGATCACCGACTGCGTTGAACGGTGGGCAAAAAAGCAAGGCATGCTCGCCGAGCATGAAAAACTCCACCGCCGCGACGTGCACGTAATTGCCGCCGGCCTGAATCACCAGACCTGGTTCGTTCATGTGGAGTGGAACGGAATCAATATGCTGCCTTACCTGCTGGAGCTGTTCGAGAACCATCCCGAATACAGCCAGACCGAAAAGGTGCGCATCGATGTTCTGCGCCGTTTTGGCTATTACAGCACCGAATCAAACGGGCACCTGAGCGAGTACCTGCCCTGGTACCGCAAGCGCACAGATGAAATCATGCAGTGGATCGATCTCTCTTCGTGGATCAACGGTGAAACCGGCGGATACCTGCGAGTCTGCACAGAAGGCCGCAACTGGTTTGAGACCGATTTCCCCAACTGGATGAAAGAAGCTCCATTGGACCTGGCCACTTACAAGCGCAGCGAAGAGCATGGCTCTTACATTATCGAAGGGCTGGAGACCGGGCGCACTTACCGCGGGCACTTTAACGTGGTAAACCAGGGCAACATCACCAACCTTCCGGACGGCTGCGTGATCGAAATCCCGGGCTACGTCGACCGGACCGGGATCCACATGCCGGTTGTGGGGGCCCTGCCGATGGCCTGCGCCGCGACCTGCGCGGTCTCTGCTCGTGTGCAGGAAATGAGCGTCGAGGCAGCCGTCCACGGCGATGTCACCCTGCTGAAACAGGCCATGCTCCATGACCCGCTGGTAGGCGCGGTTTGCAACCCGGAGGAAGTCTGGCAGATGACCGATGAAATGCTGGTCGCCCAGGCCAGGTGGCTACCGCAGTACGCCGGCGAAATTCCCCAGGCCAAAGCCCGGCTTGAAGCAGCGGAACAGAACGGAACGCGGGTGAAACTGGTGGTCACCCAGGGCGCCGCGCGGTTGCATACTAAAACCGTCGAGGAATTGGCAGCAGACAGAGCTGCGGCCGCGGCCAACGCAGCCGCGGCGGACAAAGGGCAGATGACGAAGTCCTGAATCCGGACCCCTGCCCGGTAGATTGCGAAAGGCAAGACGTACACATGTCCGTAGAAATCGAGCAAATCCTTGAGATCCGGCCGCGGCTGACGAGCGAGTTTGATCCTGGGCCTTTCGTGCCGCGCACAGAAGCTATGGCTGAAGCCTACCGGTGGGGTAAGGAACTGCATGGAGACCAGAAGCGGTTAAGCGGCGAGCCTTATTTTGAGACCCATTCCGCCTGGGTGGCAGCTTTCCTCGATAAACTGGCCGGGAACGAGGCCTGGACGATCGCGGGATTGCTGCACGATGCCTTCGAGGACAGCGGTGAGAGCCTGGAGCAGATCCCGCAGAAATTTCCGGGCGCCCTGGGCCAGGAAGTGGCGCAAATTGTGGATGGGGTGACAAAAATCAGCAGCCCTCGCGAAGGAAAATCGCGCGATATCGAAACGCTGCGCAAGATTGCCATGTTTCGCAACCCGGGCGTGTTCATCGTCAAACTGGCCGACAAGAGCCATAACCTGATGACCCTCGAACATATGCGCGAGCCCCGGCGATCGCAAAAAGCAATTGAGGCCATCCGGGCCTACGGGAAGCTGGCCGGGATTATGAACTGCTACAAATGGCGGCGTTGGTTGGAGGATGTGGCCTTTCCATACGCCGAACCAGATACATACGCATTTGTCAAGCCAAAGATCGACAGCGACCCCCGGCTGCAGACGGAATTTATCAATCAGATCATGGGCTCGCTGGGAGAGATCCTGAAGCGAGCCGGCCTCTCCGGGCATATCTCGATCATTGTGAATGGATACTGGCGAGCCTGGCAAAAGCTGCGCCAGCTTGCGCGGGCTCGCCGAGCATCGCTCAACGACTTCGCGGCGGTCAGTGACATGGTCTCCTTCCAGGTGGTCCTGAAAGACACGGATGAAAAGCAGTGCTACCAGGTCCTGGCTGAAGTTAACCGCTTTTTTGGATCCTACCTTGATCCAAGTAAATTCATCGATTACATTGCTTACCCGCAAAACCGCTACCGGGCAATCCACACCGCGGCGTGGATGCCGCACCGGGGATTAATTGAAATCGCCATTTCCACCGCAGAGATGGAAGGCGAAAATATGTGGGGCGTGGTCTATGCCCTCAAGCATGGCAAAGATATCAGCAGCTACCGCCCGGTGGAGATCTTTACCCCTTCTGGCAGCGCGCGCTTCCTGACCGAAGGCTCGACCGTTTTAGACGCGGTTGCTTCGATCCAACAGGAATACCTTTTGGATAAGATCAGCGCGGTGCAGGTAAACGGATCACTGGCCCGGCTTTCAGACCTGGTGCGGCCTGGCGACATGGTGGAAGTCGTGACCAGCGGGCAGCGGATGATCCCCAGCGAGGAATGGCTCAACTACGGCAGCGCTTCCACCGGGCGGCGCCTGCAAGGGGTGCTGGCTACCGTGGGGTTGCGCCGGGCGGCCGAAAAAGGGCATGCGCTCATTAAGGATATTCTTGCCAGTGAAGGCCTGCTGGCGCTGGAAGATGTGCGCGCGCTGGAGCCTGACCGTTGGGATAACTTGCTCGAGCGGCTGGCCTGCGCCAACCTGGAGGACCTGTATGCTGCGATTGGCGGCGGAGCCGTGCGGTTAGAAGAACTCCAACAGGCCCTGGAGTCGATCGGGATCAACAAGGAAACCCTCCACTGGACCACGATCAATATGGTTGGGAGCGGAAAATCGCACCGCCCAGGTGTGTTGGCCAAGCTGGCTGGGATCGTTTCAAGCCACGGCGGGAACATCCTGCGCTCGGTCAACAACACCCTGCCGGAAGGCGGGTTCGAGATCCGGCTGGTGGTAAGGAACCTTGACCAGGAGAAAGAAGCAAAGCTGATCCAGGCTTACCAGAATTGTGGGATCGAGCTGTCGATATTGGAACTGGTGTAAATGCAAATCGGCATCCTTTCTGACACACACAATCACATCGCCAACCTGCAGGCCGCCCTGGCGTTGTTTGAACAGGAAGGGGTCACAACACTGATCCACTGCGGCGACCTGACCGGCGTCGAAGTGGCCCGGATGATGGCGGGGTTTCGCGTAATCTGCGTCTTTGGGAATGGCGACTTTGCTTCTGGCGAGATCCGCCAGGTTTTGTTGGCTCAGCACCCTGAAAGCAGCGCCGGGCTGGTATTCAGCGGGCGGATCGACGGTGCGCGCATCGGCGTCACGCACGGCCACCTGCCCGGAAAGTTGGAAGAACTGACCCGCTCCGGGCAGCACGATTATGTATTCACCGGCCATTCGCACCAGCATCGAGATGAACGGGTTGGTTTCACCCGCCTGATAAACCCAGGCGCCTTAGGCGGCCTGCGCCGGGAAGACCGCCATGTTTGCCTGCTGGATCTGGATACCGGCCAGGCAAAATTCATAAAAATATAACTCGGAGGGACTGCTGCAATGACAATCCGATCTTTTGACAAGAGCTGGATTCTTGAGACCCGCCTGACCGGCTACGCACTGGGGCTGAACGACGCTGGCCTGCTGACCCACCGCTATTGGGGTGCTCGCCTGCTGGACCCGGACGATTACCCGCCGCCTGTAAATCCGCGTCCCTGGGCTTCCTTCAACAACCCTGAGCAGCTCACTCCAGAGGAATACCCGGGCTACGCCGGGATGAAATTCACTGATCCCTGCCTGAAGCTCACCTACGCGGATGGCACGCGAGACGTGGTCCTGCGGTTTGACAGCGCCGAAGTGAGAGAAGACCAGCCGGAGCAGCTCGATGTTCTGCTTCGCGACGCCTCCTTTCCGCTGCGGGTCACGCTGCACTACCGGACCCATGACGAATATGACCTGATCGAGCGCTGGGTCACTGTCACCAACGACGGCAGCCAGCCGGTCACCCTTGAACGGATCTTCTCAGCCGCGTGGCACCTGCCCCCGGGCGACCGGTACCGCCTGAGCCACCTATCCGGGCGCTGGCTGGACGAAATGCACATTCACCGCGAACCCCTTCTTCAAGGCATCAAAGTTCTTGAGAGCCGGCGGATAACAACCAGCCATCATAGCAATCCCTGGTTCGCCATCGACCGCGGCCAGGCCAGCGAAGACCTGGGCGAAGTCTGGTTTGGTGTTCTCTCGTGGAGCGGCAACTGGAAAATCGCGGCTGAGGTGACTGACTTTGGCTCAACCAGGGTCAATATCGGGGTAAACGATTGGGATTTTGCCTGGCAAATCCGGCCGGGCAGTTCCTTCACCACACCGCACAGCCTGGCCGGGTACACCGCCAAAGGATACGGCAGCGCCTCGCGCAAACTTCACGACTATGTCCGCGAAAATGTGCTTCCCCATGGTACAACCATCCACAAAATTCTCTACAACTCGTGGGAAGCGACAACTTTTCACGTGGACGTCGAGACACAAAGCAAGCTGGCTGAGCTGGCGGCAGAGATGGGCATCGAACTGTTCGTGATGGATGACGGATGGTTCCACGGACGGGAAAACGATCACGCCGGGCTGGGCGATTGGTGGCCGGATGAAAAGAAGTTCCCCCAGGGACTGCAGCCATTGATCGAGAATGTGAATATGCTGGGAATGGAGTTCGGGTTGTGGGTCGAGCCGGAAATGGTAAACCCAAACAGCGAGCTCTACCGGGCCCACCCGGATTGGGTGATCCACTTCCCGACCCGCGAGCGGACTGAAGGACGCAACCAGTTGATCCTAAACCTGGCCCGGGGGGATGTGCAGGACCACCTCATTGAGACCCTCGACCGCCTGTTGAGCGAAAACAACATCACCTTCATCAAATGGGACATGAACCGCAATGTCAGCGAACCCGGCTGGCCTGGCGCGCCAGGCGATCCTCGCGAACTGTGGGTGCGGTATGTATTCGGCCTCTACCGGGTGTGGAGCACCCTGCGCACGCGGCACCCGGACGTCATCTTCCAGAGCTGCTCGGGCGGCGGCGGGCGGGCCGATCTTGGGATTCTGCGGCTGGCGGACCAGATCTGGGTGAGCGATAATACGGAAGCCACGGCCCGCCTGAACATTCAAGAAGGATTCTCGCAGATCTTCCCGGCTAATACCATGGAAGCCTGGGTCACGGATGCTATGGCCGACCGCATTTCGCTCGAGTTCCGTTTCCACGCCAGCATGTGCGGGTCGCTGGGCGTGGGCGGCCACCTGGTGCATTGGGGAGAAGCCAACCGGGCAGAAGCAGCCCGCTGGATCGCCCTGTATAAAGAAATCCGCGCGGTGATCCAATTGGGCGACCAGTACCGCCTGCTCTCGCCGCAGGCCGGTGCTTATTCAGCCGTCCAGTATGTTAGCAAGGATAAATCCGAGGGCGTCTTATTTGTATTCCGAACCCACATCCCCGAACCTGCCCAGCTGCCAATGATCTATCTGCGCGGGTTGGACCCAACCACCCGTTACGAAATTGAGGGCGTCCCCGGACAGCGCTCTGGCCTGGGCTGGATGCGCGCCGGGCTGAACATCCCGCTGCGCGACTTCGAAAGCACCGTGCGGCGGATCCGTAAAGTTTAGAACGGGCGGGCGGCCTCTCGCCCCGCAACTCACCTGCCAATGGCATACAGCAGGCCGTCGTCTGTAGCAACATACAACCGGCCTTCTACCAGCGCGCCACCCACCGGAACAGCGTTGCTACTCAGGTTAGTCTTCCAGATCATAACGCCGCTGTTTAAAGATGCGGCCCGGCACTCCGTTCCTTCCTGGCGGGCCAGAACGCCGCACACGAATCCGGTCCCCTCCGCGTCAATCCCAATAAACCGGCTCCATCGGTACGGGAAGTCGGTCACCTGGGTGGACTGTCCATCCGGATCCGTCCACACCAGGCGGGTGTATTCATAAGGGCTGGAAAAGAGCAGCCAGGGGTTATGAGAAGGCGAAACGCCGGCGTCAAATGGGAAACGCTGGGTCGTATTAAGCAGGCGGGTTTCTATCCTGGCCTTTTGGATCAACACAGCTCCAGTCTCTGTGCTCTGCCACTCCATAAAGGAATCGATCGTACGCATATAAATTTTGCCATCCGAGCCAACCAGGTAGCGGTCAACTGGATCGTTCGTCGACTTAAATAGCGTCACCCCGGTATCCGCTTCGATCAACACATCCTCGAAAAACAGGTAATCGCCCTGCGGGCTCAGGCGAGGCAAAGGCGAAGTAAAGCTGTAGGAAGGGATGCGGATTTGCCACAGGCGCTCCCCTTGCGCCGAAATCGCGACCAGGAAGTTCTGAACCGTTATGTAAATCGTACCCTGGGGTCCGACGACCGGGCTGGACAACCCCACGTCGGGTGGGTCGCCAACATATTCCCACAATGTCTCCCCATTTGCGCTCAGCAGGGTCAGGTTGCCAATTTCATCGGCGATAACGATGCTGCCTTCTTCAGTAATGGCCGGCCAGCCAACTGGCTGCCTGAGAAGCTGGACCTGCCAGCGCTGTGCACCACTGGAGTCCACGCTGTAAACCATCCGGTCCAGTCCGGTCAGATAAAGGTTGCCCTCGCGATCCACGACCGGCCCACCCAGGATTGGGCCGGAGAGCTGGCAAGTCCAGACCGGGGCCGGATCGAGCGGGCCGCGAGCGCCTGACCAGTAAGTGGCCTGGGCATCGTGCAGCTCAGCCGGCCACAGATGGCCGCCCAGGGGATTAATTCGCGTTAAGGCCAGCCGGCTGCTTTGCGCACGCCACAAGATCCACCCCCCTCCGAGGATCAAAACGAACAAGACCACAAACGCGCCATTCGCAGCAGCGTTACGCTGCCAGCGGCTGACCGCGTAGTAAACACGCTCTTCGATCCAGTTCCCGGCCCGGTCAACGGCCTGCGTAGAGCCAGCTTTACGGCGCCGGCGTTCGGGTGACAACTGGAGGCGCAGTCCCTCGCCGAGCAGGTTAAAGGCCAACACGATGAGAAAAACGGCTGAGCCGGCAAAGACGGCCGTCCAGGGGTGTTTGCCGGCCGCTACCCCTAACATCTGGCCCAGTTCAGGTGTACCACTGGTGCGCAAACCAACGAAATCCTGGATAGGAATCCAGATCGCGTTGACATAATAACCGACAAATCCCAGGGCAGCGGCGGTTAACAGCGTGGTGCTGACCTCAAAAGCAAGCTGGATCCACATGAGCGGCATAATATGAGGAATGATGTGACTGAGGACAATCTGCCCGCCGCTGCCGCCCAAAGCGCGAGTCGCCTCAACAAACGGCTGCGATTTCACCAGGCGAGTTTGCTGAAAGACCAGGCGGGCAGCTTCGGCCCAACCGGTGACACTCAAGCCAAGGATGAAAGCCCAGATGCCCCACTGGCTGGCCAGAGCGGCAATCAGGCACAGCGCGATGAAGAAAACCGGCACTGCCAGCGCCGCCGAAATGAGAGTATCCATCAGCCGGCCCAGGCGCGTGTTCGACCAGCCCGCAACCAACCCAATCAGGATGCCAAGCGACAGGCGCAGGGCAGCCGCCACCAGGACCATCGTCATCGTTGGGCGAACCGCCCATAGCAAGCGGCTGAAGATATCGCGCCCCCATTCGTCCGAACCCAAAGGATATCCATCCGTTCCAGGTGGAAATGGAGGCGGGCGAAACCGGTCGCCAATCCGCACGATATAGTTTTCTTGCATCGGATCAGCCGGCGCCAGAAGCGGGCCAAACAACATGACCACAATAACGATCAAAACCAGGAGGATGCCAAAGATCAGCGCCCAGTTTCTCGGTGCCCGGCCCGCAAAATGAGCAGGGATCGTTTCGTCGTTCCCGAAAGATGAGGCAGGGAGCGCTTTCTCATGCATCGGGGATCTCCTCCTCGACCATCCGCAGACGAGGATCTACCATGCGGGCCAGCCCGGTTGCCAGGGTGTCTGCCAGCAAAAACCACAAGGCGAAAACAACCAGCAGCCCGGCGATGATGGGGGGATTCATAAAGTAGGCCGAGGTGTCCGCCAGCCCGCCCAGGCCAGCGATGGTCGGGGGGACCAGCGTCTGGACCAGCATCCGACCTACGCCAGGCCAGCCAAATAACCACTCGACCAGCACCAGTTCCACTGCCAGCAGCCGAAATGAGCCAGCAATGGCCAAAAAGACCGGCGCAAGCACATTCCGCAGGGCCTTATCCCAGCGGATTACCCGCCAGGTATGGCCAATGCTGCGCGCTGTGACCACGTAGCGTTTTTCCAACTCACTCGCCAGAAGGCTGCCGGTGACCCGCGCGACCTGCATGGCCGGCCGGATAATCAGCGCCAGGACCGGCAGGACCAGGTGGACATCCCAGCCAAAACCGGCGACCGGGAGCGGGGGCTCTATGTTGCCTCGCAATGAAACAAAAATCAGCCAACCCACAAAAAGCGTACCAACGTAGAAACCGGGCATGGCCAGGCCGACCGTCGACACCGGCGCCAGCCAGGGCCTGGTACGGGGAGGATCAACTTGCACAGCCACCAGTCCCAATACCAGGCCCAGTACCAAGCTCAGCCCAAAAGCCAGCGCCAGCAGGCCCAGGCTGGCCAGGCTGGCATCCAGGATGCTGCTGGCGATCGGCTGATCAACGCCAACCGGCATCTGCCCAAAGTCACCCTGGATGGCGCCGCGTAAATAAGCTCCATATTCCGGCCAGACCGGGAGGATCCCCTCTTGCCCCGAGCCGAATATGGTCTGCGCCTGCTGCATCTGGAAAGTTACATGCGCAAACGCAAAGCCGGTAAAATGGACGGCAACCAGGGCAAACGGGATTAAAAGCAGACGGCGGAAAAAGAAACCGGCCATATGGTTATTCCCAAGCACAATTCGTTATGAACGTTGGAACAAAACGATTCGGATGGCTAAAAAGGACGCTCTTATCAAGTATACTGAAATACACCCCAGACTGAATTCAGATTCTAGCTATACTTTTGGCGGGTTTTATCCTGGTAATCTGGCTAACAGGCAGCGCAATCAGGAGAAATCTGGCCCTGGTCAAATGACCAGTCAAAGTTCAACCAGACAGCCATGTAAAAGTTGACCATTCGACCGGTGTGAAAAGGATCCAGGGCAGGTATCCTCATAGCGTACCGAAAATTACTGATCTTTGATTAATGGTACGCCAGACCATAAACTTGTTGTTTCTCCCCTCTTGCATGGGCGGTAGCTTCTCCCTACCGCCTTTATGCTTTAATTCCCCAAGAGTACAAACGCTCTATAACCCAATTAAACCGGCCAGCCACTCAAAAACGCCCAGCAGATAAACCACCGAAAGGATGACCACAACGATCAGCAGCTGGTGTGCTCATTTTTTGATCCGTCATTGCGAGTAGCGGAGCGAAGCAATCCTCCCGATCGTTTTGCGTGGCCC
>CAZBDC010000028.1:0-39999 GCA_964490575.1 uncultured Anaerolineaceae bacterium | reverse complement strand
GTCTTTGCCACTGAAGCGGCCTATTACTTCTACCCCTGGTTGTGGCAGAATGGCGCCGAAACCCTTGGCCCAGATGGCCAGGACGTTCTCTGGGACAGCCCCAAGGGACAGGAAGCGGCGAATTTCTACGTGGATCTGGCAAAGTATTCCCCGCCCGACTTTCTTGCCTCCAACTCCTGGGATGGACGGGTAGCCTTTGCCAACGGTGACGTGGCCATGTACGTGGCCGGCGCCTGGTTTGCGGGCGTGCTGCTGACCGAATTCCCGGACGCCACCGGCAAGTGGGCCTCCGCTCCCCTGCCCAAGAAAGAGCGCTGCGCGACCACCATCGCCGGCGACAACCTGGTGGTATTCGCCGGGTCAAAGAACCCAGAAGCCGCCTACAAGTGGATTGAGTTTGTTTCCGCTCCACATAACATGGCCATGCTCAACCTGGGCACGCCTGATTATCCCGCCACACTGCTGCCGCCGCGCATTTCCCTGCTGGAAGATCCTTCACTCATCGAAGGCCGCGAATTCATGAAGGGTTTTGTCGATAATATGCAGTGTGCAGTAATCAGCGATGTAGTCCAGCCTCGCTATGGCGAAATGGAACAGTTCCTGAACGACTATCTTGGCGAAGCCATGTATGGCAACATGACCGGCGCGGAAGCCGTAATCCAGGCGGCTGCTGAAGCCGAGGCGCTGATCAAGGAATAACCCCAGCTCACCCTCATTGTAGTATTCGACCGGCGCCGGACAGAAAACCCGGCCGGCGCCGGTCGATCATCTCAGGGAGAATAATGACTGCCATTTCTACACCCGCAAATTCTACCGGCCCAGGGCGAAGCAAATTTCGGGAGATTCTCCACGAAATGCGCAAACAATGGACCGCTTACTTATTCATCTCGCCCTGGTTTATTTTGTTCTCAATATTTACCCTGTTCTCGGTGTCTTTTTCTTTTTACCTCAGCTTCCACGATTGGAATATCCTCGAACCAGCCAAGCCCTTTGTTGGGCTCGATAAGTACATCGATCTGTTCCAGGATCGCAGGTTCTACCAGGCACTCTGGAATACCATCCTGTTTACCGGCTTCGGCGTTCCCCTGGGCATGTTTTCCGGGCTGCTGGTTGCTCTGCTGTTGAACACAAAAGTGCGCATGCAGGGGATGTTTCGCACCCTTTACTACGTTCCAGTCATTACCCCGCTGGTCGTTTCAGCAGTGATCTGGAAGTGGGTTTTTCAGGGCGATTACGGCCTGCTTAACTACTACCTGTTGAAGTTCGGGTTGATCCGTGAAAAACTGCTCTGGTTATCTGACCCTGACCTGGCCATGCCGGCGCTGATCATCATGGGCATGTGGATGGGGACTGGCGGGGTTATGGTCATGTACCTGGCCGGCCTGCAGGGTATCCCGGAGGAACTGTATGACGCGGCCAAGGTAGATGGCGCGACCGGGTTCCAGCGGCTGACCTACGTCACCATTCCGCTGCTGGCGCCCACCACTTTCTATGTTTTGATAACTTCGGTCATCGGCTCGTTTCAATCCTTTGCCCACATCTACATCATGACCGGCGGAGGTCCCCTGCGCCGCACAACGGTGATTGGCTACTACCTTTACGAAAAGGGCTTCCGTCACTTTGATATGGGTTATGCCTCCGCGATTGCTTACGTGCTTTTCGCAATCATCTTTGTCTTCACCCTGCTTCAGATCAAGTTCGGCAAAGGCGATATTCAATACTAGCCGACCCTCCTAAATGAGGAAAAGATATCATGGCAGTTTCAGCAGAAAGAACAACACCGGTTGAGATTAACGCGCCCGGCAAAACGCAAACACTGCTGGTCGAGTCCGCCGGAAAAGGACTGGTTTACCTGATTTTAATCGTTGGGGCAATCCTGTTTACTGCACCCTGGGCATGGATGGTCTCAGCATCCTTCCAGCCGCTGGGTGATATGTTCAACTGGCCGCCCACCTGGTGGCCCGAACACTTTATCACCACCAATTACACCGACTTTATAAAAGCATCCGGGCTGGGACAGTGGTTTTTTAACAGCGCCCTGATCTCGATTAGCGTGACGGTTTTCCAGCTTTTCTTTAATTCCCTGGCCGCCTATACATTCGCCAAGCGGCGTTTCCCTGGCCGAGATTGGATCTTCACCTTCATGCTGAGTACGTTGATGATCCCAGGGACCGTCTTTTTAATCCCCAACTACCTGATCCTCCAACACATCCCATTCTTTGGCGGAAACAATATGCTCGGCCAGGGCGGGCATGGCTGGCTGGACTCGCTCTACGGGCTGATTATCCCTTCAACTGTCAGCGTGTGGGGCATATTCTTCATCCGCCAGTACATGAAATCGATCCCGGATGAACTGTTGGACGCGGCCCGAATTGACGGCGCAAGCGAATTCCTGATCTATTTCCTAATTGCGCTGCCGCTTTCCGGCCCGGCGCTGGCAGCCACCGCCATTTCGACCTTCACCTGGTCGTGGAATGATTTCTTCTGGCCCATGCTGGTCATCAGTTCCGATAAGTTCCGCACGGTACAGTTGGGCCTGGCGCTGTTTGTTGTGGCCCACCGCACCCGCTGGGATACAGTCATGGCCGGGTCGGTGCTGGCTACCCTGCCTGTGCTGACCGTGTTCCTTCTATTCCAACGCTACTTCATCCGTGGCATTGCCTTGACAGGGATGAAGGGATGATGCGGAGAGAAAACATATCCCGCCGGAAATTTCTGGCGCTGACCAGCGCCTCCTTCCTGGGTGTGGGTCTCCATACCTGCTCCCAGTCTCCAGCCCTTCCGCTAATTGCCACGCTCGCTGCTACCACCCGACAACCCGCAACACCCAGCGCCCATACCCCACCCGTGAAAGTTCTCCTCTCCGGGGGGGGGTGCGGATATCTGGGCCTGGGAAGCCCGCGCCAGCGGACAGATAGAGAGCGGCAGGTGCGATAAAGTCTTGATACAGGTGAATGGCCAAATGATCAACGCGGAAACAAACGGTAACCAGTTTCAAGCTTTGCTGCCCATCCAACCGGGTAAAAATGAGCTCTCCGCGGTTTGCCAGCCCGGCGCTGTGAAATCAGAGAGCGTGACAGTTACTGGACGGATACGCAATGCTCCCACTGCGGTGATTGACATTCGCCTTGCGGACGGCAAAATTCGGCTGGATG
This sequence comes from uncultured Anaerolineaceae bacterium, assembly GCA_964490575.1. GTDB lineage: Bacteria > Chloroflexota > Anaerolineae > Anaerolineales > Anaerolineaceae > DSYU01. The sequence continues at coordinate 36,844 of CAZBDC010000028.1, read as the reverse complement.
GCAGCGGGAGTTTGCCCGCTCCGGCCAATCCTTCGCCAATCGCCGGGTACCGCTGGGCTGCGCAAAGCCCGCTGAACGTGGAGATGGATGACCAGCCCACCCAGGTATTCGCGCCGCCAGAAGAAGATGGGGAATATTTCATCTCCCTGGAAGTCACCGATCAGGAAGGGCGCAGCGACCAGAGCAGAACCTATTTCGTCGTCTCGGGCGGGCAGCCCCGCCTGGATGACTGGACCTGGCAGAATACCGCCTGGATTGAAGACGCCGTCGTTTACGGCGTTATCCCGCGTAAATTTGGCCCGGATGGCTTCCGCAGCATCCAGGAGCGACTGCCCGTGCTGCAAGAAATGGGCATCAATGCGCTGTGGCTGGCGCCCATTAACGTTTCGCCACCCGGCGATTACGGTTATGGCGTGATCGATTATTTCGCGTTGCGCGAAAGCCACGGTACTAAAGAAGAATTTCGGGCGTTCATCCGGGGCGCGCACGAGCATGGAATCCGCGTGCTGATGGATTTTGTTCCGAACCACAGCTCAGCCCAGCATCCGTATTTCCTTGACGCTGAGGCGAAAGGCAAAGAGTCGCATTACTGGGATTACTACGACCGGGATGAGAATGGCCGGCCGACCCATTATTTCAATTGGGAGCACCTGCCGAACCTGAACTACAACAACCCGGAAGTGGAAAACTGGATGATTGAAGCCTTTTCCTACTGGGTGCGGGAGTTCGATGTAGATGGCTTCCGGGTGGACGCAGCCTGGGGCATCCGCCAGCGCAAACCCGATTTCTGGCCAAGGTGGCGCGCCGCGCTCAAACGGATTAAGCCAGACCTGCTCTTGCTGGCAGAGGCATCGGCCCGGGATGATTATTACTTCAGCGAAGGTTTTGATGCCGCTTACGACTGGACCGACCAGTTGGGCAAATGGGCCTGGGAACGCGTGTTCGAAGATAACACCCTGCTCCTTTACAACCTCAACACCGCCCTGACAAACAGTCACAAGGGGTATCATGAAGACGCATTGATCTTCCGCTTCCTGAACAACAACGATACCGGCGCCCGTTTCATCTCCCGCTATGGACTGGAAATGACCTGCGTGGCCACAACGATGCTGCTCACCCTGCCCGGGATCCCCTGCATCTACACCGGCGACGAGATCGGCGCATTCTTCACCCCATACGGCGACCCGCTGCCACTCAGTTGGGACAAGGATCCGCACAACCTGTATGCGTTCCACAAGAAACTGGTGCATCTCCGCCACGCCGTGCCCGCACTCCACAGCCGCGGATGGCAGATCATCGATGCCGAGCCGCACCAGCAGGTGCTCGCATACCTGCGTTTCACCGATCCGGGCGCCCCGCCGGTACTGGTCTTGTTAAATTTCTCAAACCAACCCGCCGGTGTTGAAGTGGATCTGCCAGAGCCATTCAACGCCCAACTCCGCACAGCCAGCCTGACCGATTTGCTCTCGGATGAAATACTGTCCCTGGAAGGTTCCAGCACAATCTATCTGCAACCCATGGGGGCTCGAATCCTCAGTGCCTGACCACCACCACAAATAAACTCAAACGTCTTGTTCAAGGATGGGCAAAAAAACTCAACCACTGCACCAGGAGATAAATAATGACTTCAACTCCCAAACCCTGGCCTAAAATTCCCATTACCCCGGCCAATTTTCAGCGCCCGCCGCGCGAATACGGAATCCTGCCCTTCTGGTTCCTGAACGGTGAGCTTGAATATTCCGAAATGCAGTACCAGCTGAGGGCGTTCCGCGAGAAAGGCATGCCCGGGATTATCCTGCACGGGCGCTACGGCCTGGAAATGCCTTACATTGGCGAAAAATACCTGGACCGCATCCGCTTCGCAGTCGAAGAAGCCAAGAAATTGGGCATGCAAACCTGGATTTACGATGAGATGAACTGGCCTTCCGGTACAGCCGATAAACGCGTGCTCGAGGCCCGCCCGGACCTGGCCCAACGCTACATCGAATGCCTGAACTTTATCGTGCGGGGGCCCTGGTTCACCTACCTGACCGGCGCCGACAGCCGCTATATCGACTTCGAGCGCTCAAAACCGGTTGCCGCCTTTGCCGTCCGCCTTGAGGGAGAAAATACGGGCCAGGTGATCGACCTGACCCCTAACCTGTCATTTGTCAATGTGATCCCCTGGGAAGCGCCGCCCGGGTTGTGGCGGTTGATCTACATCGTTGAGAAAGAAGCCGATTACTATATCGATGCGCTTGACCCCGAAGCAACGCAGGAGTTTTTGCGGGTTGGATATGAGCCATATGCGCAGGCAGTGCAGGATCATTTCTCCACCCAGATGCTTGGATTTTATACAGATGAACCGGCCATGCATTATTATGTTACCGGCGCGGATAACCCGATCGTGCCTTGGACCCGCAATATGTTCCACCGCTTCCAGGAACGCAACGGCTACAACCTGCGCCCACGCCTGCCGGACCTATTCTTCGACATCAGCCAAGACAGCGCCAAAGTGCGCTATGATTTTTACACCACGCTGACCGAATTTTACAGCCAGGCCTATTATCAACAAATATCCGAATGGTGCGAAGCGCACGGCGTGCTGTTCACCGGTCACCTGCTCTATGAAGAGTGGCTGCGCCGGTTAATCCGCGTGGAAGGCAATATCTATAAGCACTATCGCCATATGCATGTAATCGGCGTCGATCACCTGTACCCGATCATTGGCACGCGCGACCGGCCAGATGAGCACGTAGCCATCAAAGTCGGCAGTTCGGGAGCTCACCAGATGGGCAGCCCGCGCCTGTTGTGCGAGTCGTTCGGTGGCATATTCATGGATGCCACCATGCAGCGAATGAAGTGGATTGCCGATTGGGAATATGTCCTGGGGGTCAACCTGCTCAACCCGCACGGCTTCCATTACACGTTGGAAGGCCCGCGCAAACGGGATTGGCCGCCTTCCCAATTCTATCAATACCCCTGGTGGCAATATTATGGTCAATTCTCGGAATATATCAGCCGCCTCAGCCACCTGCTCTCGGGCGGGCGGCACGTGGCTAAAGTGGCTGTTCTTTGGCCGCTCAACTCCCTTTTTGCCCACTATACCCCGCAAAGCACCAATGAGCCAGGCGAGCGCCTGCTGCACGATTTCAACGCCCTGACCGACCTGCTTCTGCGCGTCCATTATGATTTTGATTATCTTGATGAAGATATCCTGGCCCAAGCCACCCTGGATAAGGATGGAATCCATGTCGCCGATGAAACCTATCCGCTGCTGATCCTCCCGCCTGTGACCCATCTCAAGCTGCAGACCCTCGACCGCCTGGAGCAATTTGTCGCCGGCGGCGGGAGGGTAATGGGCTGTGTTTTCTTGCCTGATCGCGCCTTCGGACCAGCCGGGCTGGTGGATATTTCGCGACGGGTGGAAGCCTTATTCGGGATCAACCCGGCAGACAGCCAGAAAGATTATGCCAGCTACCTGGGGATGGACTGTATCTTCCGCGAGCACCCCGGCGAGGGGATCACAGCTTTCTTGCAGAGCTACGCCCTGGCCCGCAGCCTGCCAATGCGCATTCAAAAAGAGCTGGGAATAACCGGCCGGCCAAACGACCGCTTCTTCCAGGTTGAGTCAACCACAGAGGAAACGCGCTATTTCTTTACACCGCCGAACGGTCCCCGGGCAGATATTACCACCGAAGTAATCGCGGAACGCCAGTCCGCTGCGGACGGGCTGGAGCGGGCGCTCAACCGGCTGATCGAGCCAGATGTGGTGATTGACAACCCGGAAATTTTCTACCTGCACCGGGTTAACGATCACCAGGACGTTTACTTCTTCGTCAATTCAACCTTTTCGGGGCAATCAGCCCAGGTAACCTTGCAGATGGAACTTCCCCCAATGCTTTGGAACCCTTCTACTGGGCTGGTTCGCCCGGCCGCGCCGGTGAATTATTCCGGGAACCGGTGCTCCTTCTCGATCGACCTGCCCCCCGCTGGTTCATTGTTTGTGTTACCCGGCCCCCCGGATGCGCCGCGGATCCTGGATACGAACCTCACGATCGACCGCGTGGAACAGGGGATGATCTGCGGTTACGGTAAACAGCCGGATGGGTTTATCGAGGTGGAATATAATGGCCGCCGGAACCGGATAGAATCGTCCACCGGGGTTGCCGGTCAGCCAGCCACGTTATGGCTGGATGGAAAATGGGAATTCCACCCGGGCGGCGAGAATGCTCTGGTGATTAGTCGCTGGCTGGTCCGCCAGGAGACCGACCCTGCGCAGGCACACCTGTTCGCCGCCCCAGGGCTGGACACTTCGCGGGATTGGTTAGAAATGACCATGGGAGCATGGGCTTACCAGCTCCCCGCTGAGCCGGACCGGCCTTATCCAATCCCGGTCTGGTATCGAATCTCGTTCCAGGTCCTCGCTGTGCCCGAAAAACTTTCCCTGATTATTGATGGATTTGCCGGTTCGGAGTGGAGTATATATATCAACGGCCAGCCGGTAGAGGCCACACCGGTTCGCAGCCAGATTGACAGCCAGATGCAAGCGGTTGAGATTACCCCATTTCTACAGCGTGGCGAAAACCTGATTGCCCTGCGTTTGGTAGTCACCGGGCCAACGGACGGCCTGCTTGATCTGGTCAAGCTGGTAGGCGACCTTCAGGTAGAGGCCGGGCCGGGCGGAGAGCCGGCCCTGACGACTCCAAAACCGGCCTGCCAGCCGGCGGACTGGACCACGCAAGGTTTCCCCTTTTACTCCGGCGTCGGCAGCTACCAGACAGGCTTTCACCTGCCAGCGGATTTCGCCGGCAAGCGGGTATTTCTCCATCCCCGGCTGTATGATGATACATTGGAAGTGCTGGTGAACGGCCAGAGCGCGGGAGTACAGCTGTGGCCCCCCTATGAAATCGAGATCACAGATCTGTTACGCCCCGGCGAAAACGCGCTGGAACTGCGGGTTGCCAATACGCTGGTCAATCTGTTGGAGGCGGTAAAACGGCCTTCTGGACTGGCGGGGATCCCAGAACTGGTCGCTTATCCCGCGTTTTGTTTCAACATAGGAGAATAGGCCATGAAGCTATCTATTCAAGACATAACGGCTGAAACATTTACACCCTTTGGCCGCATCATCGAAAGGCCAGCCCGCGACCACGATGCCAGCGGGCCAGGTTGGCATTGGTGGGGAGAATTGGTCCAGATGGAAGGCGGCGACCGGCCCTACGCGATCGGTTACCTGGATCTCAAGCCGGCAGAACTGCGCTTCGATTGGGCCGAGCGGCACATGCACACCGACGAGCTACTCGCACCGCTGAACGGCGACTGCCTGGTCTATGTTGCCCCAGCCGATTATCCAGATGAGCCGGGCAAATTGCCCTCATTTGACCGCTTCCAGGTATTTCGGGTGCGCCAGGGACAGGCCGTCTTACTGAACAAGGGGGTCTGGCACGGAGCGCCTCTGGCCGATAAACAACCGCTGAATGTGCTGGTAATCTTGCAACACAACGCCAGCGTTCAAGATGGTTTCGTCTGCCGCTTCGAAGACAACCCCATCGAAATCCAGGCCTGACCGGCAGCGCAGCGCGAAGACCCGCATTTTACCTTCGTAAAAGGCAGCCAGGAACCCGCTTAAGCAGTTCATCGGAGAATAACCAATGGAACCTCGGCAGCGTATGCTGACCGCTTTTGCCAGAAAAGAAGCCGACCACGTCCCGGTATCGCCGGACATCTCAGCCATGGTGCCCATCCGACTGTCAGGCCAACCATTCGATGAGATGTTCCTGGATGGGCAGCCGCATTATGGTTACGCTTCAGCCTCAGTGGCGCAGGCCTATGTCGATGCAGTCCGCTATTATGGCATGGATGGCTGGTATATTTACGGCGGGCTGCCCGAATTTATTCCCCCAGATCGCCCGCGCTGGCAAACCCGCTTTGAAAAGTTACCTTCAGGCGGGCAGATGCGCTACCGGGCAGCTCAAACCCCATACGGCGAGCTGACTGCGCGCACCTTCTTCCCGCCAGACCAGCCCGAATGGGAGGTGGAAAAAGCGATCAAAGACCTGCGCCGGGATTGGCCTCGCCTGAAATCGTTGATGGGACAGGATGAGGACTGGCAGTGGGATCTCTCCGCCGGCTTTCCTGACCGGGACCGGATAGGCGAGCTTGGCGTCTATTCGGTCGCGATCGGCATCCCGCAAGATTGGTGGTTCTTTCAACGGGATGGCGGCTACAATGCCACGCTGCTCGATTTTGCCGACGAAGAGCACTACATGCGCGAGGTGTTTGACTTCTATACGCGCTATGCGCTGGCCCGGCTGAAAGCCCTCCTGGCGGCCAGGCCAGATGAGATCATGCTGGGTGGTTCTGCCTCCAGCCTGAGCGCCTCCAGCCCGCGCAACTTCCGCAAGTTTGACCTGCCGTTTATCCAGCAGGCGGCAAAGTTATGTCGTGAAGCCGGGGTCTATTCTCACCTGCACGTATGCGGGCGCTCGCGGAAAGTTGTGGAAATGGTTGCAGAGGAAACCGACGTTGATGTGATCGAGCCCCTGGAAGAGCCACCCGGAGGCGACGTAGACATCGCCGAAATCAAGCGCCGGTACGGCAGGAAAATCTGCCTGAAGGGCAATATCAACACTTTTGAATTCATGCTCCACGCTACCCCGGCGCAGGTGGAAGAGAAGGCAAAACGCCTGATCGATGACTGCGCCGAAGGTGGGGGATTTGTTCTCTCCACCGGCGACCAGTGCGGGCGGGATACACCCGACGCCAACCTTTTCAAGCTGGTCGAGGTTGCCAAATCTTATGGGAAGTATTGAGGGAGGAACAATGGAAAGAGGCGTTTACTTTGATGCCTGGTTCCCACGCCAGCACTGCTATCACCCAAGCCTGCCGGCCCGCCGCCTGAAAATGATCGAAGACCTGGTGGAGTACAAAGCCACCGTGCTGGTCTGGTCCGCGCTGGGTGGAGGTTCGATAGCCCTGCCCCACCTCGAAAATGAAGCCTTTGGGCCGGTCGACCCGCGTTTCCGCTTCTATGGCTTTGTAAATGACAGCGAGTTCATCCAGGAATGCCAAAAACACGGCATTAAAGTGTTTGGCATCGTATTTGAGGTGCAGGGTTGGGAGTTCCCGATTGAACTGAGTGAAGATGAGGATACCATCCTTTCCATGAATGAACTGCGCGGGGTTGGGAAACCCGGCTGGTTGGGCCTGAAAGAGTTCACCCAGAACCGCTATCCGAAGCTGTGGCCTCCCTTTGAAAGGTACTTCCCAGACGGTCTGACGAACGGCCTGGGCGAACCGGTCACAAACCTGGCCGAGGACTGCTGCTCGCGGGATATCCACGGCAACGCCCTGCACGCCCGCTGGGTAGAATGTCCCGACCGACCGCACCAATGTTATCTGATGGATCGCAACAACCCGGCCTGGCGCGAGTACCTGAAAGCCATCATCCGCATACAGATCGACGCCGGTGTAGATGGGATCCAGCTCGATGAAGCCGAGCTGCCGCTCACCAGCCTGCAGTATGGTGGTTGTTTCTGCAAGGATTGCATGGCTGCCTTCCGGCAGTACCTGCAAGCCCTGCCAGTTGAGCAACTACCAGAGCCGCTGCGCGGCGTCGATCTGGAGACCTTCCACTACGGCAACTGGCTGCTGGCGCAGGGCTATGACTTCCAGACCGGACGAGAAGAATCGCCGCTCTTCTGGGATTACCTGCGTTTCCAGCGCGGGATGATTACCCGTTACTTTGGCGAGCTGGCCGATTATGCGCGCGAGTATGCCACCAGCCAGGGCAGAAAGGTTTTGGTTTCCGGTAACTTCTTCAACCTGTTCGACCAGTACTATCCGCTTGAGCCGTATGTTGACCTGATCATTACTGAAATGCGCAACACCCGCTACCGGCAGCCGGCCTGGTATCGTTATGTTTCCGGGTTTGTCAGTCAGAAGCCGGTCGTAGTAGTAGAAAATCCATACGGCGGCATTGTCCCAGAGTTGATCGAAATGCTCAAATTTGGCAAAGGTTATGACCTGTTCCGCATGTCCATCGACGAGGGCGCAGCAATGGGCGCGAACATGACCATCCCGTATGGCTCATGGATGGGAAGCGTCATCCAGGACTCATTCTATGCCCCACACGAACTGTGCGTTGAGGTATATGACTTCCTGGCCAGCCACGAGAACCTGTTTAGCCCGCGAACGCTGAACGACACCGCCGTCGTTTACAGCGTAGAGAGCAACCTGCAGCGGGTGGCCCGCCGTGACCTGTTTGCCGACAACCGCGATAACCGTTCGGGCAGCGAATCAATCCCGTTCTGGGAGGTGTGCGACGCATTGGTGGATAACCGCCAGCCATACGATGTGTTATTCTTCCCAGACGGCGTGCTGCGCGAGGATACACTCCAGGCTGAAGACCTGCGCGCTTACCGGACGCTCATCCTACCAGACTGCCGTTACCTGACTGCCCACCAGGCCAACCAGTTGAAGGAATTCTTAGCCGGAGGTGGAAAATTACTTGTTCTGGGCGGACTTGGGCTGAATTTGCCCGTGGCTGAGCGCGAGGAGATGCTGGCTCATCCGGATGTAATTCATGGGCAGGCCGAGGGATTCGACCTGTCACTGCTCCCCGGCGGGATGCAGGCACGCTTCGAGCCCGAAACAGACCTGGCTGTCAATATCCAGCAGGCATCCGAGGGGGCCGCGGTACATTTGATCCGCTATGATTACGACCCCGACCTCGATGCAGTCCCCAATCTGCCCGAGTTGAGCATCAATCTCCGCCTGCCTGGCGACTACACCCGTGCGGAAGTCTTCAGTCCATCCGGCACCCCGGCGGTTACATTGACCCGTACCGGCAAGGATAGCCTGCAGATCGATCTGCGCGACGTTCCTCTGTACACAGTGGTACTCCTGCGCACTTAACCGAGCTCGATCGCCAGCGCAGCCGACCAGGAGAAATCGTCAGAGCCACAGCCCGAACCGCTGGTGGCGTCAAAGTATTCCCAAAAGCCAGCCTTGCGAATCAGGGCCAGCGAATCACGCCGGATAACGCCGGCCAGATCCTGGTAACCATACCGGCGCAGGCCGCTCTCTACCAGCCAGTTGAGGATGATCCAGACCGGCCCGCGCCAATAGCGGTTGGGCTCCCAGGCCGGCTCGTCCTTACTGGTCGTGGTTAGCCAGAAAGGCGTTCGTTCGTCAGGCGCATATTCGTCCGGGTTCAGCAGGTGCTCATCCACCAGGCGGGCTGCCTGGCGCTGGCTGGCTAAACCGGCATACAGCGGCAGGAAGGTCATGGCCGTGTTGACCGGGATCGGGGCACCTTGCCGGACATCGTAGTCCAGGTAAAGACCGCGCGCTTCGTCCCAGAACCGGGCATCAAAGACGGCGCGAACGCCGGCGATCCAGCCATCGATCTCTTCAACCGGCGCGCCAATCTCCAGCGCCAGGTCGCGCAAATCCTGGTCAGCCTGGTGCAGGATGGCATTGGTCAGCACATCCTGGACGAGGAAAGGCGACTTTTCCAATACCGCGGCGGTGTCATACCGGTTGGTACGGAAGACATCCACCAGGTGAATAAAGCGGTCATAATCTTCTTTCAGTGGGCGCTGAGAGCCAGGCACGTGCACGGTATCGCGGCGCTGATAAGCTGGCACATTGGTGGGGTGAATGCGGGAAATGGCATTCAACCAGCGCGGGGAGTCATCCGTGCCCGATTCCCACGGGTGGATCAGGCAGGCCAACCGGCTGCCGTCTGCGTCACGGGCCGTATGGAACCAGCGGTGCCAGCACAGTAGGGCCGGGAAAACTTCGCGGATGAAATCAGGGATGGGGGTGCGCTGGTGAACGGCACGCAAGACGCTGGCCACCAGCGGGGGTTGCGTGAGGCCAGAAGTAGCCACCGCCGGGGCATCCGGGCTGCCCTCGATCTGCCAGAAATCGGGCGTAGGGAAGTAATCGGATGCCCCGCCGTGATAGATGATGTGCGCCACCATGCCATTTTTCCACTGGCCCTGCAGCAGCGCGCGAATCTCTTGCAGGGCACGCGGCAGGTCAAAATGCGACAGGCCCAGGGCAATGACCGCGGCATCCCAGTTCCACTGGTGTGGGTACTGGCGCGGGCCTGGCTTGGTAAAAGAGCCCATATCGTTCATACGCAGAATCGACTGCGCAGGCGCTGCCAGGTCGCCAGGAATTCGCGTGCTCAAGGCCAGTTTTAAGGTATTTTCTACGGATGAAAGATTCTCTGGATCTATTCGTATAACAATTTTCCTGGTTGGCTTTTTCATCGTTTCACCTGGCACCCTTCCTGGTTCATCGCGCCTTACTGAGATAAATCAACCGACATCCACACCAGCGTCTGGTGGTGTGAGAAGCCCGCCCGCAAGAAAGCTTCTCCCGCACGCCCGGCCGGGTAATTGAGCGACAGAGGCCGGCCCCGGCGCGCCAACATCTCACGTGCGTAAGGCAGCAGAGCCAGGATAGCCTGTTCTTCATGCTCCGGTAGGGCAGCCAGCCACAGGGCATCATGCGCCGAGCGGGTTGGCTCCCAAGACAGGAAGCCAACCGGCCGTTCGCCCCGCCGCGCGGTCCAGTGCCCCTGGTCTTCGCCGCGCAGAAAGCGCAGCAGGCGCTGCCAGGGGCTGGGACTGAGCCGGGCAAGGTTAAGCGGCAGGTTCCAGGTCACCTCAGGGGGGTAAATCTGGCGCAGCCAGCCCACCTGTTGGTCCCAATCGTGGGCCCGGCGGCGGTGAACGGAAATGCCTTCAGCAAGCTGGCGCGTTGCCCCAGGGCCGGGGTACCCCAGCCAGGTCGTGCGGCGCGCGCGCTCGATGAAGCCCAGGGAAAGATAGAGGTGGTAGGCCACCGGGTTGTCATCGCGCACCTGCAGCCAGGCCGTATCTACCCCACGCTGACGGAGGTGATCGAGCGCCGCCTGGGTCAGTTCTCGGCCGATCCCTCGCCGCCGAAATTCAGGGTGCACGGCCACATTGGCAATCAGGTAGGTGATCTTTCCCCCGCGATAAAGCGGTATCAGGCTCAGGTTCCCAACAATTCGCCCACCCTCTTCCCACACAAACCCATACAGCGGCGCAGCAATCCGCTCAGCGGCGCCCTGAAGCCAGGACAGGTAAGTGGCATCCCGGGCCGTCCAGCGCAGCTGGCGCAGGTAGTCGCGCCCATCCTCATCGAGCGTCGAGGCAAAACAAAGCTCGATCAGGTCGGCGACTGCCAGCAGATCCTGGCGGACGTTCACCTGGCGGATATGAGAAGTCGCAACCAGTGGTATGGCCGTCATCCTGCCTGTATTGTACACGCATCGCCCATCTGCTGCCACTTGATTTCAACAGGGAACCCTCATACAATGAAACCAACAGGGGGATGTTCCAAGCGCAAATCTGGCAGGCATCTAACACGAATCTTATGCGAATCTGTTTTTAATCTGATACAACCCGGCTATAATGAACCTGCAGGTTGTATACCTGCCTAAAGGATGGATACCATTATGATGAGATTTGATCGCTTTACTGAAAGAGCGCAGGAAGCTGCCCAGCGAGCGGCTGAGATTATTCAGCGCTACGGTCATAATCAAATTGATACCGAACACATCTTGCTGGCGCTCATCGAGCAACCGCAGGGTGTGATCTCACAGCTTTTAGAGATGTTGAAGATCGATGCGAATGCGCTGGCAGAGCGGCTGGATTATATCCTCCGCACCAGCCCCAAGGCCAGCATATTTGGCGGCGGCGCAGGGCAGATCTTTATCACCCCGCGCGTCAAGCGCATTATTGACCTGGCCAACGAAGAAGCCAACCGGATGAAAGATGAGTATATCTCCACCGAGCACCTGTTCCTGGCCATCTTGAGCGAGCGCAACACCCCGGCAGCCCGCCTGCTGGAGGGCGCCGGCATCACCCGCGACCGGGTAAACGATGCCATCCAGCAGCTGCGCGGCGGGCAGCGCGTGTCCGATCCGCAGGCCGAAACACGCTACCGCACCCTGGAGAAATATTCGCGCGATCTGACCCAACAGGCCCGTGAAGGCAAGCTGGACCCGGTTATCGGGCGCGACATGGAAATCCAGCGCGTGATGCAAATCCTCTCGCGCCGCACCAAGAACAACCCGGTCCTGATCGGCGAGGCTGGTGTCGGCAAGACCGCCATCGTCGAAGGACTGGCCCAGAAGATTGCTACAAACGATGTGCCCGAAATCCTGGCCGGCAAGCGCGTGCTCTCACTCGACCTGAGCGGCATGATCGCCGGTTCGCGCTTCCGCGGGGAATTCGAAGAGCGCCTGAAGGCGGCAATTGAAGAAGTGCAGCGCAGTGAAGGCGAAATTATCCTCTTTATCGACGAGCTGCACACCGTCGTAGGCGCCGGGGCAGCGCAAGGCGCGATGGATGCATCCAACATGCTTAAACCGGCCCTGGCGCGCGGCGAGTTGCAGTGCGTGGGCGCAACCACCCTCGACGAATACCAGAAACACATCGAAAAAGACGCCGCGCTTGAACGGCGCTTCGCGCCTGTTTTTGTCGAGGAGCCCAACATCGATGACACGATCAAGATGCTGCGCGGGCTGCGCGACCGCTACGAAGCCCACCACAAGGTTGAAATCACAGACGCCGCCCTGATCGCCGCGGCGCGGCTCTCGAACCAGTACGTGCCCGACCGGCGCCTGCCCGACAAAGCCATCGACCTGATCGACGAGGCGGCAGCCAAGTTGCGGGTAGCTTTATTCTCGCTTCCGGCCGAGTTAAAGCAGTTAAAGGTTGAAATTGACCGGCTGACTGCCGAGGAGGAACAGGCCGGGCTGGAGCGCGACTACGAGCGTGCCGCCAAGAAGAAAGCTGAGCGGCTGCGCCTGGAAGCTGATTTTGGCGAAAAACGCGACCTGTGGGAAAACGAGCACCAGATCGACGGGAAAGTCGATGAGGATGATATCGCCCAGGTGATCGCCCAGTGGACTGGCATACCGGTCAGCCAGATGATGGAGAGCGAAGCCGCCAAGCTGCTGCGCATGGAAGAGCGCCTCCACGAGCGCATCATCGGGCAAGACGCGGCCATCCACGCAATTTCAGACGCCATCCGCCGGGCCCGTTCGGGCCTGAAAGACCCGCGCCGGCCAATTGGCTCATTCATTTTCATTGGCCCTTCTGGCGTCGGCAAAACCGAGCTGGCTAAAGCGCTGGCAGAGTTTCTCTTTGGCGACGAAGACGCGCTGGTGCGGATGGACATGAGCGAATACCGCGAGCAGCATACGGTGTCACGCCTGTTTGGCGCGCCCCCCGGCTACATCGGCTACGAGGAAGGCGGACAGCTGACAGAAGCTGTCCGGCGCCGCCCTTACCGGGTGATCTTGTTTGACGAGATCGAAAAGGCTCATCCAGAGGTCTGGAACGCGCTGCTGCAAATCCTGGACGACGGACGCCTGACCGATGGCCAGGGCCGCATCGTTGACTTCCGCAACACCGTCCTCGTCATGACCAGCAACCTGGGCACAGAATTTGTCCGCCAGGGCGGCACGTTGGGCTTCTTGCAGCGGAACGACCCGGAAGAACAGCAGGCTCACGACAAGATCGAAAAAGCCCTAAAAACCACCTTCCGGCCCGAATTCCTCAACCGCATCGATGAGATCATCATGTTCTCGCCGCTGAGCGAGGAGGACGTCAACCAGATTGTTGACCTGCAGATGGCTGAGATCCGCCAGCGGTTGGAAGAGCATGATTTGACCGTTGAACTGGCCCAGGCAGCCCGCGCCTGGCTCGCCAAGGTCGGTTTCGACCAGAACTTTGGCGCCCGCCCGCTGCGCCGGGCCTTGCAAAAATATGTTGAGAGCCCGCTCTCCATCAGCATGTTGTCGAATGAGTTCCGCGCTGGCGACCACGTCGTGGTCGACTTTGACGCTGATCAAAACCGGATCGTATTCCGCAAGAGCGAGCCGGTCAAGATCGAGCAAATGAGCGAATCCGAAAAACCCGCCTGATAACCAATCGAATGAAAATCCGGCCCGCCCCAAGCCAGAACTGGGGCGGGCCATTTTTAACAGCGCCAAAAGGGATCACGGCCAGGTGAGCATTTTTATCGGGATGGGATATACTTAATCTATGCCATACAACCCGGCCCAAGCCGTCCAGTTGCTGAAGAAAATCCACCTGTTCCAGGGAGTCGACGAACAGATGCTGGAGACTGCCATCAAGCTGATGGAGGCAGTCGAATTTTCGGCCGATGCGCAGATTTTCAACGAGGGAGACGCCCCAGATTACTTTTACATCATCTACTCTGGCCGGGTCCGCGTCTCGCGTTACAGCCAGGAGACAGGCCAGTCCATGCCGCTGGGATTCCTGGAAGAAGGGGATACCTTCGGGCACGAAGTGTTGGAGAAGAACTGGCCTCGCCAGATAAGCGCAGCTGCCGAAACTGAGGTTATCGTGCTGCGCCTGTCGGTGACAAACTTCACCGCCTTGCTGGATATTCTGCCGTTCCTGGGCCAGCGACTCCAGCTCATCCTCGACAGCTACCGGCTGATGCTGCGCATGCGCTTTGCCTGGCTTGATCCACAAGAGGTCATTTACTACGTCGCGCGGCGGCATGTATTTTTCTTGTGGTGGCGGCTTTTGGCGCCCATCGCATTCAGCACTATCGCAGTTCCCATCTTGCTGACGCTGGTGGTAGGAGCATCTGCGCCGCTCGCACTGATCGTCCTGACGCTTATATTTGCGCTGATCGGAATTGTCTGGGGACTGTGGGTCTATGTCGATTGGACCAACGACTATTACATTATCACCAACCGGCGGATCGTGTTTCAGGAGAAGGTGATCCTGCTTTATGACAGCCGGCAGGAGTCACCCATCGAAGCGATCCAATCCACCTCGATTAACACCACCCAGATCGGCCGCATCCTGGGCTATGGCAACGTGGCGATCCGCACGTACATCGGGACGATCCTGTTCCGGGATGTAAATAGGCCCGATCTGATCATGAGCCTGATCCAGGAGCAGCAGGCCAGATCGCAAACCAGCCAGCGCCGGGCTGAGCTGATCGCAATGGAACAGACCATCCGGCGCCGGATCCGCGGCGAGCCAGAGCCTCCCCCATCCTCACGGGCAAGCCCACCCCCGGCTCGCCCCGGCCCGCTCCAGCGCCTGCTCTCAGATTTGCTTCACCTGCGCTACGAGGTGGGCCCGTCAGTGACTTACCGCACCCACTGGTTTGTTTTACTAAAAAAGACCGGCCTGCCCTTCGTGATGCTGATAGGAATCTTCATCCTTTCCGTATCGCGCGTGTTCAACCTGTTTACCCTGATGTCGGTGCAATCCTTCTGCATCGTCAACGGCCTGGTCAGCGTGGGCATTTTTTTGTGGTGGCTGTACCAGTACCTGGACTGGCACAATGACATTTACATCATTGGCCCGGAACAAATTGCGGATGTTAATAAAAAACCGCTGGGACGGGAAGAACGTAAGGTCGCGCCGATCCGGAACATCCTCTCGATTGAATATAAGCGGTTGGGAATCCTCGGTCTGGTGCTCAACTTTGGCACGGTTTACATCCGCGTCGGGGACCAGCAGCTCACCTTTGACGATGTCTTCAACCCCGCGGAAGTGCAGCGCGAGTTGTTCCACCGCCTGGCAGCCAAGACCTACAGCGATAAGCAGGCCCAGGCCGAGAATGAGCGCCAGCGCATGGCAGATTACATTGCAATTTATGACAAAATTTTGCGCGGAGACCAGCCCCCGCCCGTCAACCCGCCCACGCGGGAAGGATTTTAAGGTAAAATCAGGTTCTAAAGGAAGAAGAATGGCAGTTCGCGAAATTGTTTTTACACCCGATCCTGTACTGCGCCGTAAGGCGCGCAAGATCACGGCTTTTGACAAAGATTTACAGATACTGATCGATGATATGGTTGAGACCATGCGGGAAGCCCCGGGAGTTGGTCTGGCCGCTCCACAGGTTGGCGTTTCCGAACGGCTGATCGTGATTGAGTACGGCGAAGGCGAAGAAGAAGACGAAGAGGCCCCCAAGAAGCTATACGTGGTGATCAACCCAGAAATCACCGCGGCCTCGGAAGAAAAAGTGGAGGGCGTGGAAGCCTGCCTGTCCATTCCCCGTATGATGGGTGAGGTTGACCGCCACGAGCAGATCATCGTGCGAGGGTTCAACCGCCACGGCAAGCCGGTTAAATACAGGCTCAAGGGCTGGCTGGCCCGTATCTTTCAGCACGAAATCGACCACCTGGAAGGCGTCCTGTTCACCGACCGGGCTTCGCGCATCTGGCGGGCTCAGGAAGGTGAGGAGATCAAAGATGAAGTCTAGGAATGGGCCGCGGGCCTGATGTATCTGAAGCATTTGTCACTCACGAACTTTCGCGCTTTCAGCCGCCTGGATATGGAAGTCCCCAGGCGGACATTGCTGCTAGTGGGTGATAATGCGCAGGGGAAGACAAGCATCCTGGAAGCGATTTACTACCTGGCGACCTTTACCTCGTTCCACGCCCAGAACGACCGCCAGTTGATCAACTTCCTGGCCAATCAGGAACCCCTGGCCGTGACACGCCTGGTCGCCGACTTCCACAGCCGCGGGCCAGGCGGGGATCGCACGCGACACCTGGAGGTGCGGCTGATCCAGGAAACCAACGGGGCCAGCGGAACGCGCCTGCGCAAAGAGATTTTGCTGGACGGGGTCAAGCGAACCGTCCACGAAGCCATGGGCGCTTTCACCAGTGTCATCTTCCTCCCGCAAATGACGCGGGTGATCGAAGGGGGGCCGGAGGAGCGGCGGCGCTATCTCAACCTGGCCCTGTCGCAGATCATCCCGGGCTATTCCCAGGCATTGAGCGAATATGGGCAGGCCCTGACCCAGCGCAACGCGCTCCTGAAACAGCTTTTCGAGCGCGGCGGCGACCCGGAACAGATCGTGTATTGGGATACGCTGCTGGCCGAGCGCGGGGCGCTGATCGTCCACGCCCGCATCACGGCAATCCAGGAGATGGAGCAGATCGCGGCGCGCATCCACCACCGCCTGACTCACTCGGGCGAAATCCTGCGCCTGGTTTACCAGCCAGCGTATGACCCACTTCCCAACCCGGCCGGGCAGTTTTCCCTGCCGCTGCAGGCCCCGGTCGATCGGACTGGATTCAGCCAGGAACGCATCCGCCAGGGGTTTATCAAGCGCCTGTCTGAACTGCGCCGTGAGGAGATCGCGCGCGGGGTCACCACCATCGGCCCACACCGGGATGAGTTGCGCCTGTTGAGCAACGAGATCGACCTGGGCAGCTATGGCTCGCGCGGCCAGGTGCGCACAGCCCTGCTGGCGTTGAAGCTGGCCGAAGTGAACTGGATCAAGCAGCATACCGGGGAATGGCCGGTGCTGTTATTGGATGAGATCCTGGCCGAACTGGACACCCAACGCCGGGTGGATTTGCAAGGGTTCTTGAGCGAATATGAACAGACCATGCTGACGACTACTGACCTGAACCTGTTTGAGCCAGAATTTATCCGGCAGGGCACGATCTGGCAGGTCGAACAGGGCATGGTGCGAGACCAGGCGACCTCTCTTTAGAGGGGTTTCTTCGCAGGCAGGCCAACCCGCCGGGGGTAATTGGGCGGAGTAGCCGCGATCTTGTCGATTATTACCAGGTAGCGATCCTCGGCCACCCCGGGCAGGTGAACCTTGATCAGCTGGCGCAGCCGGCCGCCCAGCAGGCGGATGGCCCGCTCGCTGGCCTGCGCTTCGGCCGGGGCGCTCTCGCCTTTTTGCGCCAGCACGCCGCCGCCGATGCGCACCAGCGGCAGGAGATACTCAACCAGGATCGGCAGGTTCGCGACCGCGCGGCCTACAGCCCAGGCGAACTGCTCCCGCTGTTTGGGCATCTGGCCCACCTCCTCGGCCCGCGCCTGGAGGATTTCAACCCGCTCCAGGCCAAGCCTGGCGGCCACGTGCCGGCAGAACTCAGCCTTTTTCCCCACCGATTCCACCAGGGTTAACTGCAGCGCCGGCTGGAGAATCTTAAGTGGGATGCCAGGAAAGCCTGCCCCGGTGCCCACATCCACCAGGCTGTCCGGGAAGCCATCGCGCCAGGCCAGCAGACAGGTCAGGGAATCGAGAAAATGCTTGGTGCGGACGCTTTCAACATCGCGGATCGCGGTCAGGTTGAAGCGAGCGTTCCAATCTAGCAGTTCTTGCTCATAGCGCTCAAAGGCTGCCAGGTGGCGCTGCGTGAGCTGGATTCCAAGCAAATTGAAAGCATCCTGGTAGAGTTTTTCCATGGCGCTAAGATTATAATCGGAATTCCCCGCCATTTTGTTCGTTTTGTAGGACGATACAGCCGCCTGAATATAAAAGTTTTTCTGACTTTGTTCAAAACACAAATAGCCATCAAAAGTGGATATAATTAGTCAAACAATGCCATTATCCAACCAGGCAGAGGAGAAATCATGCGGGTCGAGCAAGCAGCGGTGCGATCGATTGTGTCATTCGTTTTATTGAGCGCAATTGGATGGGGATTGGCAGCCTGCGGCGCTGGCCAGGCGCCCGCATCCGCCCCATCTCAGCCAGCCCAAGAGGCAGACCAGGGACAAGAGCGCCTGACCGTAGAATCGGTCTCGGCTGCGGCGCAAATCGAGCCGGGCGCACCGGCCGAGTTGCCAGCTACCTTCCTGCCCCCCGGCACGTGGAGCGCGCCGCCCACCTGCCAAAGCGAGCCGTTAAGCGCGGAGGCGCTGGATAGGTTACAGGCCGACCCAACCAGCCTGCAGCAGGCGATGGGGCTGATCCACGCCAGTGATACCCGGGCGCTGCTGGCAGGCGGAGAGGCGCAGGATGTGCTGACCGGCCTGGCGCTGAACGTGGCCAGCGGGCGGCTGAACCGCTCAACCAGGGTAAACCTGCCAGGCCTGCCAGACGTCAAAACAGTCGGCGATTTGCTGGACCGGCTGCAAGAAGATGTCGAAGCCAGAAAGGCTCCCCCGGAGCTGATCCAGGCCGGGCAGCAGGTGCAGGCCGGCCTGGGGATCGAGCGGGCGGTCTGCGCGCAGCTGTTCGTGACCCAGTTCGAGAAACCGCCCGGGCAGGTGGAATGGTCCGGCAACGGGCTGCAGGCTGTGCCGGCCCAGAATGCGCCGGCAGCGATGCGGTGGGTGATGGACGGCGGGCAGGTTTCACCGGATGGGAAGCAGGTGGCCTTCACCAGCCTGGGCTATGAAAGCGGCGGCCCGGTTTTCCTGCTGGACTTGAATACGGGCCGGTGGACCAACCTGATCGAGGCGCTGAACGCCCAACTGGCGGAGGAGCAGCCGCCCCTGCCATCCTACTGGTGGTGGGAAGTGATTGGCTGGTTCCCCGACAGCCGCCGGCTGATGATCGGCCCGGCTGAGTTGAGCTCGGCGTACGTTGTCGACCTGGAAAGCTTTGCTTTCCAGGTTTACCCGTTCCCGGGCGGGGGGATGGGCGGAAGCGGGTTCGCCGACCTGGCGCCGGATGGATCTCACTTCGTCTTCGTAGAGAACCAGGAAGATGGCGGGCAGGCCCTGGCCCGCTTTGACCTGGCCACCAGCCAGGCGAGCGCGCTGGTGAAAGCAGCGCCCGGGCAAGGGCTGCTGCTCTACCCGCGCTTCGCGCCGGATGGCTTGACCATTGCTTACCTGGTGCAGAAGGGCCAGCCTGCCACTGGCCAGACCTACGCGATTGACCTGTACACCGCCGAATCCGGCGCCGTCTGGACTCTGGTGGAAGGCAACCTGGGGCCGACCGTGCCGGCCTGGTCTCCGGACGGACAGCAAATCGCCTTTACCCGCAAAGAGCCGGACGAGCCAGATCGGGTCATCCCCGGGCAGGCCCCCCCGCCCATGCGCGGCAACATCTGGGTTATTCCGGCCGCGGGCGGCCCGCCGCAGCAGGTTACTGCAGTAGCCGGCTGGGCGCGCAGCCCGGCCTGGGACTATGACAGCCGGACACTGGCGTTCGTCAACCAGGACGGGCAGGTCGGGCTGGTCCAAGTCGACCAGCCGGGGCGCATGTGGCTCGCCGCCGAGACCTCAAGCGAGTCCCCGCTGATGACCAGCGCGTTTTTTGTGCCTTAATAATTGGGGGTAGCATGTGGAAACTTATGCTGAATAAAACTGCCCTGCAAAGGCTGGCAATGACGCTGATTGCAGTCCTGCTGTTGAACTTTGGCCGCCCGGCCAGCGGCTGGGTGGAACTGCCGGCCGGCCCACCGGCCCCTGAAACCGGCTCCACCGCAGGCTCAGAAATCGCTCCCGCCAGCATAGCCGCCCCGGCAGCGGCGACCACGCCAATTTTCCGCTACCCGGTCGTACCCGGTGTGGTGATCTCGGGCTACTTTGACCACAGCGCTCCCTCCGGATGGGTCACCTGGTACAACGGGATGAAGAATAACAGCCCGAGCTATGGTTATTACTTCTCCTGCTCAACGCCTTATATGTATGACTTCGTTGGCTGCGCGGATGACGTCGCCGGTGAGCCGGCCTGCCCGAATTACCGCGAGGTATGGTACGACGGCCATCACGGGACGGATTATGAATTCGCGGCCAACTGGCACACCGGGGCAGTCTGCGACCCCGACCGCTTCACCGGGATCACCATGCCGATCTATTCTCCGGCCGCGGGCCGGGTGCAGTTTGCCGGCTACGATGCAAGCCGGCCCGGGAACGGCTGGCACATCCGCATCAAGCACGATTTGAATGGGAACGGCAGCTTCGAGGACGATAACCTCCGTTCGAATTACCTGCACTTTACCGCCAATGCGTTGGCCGTCCAGACCAACCAGCTGGTCAGCGAAGGGCAGTATCTCGGGCTGGGCGGCTCAACCGGTTATTCATCTTCCCCACACCTGCACTTCGAGATCCAGCGCTCGAGCGACAACTTCAGCACGACGGTCTGGTCAGTCGATCCATATGGGTGGTCTGGGCCGGGGACCGATCCCTGGCCATACCAAAACGATGTGTTGTGGCGGTATCCACAGAACTATGACCATCTTATCCACCTGCCACTGATTGCCAACCGCTCGTCGACCAGCACAGTTTGCCCGGGCTGCGGCGAACTGCTGGATAACAACGGCTTTGAATCCGGCCCGGCCGATTGGGTCACCATCGGCGTGGATATCATCACCAACACCAGCGATCCGAGCCTGCCTGTATCTCCCTACGCGGGAAGCTGGCTGGGCTGGCTGGGCGGGCGCAATTCAGCCGCAGACACGCTCTACCAGACCTTCCAGGTACCAACCGGGCTGGCGGGAGCCCGGCTCAGCTACTACGTCATGATAACCACCGCCGAAACCGGTGGAGTCTACGACCGCTTCTGGGTCCGGCTGCGCACGAGCGGCGGTGACCTTATCCAGCAACTGGATTATTTAGACAACACCTCTACTCCGGCCAACCAGTGGATGCGGCGCGAGATCGACATCCCGGCCCTGCTGGCGCGGCAGGGCGAGTTGCTGCGGGTCAGCTTTGAGGCGACCACAGACTCGAGCCTGGTGACAAACTTTTACGTCGATGAGGTTTATTTGGAAGCGCTGAATCCATAAAAAACGGAAAATTGGTTCTTGACAAGCCCCCAGCCAGCGTGATAAACTCTTTGATGCAAATGAGGAATTTCTCATTTAGCATTTTTTCATGAGGATGAAAATGGTTTACAGCACACTCATCATCACTAAAGAGGAGACCCGCAGCCGCGGACCGGTTTATGCCGGCGTTCCTGCGATTCCTTCTCGGAGTGTGCCTGCATCCAGGTAAGCTAGAAGAGCTCACAATGGCCACGGTACACTCGATGTCCCGTGGCCTTTTTGATTAATGACGAACCCTCGTATTTTCGATGGCCACGGGACCCCGGGAACCCGTGGCCTTTTTTGTTCGTCTGTTCTGTCTTGATCTTTTTGTCCGAGCCAGTGAGTCAGGAGTGAAAGCGATGTCCGCAGTGGTCGTTCAGGATGTATATAAGAAATTTGGCAAACCCGGTGACCCGTTCTGGAAAATGATTCTGCGCCTCAACGGGGCAGAAGGCGCCGCCAACGGTCACAAAGGGAACGGCAACGGTCATAATCATAACGGCCACAACCTGGATGGGAAGGAAGTTCTCAGCGAGACGGCCGTAATCGTCCAGGCTGAAGGCCTCAATGGGACAGTCAACGGGAAATCCCAGGTGAAAGGCAAAGAACCTGAGAAGAAGATGGTTGTGGCCGTCAATCACGTTTCATTTACTGTCGAGAAAGGCGAGATCTTCGGCGTGCTGGGCCCCAACGGCGGCGGCAAGTCGACCCTGATCCGCCTCATCTCCACCCTGCTGCTGCCCGACAGCGGCAAGATTTATGTGTTCGGCTATGATGTCGAGAAAAACCCGATGAAAGTGCAGCAGATCATCAACCGGGTATCGGTGGAGGCCTCCTTCTTCAAGAAGCTGTCGCCGATGGAAAACCTGCTGTACGGGGCTCGCCTGTACGGGCAGGACGGCCGCCAGACCCGCCAGCAGGTAGTGGAAATCCTCACCCGCCTGGGCCTGGAGAAACGCTCGATCTACAGCCCGATGGAAGAGATGTCACGCGGGATGCAGCAGAAAGTCGCCATTGCGCGGGCGCTGCTGACCAGGCCCGAGCTGCTGCTGCTGGATGAGCCAACCACCGGCCTCGACCCGCGCTCAAAGCATGAAGTGCAGGCCGTGGTTCAGGAACTGCGCCAGCAGCACGGCACCACCATCTTGCTGACCACCCACGATATGAACGAGGCAGACATGTTATGCGACCGCATTGCCATCATGGACAGCGGCAGGGTTGTCGCCCTGGACACGCCTGCCGCATTGAAGCAGCTGATCCCGCCCAAGGACGGGAGAGAAGCCAGCCTGGAAGAGGTTTTTCTGGAACTGACCGGTAAGAAACTGGTGGAACCGGAAGAGGAGAGCGAAGGATGAAACACGTGCCTTTGTTTGAAAGTCAAAATTTAAAGCTGACTGCGGTGGACCTGGAGAAGGATTCCCAGGCGATCGCCGCCTGGACATACGACCTGGACATCGCCGCCCGCATGCGCGCCGACCATCCGGTCCGGCCGATGGCCATATTTGAAATCAAGAAGCTGTACGAAAGCTGGCAGAAGGATTCCGATGAAACCGGCCGCCAGTTCCTGTTTGCCATCCGGCTGCGCGAAACAGCGGACGGAGACAGCCGCATCATCGGCGTGCTGCGCATCTCCCAGCTCGAATGGGTCCACGGCGCGGCCTACCTGGATCTGATCATCGACGACCCAGAGCACTGGCAGAATTATGCGCGTGAAGCCCTCGACCTGGCCCTGCGCTATGCATTTGACGAGTTGAGCCTGTTCCGGGTGACGGCGGTTATCGCCGAACACAACCAGCCGGCCAGCGATCTGTTCAAACTGGCGAACTTTACCCTGGAAGTGCGCCAGCGCCAGGCCATTTATTGGAACCGGCACGCCTGGGATAAGCTGTTTTACGGCCTGCTCCGGCCCGAATGGAAGATGCAGCAGCTCGCGGGGGAAACAGCATGAACACCCGCGCATTCGAAGGAAAATACGTCCACCTGACCATATTCGAACCGGAGCGCGACTCGGAGCCTTTTGCCCGCTGGAACCAGGACAGCGAGTACCAACAGCTGCTTTCCAGCGGCCCGTCCACGCTCTGGACGCCCAAACAGATCAAAGAATGGACCGAAAAGCATTTCGATGAAATCTACTCTTTCACCATCCGCACCCGCGAAGACGACCGGGCCATCGGCAATCTCGACCTGTCGGGGATCAACTGGCCGGCCGGCGACGCCTGGGTAGGAATCGGCATCGGCGAGCGGGAATACTGGGGCAAAGGCTACGGGACCGACGCAATGAACCTGATCCTGCGCTTTGCCTTTGAAACGCTCAACTTAAGGCGTGTTTCACTGACCGTGTTTGAATACAATGAGCGAGCCATCCATTCGTACGAAAAATGTGGCTTCCAGCTGGAAGGGCGGCTGCGCCAGTGGATGCAGCGCGCCGGCCAACGTTATGACCTGATCTTCATGGGCGTGCTGCGGGACGAGTGGGAAACCCTGCAAAGACCCGCACAGGCCGAACCAATGGAAACAACATGAGCGCCGCAACTTTCCAACTCCGCGCTTCGTACGCATTCGTCGAGCGCAATTTCAACCTGATCAAGCGCTACTGGTCGTGGGAAATGGTCTGGCTGATCTACTCAACGGCCGAAAGCCTGTCGGTCAGTTTCATTGGGCTGGGCATGGGCGTGCTCGGCGAAAACACCAGCCTGAATACCGGCTACCTGGTGCTGTACCTGCTGATCGGCAACCTGGTCTGGCGCTTCCTGTCGCAGATCTTCTACTGGATCACCGACCTGATCAACATCGAGCGATGGGAAGGCACCATCGAATACACGCTGATGGCGCCTATCCACCGCCTGACACACATGGCCGGGCAGACGTTCTTCGCCGTCCTGTACAGCCTGCTCTTCACCTCTGTCCTGCTTGGCGCGACGGCCATCGTGTTCAAGATCGACTTGAGCCAGGCTAACCTGTTCGGCGGGCTGGTGATGATGCTGGCGGGCAGTTTCTCATTCATCGGGATTGGCATCATGGCGTCGGTCTTCCCGCTGCTATTCCCCGAGCGCGGCTCGCAGATGACCCATGTCTTCATCGCCCTGCTGCTGCTGGTTTCAGGGGTTTATTACCCGGTAGAAGTCCTGCCGGGAATCCTGCGCCAGATCGCCGTCTTCAGCCCGGCGACCTATGTACTGGTCGGCACGCGCCATGCGCTGCTGGAGGGAATGCCTACCCTTCAGTTGTGGCCGAACGTTTGGCCGGCTCTGCTGATGGGTGCAGTGTTGATCCCGGCTGGGCTATGGGTCTTCGAGCAAGGCGAGCGCTACGCCAAGCGCACCGGCAAGCTGCACCGCAATGGATAAAAAACGATCGGATTCGGATCTTACAAAAAAGAGAGCATGAAAATGAACACGAAGCTACCCGAGGGCTGCCAGGTGCGGCCCGTGACACTCGCCGACCTTCCGGCAGCAACAGAGCTCTTCAACGCCGAAACGCGCTGGCTCACCGGCCGGGATATGGCCACACAAGAAGAAATCCGCAGCGAGTGGGAATCACCCTATCTCAACTTGACGACCGACACGTTGGCAATCTTCCTCCCGGACGGCCGGCCAATCGCCTATGGGGAGTTCTGGGATCAGAACGAGCCGCACGTCCGTTTCTTTGGTTTTACGTCAGTCCACCCCGATTACCAGGAAGCTGGTTTGGACGAGCAGATCATGGAATGGATGATCGAGCGGGCACGCAAGAACATCCACATCGCGCCGGAGACCGCGCGCGTGGTGCTGCAGCGCAGCGTCAACAGCCAGTATGCCCGCGCCAAAGGGACGCTGGCCAACTGCGGGTTCGAGCAGGTCCGCGCCTACTACCGCATGCAGATCGACCTGGTCAACCCACCGCCTCAACCGGTCCTACCAGATGGGATCACCATCCGCAGTATCCAGGGCGAAGAGGAACAAAGGGCAGCGATTTATGCCGCTTTCGAGTCCTTCAAGGATCACTTCGGGCATACTGACGAGCCATTTGAAGCCCATTACCAGCGTCGGATGTATTTCATCAAAAACGACCCGCACTATGACCCTTCCCTGTGGTTCATCGCCCTGGATGGCACGGAAGTCGCCGGGGTATCGCTGTGCGCGCCGTTTATCACCGAGGACCCAGAGACGGGATGGGTGAGCACGCTGGGGGTGCGCCGGCCCTGGCGCAAGCACGGGCTGGGGCAGGCGCTGCTGCTGCACTCGTTCGGCGAGTTTTACCGGCGCGGCAAACCCCGGGTTGGCCTGGGCGTGGACGCTTCTAGCCTGACCGGCGCCACCCGCCTCTATGAACGGGCCGGGATGCGCGTCACCCGCCAGTACGATCTCTACGAGCTTGAGCTGCGCCCTGGCCGGGATCTGATCATGCGCGAGCTGGCAGAAGCAGCTGCTGCCTGAGCAAACCAACCCCGACCTTTAAACCGAGGAGAAATAACCATGGACAACAACCTGCCCGCAGGCCTTGGAGCGCGGGCGATGACTTTGGCAGATATCGAAGCCGGCGTTGCATTGATCAACGCCGAAGCGCACTGGCTGATTGGCAGAGATGCGACCAACCTAGACGAGATGCGCGCGGAATGGGACGCGCCATCCTTCAACATGGCAACGGACACAATGGCCGTTTTCTCACCAGCCAATGAGATGGTTGGGCTGACCGAGTTCTGGGACTGGCGCGCCCGGCACGTGCGCTGCCAGGCCTATACAACGGTGCACCCGGATTGGCTGGGGCGTGGGATCGGGCGCTTTCTGGCTGGGTGGCTGGCCAGGCGGGGAGAGTTAAACGTTCCTCAGGCGCCAGAAGGGGCGCGAGTGGTGCTGGAACAGCACGTGAACAGCTGCAACCCGGCTGCTTACGACCTGCTCGCCAGCCAGGGTTACCGGCACATCCGCGACAGCTATCAGATGCGGATCGAGTTTGGCGCCCCACCGCCGACGCCTGTCGTGCCGGAGGGCATTGTCATCCGCCCGATCAATGGCGAAGAGGACCGCCGCGCGGCAATGTACGCGGCATATGAATCGTTCCGCGACCACTGGGGCGCAATCGATGAACCGTTTGAGCAGTATTACACGCGCTGGAAAGATATGGTCGAACGCAGCCCGGATTACGATCCGTCCCTGTGGTTCGTGGCGCTGGATGGCGAGACCGCAGCCGGCGTGTCAATCTGCTGGCCCCGGTTCGAGGAAGACGACCGGATGGGCTGGGTTGGCACGCTGGGCGTGCGCCGGCCCTGGCGCAAGCGCGGGCTGGGCCTGGCGCTCCTGCAGCATTCATTTGGCGAGTTCTTCCGTCGTGGAAAGCTACGCGCCGGGTTGGGGGTGGATGCGGCCAGCCTGACAGGGGCCACCCGGCTTTACGAACGGGCCGGAATGAGCGTCTCCCGCCAGTATCACCTCTTTGAACTTGAGCTGCGCCCTGGCGAGGACCTTGCGCTGCAATTTTTGGCAGCACAAGCCAGTTGAAGGTACAAGAAAAAGGTTTCTTATGGCAACCAGAAATTTCGAAACAATCTGGGTTCCTGAAGCACCGCCCATTCCCGGGCTTAGCTTCCGCGGCTTCCAGGGAGAAAGCGACTACCCGAACATGCTGGCGCTGATCAACGCCGCGAAGGCGTTCGATCACGACGAGCGCTCCGACACGCTAGAGGATGTCATCCGCAATTACAGCCACCTGACCAACTGCGATCCTTATCGCGATATGCTGTTTGCAGAAGTGGATGGTCAGCCGGTTGCTTACAGCCGCCTGACCTGGTGGGCCGAGGAAGCCGACGGGAGTTATATCTATCAATCCTTTGGCTTTGTCCACCCACAGTGGCGGCGCAAAGGGCTGGGGCTGGCGATGCTGCATCACAACCAGGTCCGGCTGCGCGAGATCGCTGCCGGTCACCCGGCTGAAACCAATAAGCTTTTTGAATCTTTTGCCACCAATTTTGAGGAGGGCAACCAGGCCCTGCTGGAAAGGGATGGCTACCAGCCAGTACGGCGATTTTACATGATGACGCGCCCTGACCTGGAAGATATCCCCGACCTGCCCCTGCCAGGCGGCCTGGAGACGCGCCCGGCCCGGCCAGAACACTACCGGCAGATCTGGGATGCCTCCCAGGAAGCATTTCGCGATCATTGGGGCTATGCTGAGCCCCAGGAAGAGGATTACCAGGGCTGGTTGGTGAGCAAGGAATTCCAACCCGAGCTCTGGCAGGTGGTCTGGGATGGCAACCAGGTAGCCGGGATGATCCTGAACTTCATCAACCATGAAGAGAACGAGGAATACGGCCGCAAACGTGGTTACACCGAGGGAATCGCCGTGCGGCGGCCCTGGCGGCGGCACGGCCTGGCCCGCGCCATGCTGGCGCGCAGCCTGAGGATGCACCGCGACCTGGGCATGACCGAAGCCGCGCTGGGAGTGGATACAGAGAACCTGAGCGGGGCACACCGGTTGTATGAATCCATGGGTTTCCAGCCATACAAGATCCAAAGCACTTACCGGAAACCAATGAAATAATCATTTGGTGTGGTCGACAGCCGTCGACCACACCAAATGAAACAAATATCAAAACAGATACTTGACATTTTTTCAAAACCGGTTACAATCCTATTCGTGTAAAATATACACAAACTGCGGGTAATCCCCGCATTCATTTTAGGATTTTATTAGTGTTGTTTTGACACGAAGGAGATTGGGATGAACACAATTGCTTTATCCACCCAGGCCGGGCCATTTCTCGATTACCTCGACCGCTGGATGGCAGACCTGCCTGTACGCTCACTGGCAGAGGCCATTCCCGACCCGGCCAGGACAGCCATCATCTCAGTCGACGTCACCCGCGGCTTTTGCTACGAAGGACCACTCTCCAGCCCGCGCGTGGCCGGGATCGTCGCCCCCATCCGCGACCTGTTTGCGCGCGCCTGGGACCATGGCGTCCGCAACATCCTCCTGAGCCAGGATACCCACGAACCAGACGCAGTCGAGTTTGCCCAATGGCCGGCGCACTGCGTGCGCGGGACGCCCGAGGCCGAAGCAGTTGAGGAATTCCGTTCCCTGCCGTTTTTTGACCAGATGGTTGTTATTGAAAAGAACTCGATCGCCTCCGGGCTGGACGCTGACCTGGACAGGTGGCTCGCCGGTCATCCCGAAATTGACACTTTCATTGTCACCGGCGACTGCACCGACCTGTGCACTTACCAGCTTGCCATGCACCTGCGCCTGGATGCAAACGAGCGCCAGCTGCGGCGGCGGGTTATCCTGCCGGAAAACTGCGTGCAAACCTATGACATGTCCGTAAAAACCGCCGAAACGCTGGGGATCATGCCCCACCCCGGCGACCTGATTCACGCCTTCTTCCTCTACCATATGCAGTTGAACGGGGTTGAGGTAGTCTCTCAGATCGCTTAAACCGGCAAGTAAATATTTTTCGGAAGGAGGCAGCCTATGGCCGCAGTCACCACAATGAATCCTACATCGATCACTTTTGAAGATGCCATCGAACAGGTTGGGTACGGGCGCTTTCAAACCCGGCTGATGATCCTGTGCGGGCTGGGATGGGCAGCCGATGCGATGGAAGTCCTTTTGATTTCATTTGCCTTACCGGCCATCAGCCTGGAATGGAACCTGACCAACCCACAGCGCGGCCTGCTTTCCACAGCCATCTTCGTCGGGATGCTGCTGGGCGCCTGGGTCTGGGGGCGATTGAGCGACCTGGTGGGGCGGAAAGTGGGTTTCATCAGCACCATTGGCATCGATTCAGGCTTCGGGCTGCTTTCAGCGTTTGCCCCATCGTTTGGGTGGCTGGTCATCCTGCGCGCGCTGACCGGCTTTGGCGTGGGCGGGACGCTGCCGGTAGATTACAGCATCTTTGCCGAATATTTGCCCAAGGAAAAGCGCGGGCGCTACCTGGTGCTGCTCGAATCGTTCTGGGCGCTGGGCGTGCTGGCCGCAGCCGGTCTGGCCTGGCTGATCGTGCCGCGCCTGGGCTGGCGCTGGCTGCTGGCAGTCTCAGCCATCCCGGGCATCATCGTCTTCTTCATCCGCCGGCACGTGCCCGAGTCGCCGCGCTACCTGCTGGTCAACGGCAAAACCGAACAGGCTCGCGCGGTGCTGGCCCAGGTGGCTCGGGAGAATGGGCGAACCCTGCCTGACCTGCCGCTGCAGCCGCTCGAGCACAGGCCCCCATCCAGGATCCGCGACCTGTGGAAGCCCGGCCTGGCCCGCACCACCCTGCTGCTGTGGGTTATCTGGTTTGCCATCTCCCTGGGCTACTACGGCGTCTTCACCTGGCTGCCAACCTTTTTCCGCAACAGCGGAATGGCGCTTCTGCCGGTTTACCAGAACACCTTCATCCTGGCCCTGGCGCAGCTGCCCGGTTACTTCTCAGCCGCTTTCCTGGTGGAAAAGTGGGGCCGCCGGCGCACGCTGGGCTTTTACCTGCTCGCCAGCGGGGTCTTCACCTACCTGTTCGCCGCCGCCAACTCGCTCAACCTGCTGGTGGCAATGGGTATCTGGATGTCATTCTTCACCCTCGGCGCCTGGGGAGCGCTGTACGCTTACACCCCTGAAGTCTACCCGACCAACCTGCGCGGGACGGGGATGGGCGCTGCAAGCGGGATGACGCGCATCGCCGGGGCGCTGGCGCCCAGCCTGGGCGCGGCGCTGATCGGCGCATCCTTGGGCCTGCCGCTGACCGTCTTCGCACTGTCTTTCGTCGTCGGCGGGATTGCGGCGCTGCTTCTCCCGCTGGAAACCGGACAACAGCCGCTGGCGGATACCCTGCAGTAGCAGAGGCTGGTAAATAAAGTATTTTTGGACTTACCCCCATCCATCCAGCCCGAACGGGCTGAGGATGGGGCCTTTGCGGATCTTAGCGAGCGAGTCGGCCAGTTCTTCCCGATCGTTGTACAGGATCGAATAGGCCAGCCCGCCAAACTCGCGTGCGGCCCACAAGATCTCCAGGCGATGCTCAAAACCAGGATCGAATGCTCCGCCCGCCTCTTGAAAGACTTCCATCACCTGGCGGAAGAAACGCTCGCCCAGGTAAAGCTGGGGGACAAAATCCTGGACCGGGTCGCCTGCCCCCGCTTCTTCAAAATCGACCAGCCCTACCACGCGGTTTTGCTCGACCAGCAGGTTACCATACCACAGGTCGCCATGCTGGAAGACGGGGTCATACTGAAGCAAACGATCGTCGTCCAGGAACGCCTCCCACCAGGCAGCGACCTTTCGGTACTCATCCGGGCGAAGCGCATCGCGCAGAGCCGGCAGGACCACCACGTGCAGTTTCTGCCACGCTGCCCGGCGATCGAGCGGGCCGGCCGGCAGGGGCAGGCTCTCCAGCGGGATGCGCTGCAGCGCCAGGATAATTCCGGCGATCTGCGCAGCCAGCAGATCTCGCTCAGGCGGCGTCTGCTGCTGCGGCTCTGGAGGCAGGCCGGGCAGCTTGCGGTAGCCCATCAGACCATGTGGAAAAGCGGCTGAAGATTCCAAAAACCATTCCGGGCAAGGGATAGCGACCGGGAAAGCCCCAATCGCCTGCAGCAGGCGGGCTTCACGGGCATACTTCGCGCCCGCCTCAGGTGTGCGGGCGATGCGGAAAACGATTCCCCCCGGCGTTTCGACCACCAGGCTGCTGAAGCCAGACCCCAGCATCCGTAGCGGCGCCAGCGGGGATAACGCTGGGAACACCTGCCGGAGCGCCTGTGCCAGGGAATCAAGTGAGGCTGGAATTTCCATCGCCGGTTAGCGCTGATCCAGCGCAGCCCGCACCATCGCGAAGTAGTTTTCATCCGGGACGTAGTCGGGGACGCTGTTGCCGGTGCCCAACGCAAAACCACCCCGCCCGGCCGCCCGTTCGAGCATATCCCACGAGCGCCGGTAGACTTCCTCCGGCGCGGCCCGGCAGACAAAATCCAGGTCGATCCCGCCCAGCACGGCAATCCGCCCGTGATACTGCTCGTAGAACGCCTCGACCGGCAGGATGCTGTCTTCGTAAGAGTGCCGGGCGTCGTAGTGCATATCTTCAATCACATCTTCAATCACCCGCTGAAAATGCCCGCAGGAGTGCAGAATGGCCGGTTTGCCGACGGCGTGGATGGTTTCGACGATGCGCTTGTGCCAGGGAAAAACGAATTTACGCATATCGCGGGGAGAGAACATAGTCTGGGTCTTGTGCCCCCAGTCATCGTTCGAGATGCAGGCGCCGACGACCGGGAAACCAGCCACCCGCTGGTAATAACGCACCAGGCGCGACCCCACCTCATCGAAGATCTGCATGGCAAGGCGCGGTTCGTCATGGATCATCAGGCACAGGGCCTCATACCCCACCAGCTCGACCACGTTTTCCAAAACGCCGCCCGGGCCATACACGATCAGCTTCATTCCCGGCGGGACCCGCGGCGCCAGTCGATTAAGGACATCCACGTCAGCCCGATCAGGATCTGGCCAGGGAAATGCGGCAAAATCTGCCCAGGTGTGCAGGACGCTACCTTCATTCATCGACACCGAGCGCTCGCGCCGGCGCTGCACCAGCGCCGCCGTGAAGCTGAAGCCAGGGATCCAGACATTGGCATAGTCGTACCCAATGCGCTGGAAAGCGATCATTACACCCTCAATGCGCTCCTGCTCGGTGAGTGATTTTTGCGCCAGTTGGGGAGCCAGCCGGGCGTACAGACGCTCGTTCAGGAAAAATTCAAACAGGGTCGGCCGGGCGGGGACCCGGCGGTGCAGGACGGCCAATAAATTCGCGAAGTCTGCCTCTCCTTGCACCGGAGGGATTTCATTCCAGTTCATCATCATGGCTCCTGAACAGTTCATTGGATATTTTCGTCCCCATGATTATAGCAACGCTCGCGCTTATTCTAAGAGCCTTTCCGGGCTTTACGCAGCCAGATTTCTGTGCCACAATAAGCGCATGGAGCTTCCCCTGGTTTACGAAATTGTCGGCTATATTGCTTCGCTGTTGATCGCCCTCTCGCTGATGATGAGCTCCATCCTGAAGCTGCGCGTGATCAACCTGATCGGCGCGATATTTTTCACGGCTTATGGACTGCTCATCCGCGCTTACCCGGTCGCGGCGGTTAATTTCTTCATCATCCTGATTGACCTGTATTATCTCAACCAGATCCGCTCGGCCAAAGAGTTCTTCCGGCTGCTGGAAGTGCAGCCCGACTCTGAATACCTGCGCTACTTTTTACAGTTCTATGCCAAAGATATCCAAAAGTTCCTGCCCGGGTTCGCTTTCACGCCATCCGGTGACCAACTGATCTTCTTTGTCCTCCGCAATGTCATCCCGGCCGGGCTGATCATCGGTGAGATACGGGATGGAGACTGCCTGTACGTGCGCCTGGATTATGCCATCCCCGGCTACCGGGACCTGAAGACGGCCCGCTTTGTATACCGGGATAACGCCCGGATTCTGCATGAGCGAGGCATTCGAAAAGTCTATTCGATGATGGGAACCCCGGCCCACCAGAGCTACCTGCGCCAGATGGGTTTCGAGGCAGGAACGGCCCGCGATGGCACGCCAGTCTACTGCCTGACGCTGTAAGTAAGGGAGACCGATGAACCTGCCTGTACTTCCCCATGATCTGCTCCAGCAGCGGTTGCAGCACCCCAGCCGCTGGTTAAAGGGCAAAGTGCGCATGGTGCTGGACACCGATACGTACAACGAAATCGATGACCAGTTCGCGCTGGTCTATTCTCTGCTGGCCCCTGAAAAGCTAAAGGTTGAAGCGATCTATGCGGCGCCATTTACCAACCAGCGCTCCAGCGGACCGGGTGATGGGATGGAAAAGAGCTACGCAGAGATCCTGCGCCTGCTCGAACGGCTGCGGATTAACGCCAGGGGGCTTGTGTACCGCGGTTCAACAGCCTATCTGGGTGACAGGGCTGCTCCGGAGCGCAGCGAAGCGGCCCTGGACCTGATCGAGCGCGCAATGGCATCCCCGGAGGATGACCCGCTCTACGTGGTGGCAATTGGAGCAATCACCAACGTCGCCTCGGCACTGCTGATCGAGCCTGAGATCCTGCGCCGGATCGTGGTGGTCTGGTTGGGCGGCAACCCGCCCGCGCTGCCGCACACAGTTGAGTTCAACCTGATGCAAGATGTAAAGGCATCCCGGCTGATCTTCGACAGCAGCGTCCCGCTGGTCCACATCCCCTGCCTGGGAGTCGCCTCGCACCTGCTGACGACCCGCTCTGAACTGGAACAGACCATCAAAGGCCATAATGCGATCAGTGACTTTCTCTACGAGCGCTTCTGCGAGTACAGCCAGGATCATTTTGCCTGGGCCAAGGAAATCTGGGATATTTCCACCATCGCCTACCTGCTCGATGAGGATTGGGTGTCTGCCTGGCTGGTTTCCAGCCCGGTCCTGATGGGAGATTTGAAAATCGAGCGCGAGCCCGAGTTCAAAGTGACGGGAAAGCTGTACTTCGAGCGCGAGCCCAACCGGCACCCGGTGTTGGAGGCCTGGTTTATCCGCCGCAACCCAATTTTCCGCGACCTGTTCACCCGCTTGCAGAATGTGCCGGCCTGAGCAGACAGGGTAGGTCATTTTTTGCTAGAATATAATCGTCTTTCGTTCAGATTCTCTTTCAGGAGGATGATATGAAACGTGCAGAGTTTGGCAAAGAACCGGAAAAGATGCCCGAATCAAAACCAACCCAGCCCGCAAAGGTGGAGTACATCGCCGAGCACACCATGAAAGCAGACGAGACGCTCAGCCACCTGGCCCTCAAGTATTACGGCTCGGCTGTCCGCGAAAAATGGATGGTCATTTACGAAGCCAATAAGGCTGCCATCGGCGATGACCCGAACCACGTCAAGCCTGGGACAGTGCTCAAAATTCCCAAGCTGCCATAAGTTTTTCCGGCCTTCTTTCGTATGGGGTGGGCGACTGCATCGCCCACCCCATACGATACAAGGTTCGTAATCGCTATTAAAACAAAGACCAGAACAGGACCGTTTCAAATGAAAATTCTTTTTATCGGCGGAACTGGCATCATCAGTTCAGCCTGTTCCCGGTTAGCGGTTGACCGGGGCCATAATCTGTACCTGCTCAACCGCGGCAGAACATCTGCCCGCCCGGCACCCGAAGGCGCCCACCTGCTGCAAGGCGACATCCGCGACCCGGCATCCGCCCGCGCCGCGCTGGCAGGGCAGGCATTCGACGTCGTCGTCAATTGGATCGCTTTTACGCCCGAACACATCCAGGCGGACCTGGAGCTGTTCAACGGGCGAACCGGCCAGTACATCTTCATCAGCTCGGCTTCCGCCTACCAGACCCCGCCTGCGCACCTGCCGGTGACCGAGTCGACCGTGCTGGACAACCCCTACTGGCAGTACTCGCGGAACAAGATCGCCTGTGAAGAAATGCTGGTGCAGGCTTACCGCGCGAACAAATTCCCGATGACGATTGTGCGGCCCTCCCACACGTATGATAAGACCCTGCTGCCCTGCGATGGCGGCTACACAGTCGTCGACCGGATGCGCAAGGGCAAGCCGGTGGTCGTGCACGGCGACGGAACTTCGTTGTGGACTCTGACCCACCATGCCGACTTCGCGGTCGGTTTTGCCGGCCTGCTGGGCCATCCAGGGGCGATTGGCGAGAGCTTCCATATCACCTCAGACGAATGGCTGAGCTGGAACCAGATCTATGAGATCATCGCCAGGGCCGCCGGGGCCGAGGCTCGCCTGGTGCACGTGCCATCCGAAGTCATCGCCAGCTACGATCTAGAGTGGGGCGCCGGCCTGATGGGCGACAAAGCCCACAGCATGATTTTCGACAACAGCAAGATCAAGCGCCTGGTGCCTGATTTCAACTGTGTCATACCCTTTGCGCGCGGCGCAGAGGAGATCATGGCATGGTATGACGGCGACCCTGCCCGCCAGAAAGTGGACGAGCAGTTCAACCGGCTCAATGACGAACTGATCGAAAAACAAAACCGCCACAGGCCCGGATTAAACCCCTGAATCATCCCCGAAAGAAGAGCAAATGTCCCGTCCAAATATCCTGTACCTGCACTCCCATGACACCGGGCGATATATCCAGCCGTATGGATACGCCATCCCCACCCCGCATCTCCAGAAACTGGCCGAAGCAGGGGTGCTGTTCCGCCAGGCTTTCAGCGCCGCGCCGACCTGCTCGCCCAGCCGGGCAGCCCTGCTGACCGGGATGGCCCCGCACAGCAACGGCATGCTGGGGCTGGCCCATTTTGGCTTTCAACTGAACGACTATTCCCAGCACATGCTCCACACCCTTCGCCAGGCCGGGTACACCAGCGTGCTGACCGGGATGCAGCACGTGGCCGGCGGCGCCCAACCGGGCAAACAGACCGGTTACGACGTCGTCCCCAACGAGGAGGCTGGCCAGCTCCGGCGCGGCAGCGAGGAATGGGCAGTCGACTTCCTGCATAGCGCGCCGCCACAGCCGTTCTTCCTCGATGTTGGCTTTCAGGAAACGCACCGGCCCTTCCACAGCCCAGACCCGCGGGATAATCCCAACTACCTGCGCCCGCCGGCTCCTATCCCCGACACGCCGGAAACCCGCCTGGACATGGCCGGCTTCATCAGCTCGGCGCGCGAGCTGGATCGCAAGATGGGCATGGTGCTCGGCGCGCTGGAGGAAACCGGTTTAGCAGAAAACACCCTGGTCATCTGCACCACCGATCACGGGGTGGCCTTCCCGGCCATGAAATGCAACCTGACCGACCACGGCACCGGGGTGATGTTAATCCTGCGCGGGCCAGGCGGCTTCACCGGCGGGCGCGTGTTCGACGCGCTGGTCAGCCAGGTCGACCTGTTCCCAACCCTATGTGAGTTGTTGGCGATTGAGCCGCCCGGGTGGCTGCAAGGGCAGTCTCTGCTGCCCCTGGTGCGCGGTGAGGCCGAGACCATCCGACCGGCCGTCTACAGCGAGATCAATTTCCACGTCGCTTACGATCCACAGCGGGCCGTGCGGACGCAGCGTTGGAAATATATTGCCCGTTTCGATGAACGCAATCGCCCGGTGCTGCCCAATGTCGACGACAGTTACACAAAGAGCCTGTGGCTGGAACACGGCTGGCGTGATTATCCAATCGCTCAGGAACAGCTGTATGACTTGATATTCGACCCTGGCGAGGCCAACAACCTGGCCGGTGAACCCGGCAATGCAGCGGTGCTTGGCGAAATGCGCAGCCATCTGCACGCCTGGATGAGCGCCACCGGCGACCCGCTTCTGGCCGGGCCGCTCTCCTGGCCGCCAGGCTTCCGGCACCTGGACCCGGATCAGACCTCGCCATCTGAGATGGAATAAAGCA
>CAZBDC010000027.1:32423-40883 GCA_964490575.1 uncultured Anaerolineaceae bacterium | reverse complement strand
CTACACCCTATCCTACACTCTTTCCCTACACGACGCTCTTCCGATCTAACACGACCTGCTGGAGGACCCGAAAGAGCGCGCCGAGCACGTGATGCTGGTTGACCTGGCCCGCAACGACCTGGGACGGGTGTGCCAGTTTGGCAGCGTCCGCGTTCCTGAGCAAATGGTAATCGAACGCTACTCGCATGTGATGCACATCGTATCCCAGGTTGAGGGTGAACTGTCGCCCGGCCTGGATGCGTTTGACCTGATGCGGGCGACATTCCCGGCTGGCACCGTCAGTGGAGCGCCTAAGATCCGCGTCATGCAGATCATTCGCGACCTGGAGCCCGGCCCGCGCGGCGCTTATGCCGGGGTGGTGGGCTACTTTGCCGGGGATGGCTCGCTCGATACCTGCATCACCATCCGCACGCTGGTCATGCGCGGGCAGACCGTCTCCATCCAGGCCGGGGCTGGGGTCGTGGCCGATTCGGACCCTGAGCGTGAGTACCAGGAAACGCTCAATAAGGCCCGCGCCCTGGCAGTGGCTGTCGATATGGCTGAAAAATCGTTTGGGAGATAGAGATGATCATCGTAATCGATAACTACGACTCGTTTACCTATAACCTGGTCCAATATCTGGGCGAGCTTGGCGCGCATGCGCGCGTATTTCGCAACGATGCCGTGACGGTCGAAGCGCTGGAACAGCTTGATCCGAGTCATGTGGTGATCTCGCCTGGGCCAGGCGAACCGGCAGACGCGGGTATTTCGCGCGCGGTCATCCGCCAGCTTGGCGCTGGCCCGGGTCGCCGCCGACCGGTGCTGGGGGTTTGCCTCGGGCACCAATGCATTGGGGAGGTGTTTGGCGGTAAAATTGTGCGAGCGCCGCGCCTGATGCATGGTAAAACTTCGCCGGTTTATCACTATGGGGATGACCTCTTTCGCGGCGTGCCCAGTCCCTTTGAAGCGACCCGTTATCATTCGCTGATCGTCAGCGATGTGCCCGAGGAGTTGGAAGTCACTGCTTTTACGCTTGAGGGTGAGCTTATGGGGATCAGGCATAGGTCTCACCCGATTTACGGCGTGCAGTTCCACCCCGAATCGATTTTGACCGGTTTTGGAAAACAAATCCTCCGTAATTTTCTGTCCGTTCAGGAGAAGGGACCATGTTAAAACCATATATTGCTCGCTTAATGCGCCATATGGATCTGAGCGAAGAGGAAGCCGAGCAGGCCATGCAAATTATTATGTCTGGCCAGGCCACGGAAGCCCAGATCGGTGGTTACCTGGTGGCGCTGCGCATGAAGGGTGAGACGGTGGCTGAGATCGCCGGCAGCGCGCGGGCTATGCGCGCCCGGGCCAGCCAGGTTCCCTATGCCCGCAACGGAAAGCCCTTGCTCGATACAGCCGGCACGGGGGGAGATGGAGCGCATACCTTCAACATTTCTACGACTGCAGCTTTTGTGATCGCCGGGGCCGGACGCAAGGTTGCCAAACATGGCAACCGGGCTGCCTCATCACGTTGCGGCAGCGCCGACGTGCTGGGTGCATTGGGCGTCAATTTGAACCTGACCCCCGAACAGGTGGCAGTTTGCATTGATAAGGTTGGGATCGGCTTTATCTTTGCCCCGCATTTCCACCCGGCGATGAAGTATGCCATCAACCCGCGCCGCGAGCTGGGCCAGCGCACGATCTTCAACTTGCTGGGACCGCTGACGAACCCGGCCGGGGCAACCCACCAGTTGATCGGCGTCTATGACCCGGGCCTGACGCACCTGCTGGCGGAGGTTCTCTCCGCGTTGGGCGGGCAGGCGGCTTTTGTCGTCCATGGTTACGGTGGGCTGGATGAGATGACCACCAGCGGGACAAACCGGGTCAGCCACCTGCGAGATGGGCGAGTGACCACCTTTGAACTGGACGCCGCCGGCTTCGGCCTGCGTCCCGCTTCCACGGACGACCTGCACGGCGGCGACCCGGTTGAGAATGCCGGGATGCTGCGTGCGCTGCTGCGCGGAGAGGACCGGGGACCGCGCCGGGATGTAGTCCTGTTGAACAGCGCAGCGGCCCTGGCGACCGAGCATGGCGATTTTGCGGCCGCCCTGGAAGAAGCCCGCCAGTCGCTCGATTCGGGCGCGGCGTTGGATCGATTGGAATCCCTGGTTGTTTTTAGCCAGAAGCTGGCTGGCGGACAATAATCCAATGAGCATCCTCACGGAAATTTTTGCCTATAAACGTCAGGAAGTATCCGAGCGCCAAAAGATCTGCTCGCTGGCTGAGGTTCGCCGCGCTGCAGAAGCGGCTGCCCCACCAGCCGATTTTGTTGCCGCGCTGCGCGCCAGGGCCGCCGGCTGGCCGGCGCTGATCGCCGAAGTGAAACGCGCTTCGCCGTCACGCGGGCTGCTGGTCGAGAATTTTGACCCGCTAGGCCTGGCGCGCATTTACCGTGAGCACGGCGCCGCGGCCATCAGTGTCTTAACCGACGAGCGCTACTTTCAGGGCCGGCTCGAATTCCTGCGCCAGATTTCTGCGCTGGAACCGCACTGCCCGGTTTTGCGCAAGGATTTTATCTGCGACCCATACCAGGTTTACGAGGCGCGCGCGGCCGGTGCAGACGCCGTCCTGCTGATTGCAGCCCACCTGGATCCGGGTAGTTTAAAGGACCTTCACACCCTGGCCAGCGAGCTGGATATGGCGGCGCTGGTCGAAGTTCACAACCAGGCCGAGCTGGAAATTGCCCTGGCCTGCCAGGCAGCGCTGGTGGGGATCAATAACCGCGATTTGCATACTTTCAGCACACGCCTGGAAACCAGCCTGGATCTGCGGCCTCAGGTTCCGCCGGATGTATGCCTGGTGGCGGAAAGCGGGATCCACACCCGCGCGGATGTGGCGCGGCTGGCCGCTGCCGGCATCGATGCGATCCTGGTTGGCGAAGCGCTGGTCGTTGCACTGGATGTCGCCGCGCAGGCGCGCGAGCTGTCCAATTACTCCGAAAGTCAATAGAGACTGTACCAGATACTTTCTCTAGGCTGCGCCTCATCGCGGCGCATCGTACCAATACAGCAGCAGGGAGTTTAAACATGAAAGTCAAGATTAAGGTTTGCGGTATCCGGACGTTAGAAGAAGCTTTGGGGGCGATTGAGGCAGGGGTGGATATCCTGGGTTTTAATTTTTACCCAAAAAGCCCGCGGTATATTATCCCCGGCGACTGCATGCGCCTGATGGTGCGCCTTGAGACGGTCCTGCGGGAGAAAATGGCTCAGCTGACCACCGTGGGGGTGTTTGTGAACGGTGATGTGGATTTCATTTACGCCGTTTTCCGAGACTGCCACCTGGATATGGTCCAACTCGCGGGGGACGAGCCGCCCGAGGTGATGGAAAAGCTGGGTGAGCGGGCTTTCAAAGTGTTGCGTCTGACGACTCCCGAATCGATGCTCGAGACGATCCGGCGCTATCCGCGCCGCACCATGGCCCCGGCCTGGATGGTCGACGCCAACCGCCCAGGGATGTATGGCGGAACCGGGCAGGTGGTTGATTGGAGCCTGGCGCGCGTGCTGGCCGACCAGATGCCGATTATTCTGGCCGGGGGCTTGCGGGCTGATAACGTAGCGGACGCGATTCGCCAGGTCAGGCCCTGGGGCGTCGATGTGGCCACCGGTGTGGAATCGGCCCCGGGGGTAAAGGATTTGCAGAAGGTGGCTGAGTTTGTGCGCGCCGTCCGGTCGTTCAATCCTGAGGCTGTTGAATGATTGCCCCTCAACCAACCCGATCCGGCCAGCCTTCACCTGCCAAGTACGGGCCTTATGGGGGGCAGTTTGTGCCTGAAACGCTGATGCCGGCCCTGGCAGAGCTGGAAGCGGCTTACCAGGCCACTCAGGTCGACGCAGACTTTCAGGGCGAGTTGGATGAACTGCTGCGCACCTACGTTGGCAGGCCGACCCCGCTGACTCTTGCGCGCCGGCTGACGGCCAGCCTGGGCGGAGCGCGGATCTATTTGAAGCGCGAGGACCTGGCGCATTCCGGCGCGCATAAGATCAATAATGCCCTGGGGCAGGCCCTCCTGGCTCGCTGGATGGGCAAACGGCGGGTGATCGCTGAAACCGGCGCGGGCCAGCACGGCGTGGCGACGGCAACCGTGGCGGCGCTGCTCGGGCTGGAGTGCGTGGTTTATATGGGCACGGTGGATATGGCGCGCCAGCAGCCCAACGTGCTGCGTATGCGCCTGCTGGGCGCCGAGGTGCGCCCGGTCGAAAGCGGCAGCCGCACGCTCAAAGACGCAGTCAATGAAGCAATCCGCGATTGGGTCACCCATGTTGGCGATACTTACTACCTGCTCGGATCGGCACTTGGTCCCCATCCTTACCCGTTAATGGTGCGCGATTTTCAGGCGGTGATTGGCCGGGAAGCCCGCCAGCAGATCCTGGCGCAGGCCGGACGGCTGCCGGATGCCTGCGTGGCCTGCGTGGGCGGCGGTTCGAACGCGATTGGCCTGTTCCATGCTTTTCTGGATGACCCGGGCGTGGCGTTGATTGGGGTGGAGGCTGGCGGGTGTGGAATTGCCAGCGGCAAGCACGCCGCGCGTTTTAGCGACCCGCAGCTTGGCCGGCCGGGCGTCTTGCATGGCGCCTACACGTACCTGCTCCAGGATGCC
This sequence comes from uncultured Anaerolineaceae bacterium, assembly GCA_964490575.1. Lineage (GTDB taxonomy): Bacteria > Chloroflexota > Anaerolineae > Anaerolineales > Anaerolineaceae > DSYU01. Next base: position 36,256 of record CAZBDC010000027.1, on the reverse strand, counting down.
GATGGCCAGGTGGCGTTGACCCACTCGATCTCGGCCGGGTTGGATTATGCTGCTGTCGGTCCTGAGCATGCCTTCCTGCGGGAGATTGGCCGGGCGCGCTACACTTATGCGGATGACGAAGCTGCCCTGGCGGCCTTCCAGCGCCTGGCGCTCAGTGAAGGCATCCTCCCAGCCCTTGAGTCAGCGCATGCCATCGCCGAAGCGATCGCCCGGGCCCCACAGATGGACCCGGATCAAATTCTGCTGGTGAACCTGTCTGGGCGCGGCGATAAAGATCTGGATACGGTAACCCGGGCGCTGGAAGGAAAGGTAGGCTGAATGTGAACGGTCTGGAACATATCGCGGAGGCATTTGGCAGGCAGAGGACGCATGAATGCGGGCCGCATTCATGCGGGGCGCAGGGGCGGGCTGCCTTGATGCCCTACTTCACGCTGGGTTACCCGACGGTGGCTGGGTCGCTGGATGTCATTGAAGCTCTCGCCGGCGCAGGTGCGGACTTGATCGAGCTGGGCATCCCTTTTTCGGATCCGCTGGCCGATGGGCCGACCATCCAACATTCGACTCAGGTGGCGCTCGAGCAGGGCGTCACCGTCCAACGCTGCCTGGAGATGGTCGCCGAACTGCGCCGGCGCGGGGTGCGCCAGCCGCTGCTGTTGATGGGTTATATCAACCCGATCCTGTCCTTTGGGGTTGCGCGTTTTGCGGCTGCGGCGCGCGCCGCTGGCGCCGATGGCATGATTGTGCCTGACCTGCCCATGGAGGAAGCCGGAACGGTCGAGGCTGCCTGCCGGGAAAACGGCCTGGCGCTGGTTTACCTGGTTTCGCCATCTTCACCCCCTGAGCGGGTTGCGGCGCTGGCCTCGCGGGCAAGCGGCTTTTTGTACCTGGTTTCGCTGACCGGCGTCACCGGTGCGCGCGAAGCGCTCGCCGATGGGTTGGCAGGCTTTGTTGGGCGGGTGCGAGAAGTGGCCCGCACGCCCCTGGCGGTCGGTTTTGGCATCTCCACCCCGGAGCAGGCCCGGGCGGTGGCCCAGGTGGTGGATGGGGTCATCATTGGCTCGGCGCTGATCCAGGCTGCCGGAAGCTCCACCGATCCTTCCCACGCTGCCGCAGCTTTTCTTCAAGCGATCCGGCAGGCACTGGCTCCCGATGACCGACCGGCGGCTAAGGGGTTCCCAACAGCAGGCGCGTCGTCACCCAGGTGATCAGCAGGCTCAAGATTCCCAGGCCGGCCTCAGCGATGAGGACCTTTTTGGCCCGCTGCCCGAGCTGGTTTTTCTTCGCGCCGCCGCTGAGATAGCTTTCGAGAAGGACAATCGCGAAAACGTAGGGAGCAAATACGACAAAGGTGCCTGCGGTATACATCAGGCGGTAAAATGCCCTGCCGGCATTCAAGACGGCGCCGATTTGCAGGATATTGGCATGGATCCCTAACGTAATCAACAACGCCCCGGCGGCAAAGACGACGAACAAAAGATACGCCATGGCCTGGCGGAAATTTTTGTTCGTGCGCAGGTTTTCGAAGAAGCGGCTCATCCGCTTATTATAAATCTTTCGAGCAGCCGCTCCAGGGTCACTTTCTGCCGGTTAAGTTTCTGGCGCTGTTTGTGCAGGGCGGGGAAATGGAGGGGAAAGTGCCGCTCGATTTGGTGCAGGTATTCTTTGGTGTAGAACTGACCAACCCGGCCGATGCTGTCGATCAGCAGGGGATCGATACCGCGTTCGATCAGTTCTTTTAACAGGCCGGCGGTCGGGTTGTCGAAAGCATCCAGTTCGCTAAAGATCGCCCGGCCAAAATGAAACATGCGGTTTGTCACCTGGTCCAATGGCCAGCGCCGGGCAGCCTGGGAGAAGATGGTCATCCGACCTTCCTGCACATCCTGAAGTATATCTTCGAGGTCGTCCATCAACTGTGTAAATGCGCCGTAGCCGAACATCAATTGAGCCTGGGCAGCGGTCAGCCACCCGGCGACCAGGTACCCATCTGCCAGGACGGAAGTGCCGCCTTTCTCAAAAGACACGCCCAGCACATCCAGTTCATATGGGGAAGCGCCTGGCGCGACCAGCTTCAGGCTGCGCACCTGGGCAGCATGGATGGACAACAGGCTGTCGTAAACCTGTGGAAATCGAGCGCGCTCCCACTGGTTTTCGATCATCTCCACCAGGTTGTTGATGGCAGCTTCGTGGGCGTTGGCCGGGCGCACATTTTCACCTGCCAGCCGTCGCTTGAAGCGAAGGTTGAAGGCCAGCTTGACCGTCGGGCAAAATCCTGGCTGGCTTCCAGCATCCCGGATGTTTCGATGAACGCCAGGTGGCGCGGCTCCAGGTTCAGCGCCTCGCCGGCAAACTTGAGTCCCTGCTGGCGCAGGCGCTCTCCCTGCTGCTGGCGTTCCTCCACATCCTGGGGGATGTGTTTTAATTCGTAAACCAATCCATCCACCAGGGCGACCAGCTTTTTCTCGCCGGCGGCTTGCCTTTGCTGCGAAAAGGCTCGCTTGCCCTTTTTGGACAGCCGCTCTATTTTAACCCGGTCATGAGAACCTGAAGCGGGTCAACCAGTTGAAACCACCCGCTGATCCGCCACAGGCAGTAGCTGCTCATCTCTTCCGGGGTGGCGCTGGCGTTGTAATGGGCCATACTGTCCAACCGCAGCCCCGCGGGTCCAACCCGCGCTTCAAGGTGAAGGTGTGGATTGAGCGCGTTCCCGCTGCTGCCCACGGCCCCGATTGCCTGCCCGCATGTAACCGCGTCTTCCACCTGCAGATCAGGAGGCTGCTGCAGGTGGGCGTAGAGCAGGTAAAGCGAGCGCCTGGTGGAAGCGGTGAATGGCTCCGGCGCGTGTGGGCAGGTAAGCGCTGAAACCGGCGCCAGGGTAGGCGCCGCGGTGGGGATTCCTACCTGGTCCTGCCAGCCGCCCCATACTTCATCCAAGGGTGTCTCGATCAGGATTGCGTTGCCATACGGAAAGCGATCCCGGATCACGGCTGCGACCTGCCCCGCCAGTACGGCCTGAACTGCTCGTCCGGCAACGGCAACCTGACTGTCCGGCAGCCGGTCGGCCAGGTCGACTCCCTGGTGTGGGTCATCTGAGCCGGGCCGGGGAGGGTGGTACGGGTTGCTGATGATCTGGCTGACCTGGTCGAGCGCGATGTGCTGGAATGGCGAACAGACCGGCAGCCCGGGCAGGCGGGTGGTCGTGGGAAGCGGGTCCGCCGGGCTGGGCGAAGCGGTTGGGCTGGGATGCGCGGTTGGCGAAGGGAGTGAAGCCAGTGAGAGCGTTGGCTTGGCAGGCATGCCGGTTGGGCCGGGCGGGCTGCCTGCTGCCGGGGCAGCCATACAGCCTGCAAGCAGAAGCCCACCCACGAGCAAAATAAGGATCGGAGCAGTCCGGGTCATGTTCGCTCTCATTTTAATGCCAAACAAGTTTTGCGTCGATCTCTCCTGCCGCAGGCCCCTCGCTGGTCGTTGCGCCTGCCAGAACGCCTGGCAAACCTGCCTGGGACCCTCTCGGCGGGGCTGTGATAGCAATTCACAGCCTTTTGATAGGGTTTGATAGCTTTCACCCCTTATATTAAGCCCAATAACGAGAACCGTATTGGTAGTTTTGTATTTACAGGAGGAGAAATGCAAGTTCCACGTCACTGGCGCCTTCGAAAACAGTCTTATGCGATGCTGGGTGAAACGTGCCCGCGTTGTAAATCTCACCTTTTCCCGCCGCGGGCCGTCTGCCCGCATTGCGCGAGCGAGTCAAGGGAAGCTGGGGTTTATGCGGAGCGCCCGTTGATGGTTGTGACCGAACAGCTTCAGCCTGTTCGCCAATAACCTGCCTGATC